>JAYZDK010000158.1:0-18326 GCA_036337845.1 Myxococcota bacterium | reverse complement strand
CGGCCCATGCGCCCCAGCTGACGCGCGTAGGCAACTCCTTTGAGCACGGCATCCGGCGCCTGCTTCCATTCGGTGCGAGCCTCCACAAGCTTGGGCGGCTCACTCACCTCGACCGTACGAATCACTTCATCGAACATCCCGGCACGCCCCCCCAAACTGCCATCGGGCTGCTCCTCCACGAGATAGCCCAATCGAAGCACCCACTCTCCTCGGAGAAACTGCTGCTCCACAACCTGCACCGGCTTGCCGCCCCGTGGTGCGGGAAGTCGAGCACTCCGCGCCACCCAGCCAGGCCCCAGCGGCTCCACAGCGTCGATGGGAAAGCCAGGCCCCAGCCCCTTTACGCTCCAGTTGGCCAAAAAGCGCTCGTCCTCTGGAACATCACCCGGAACAACTCGCTCCAGACCGCAGAACACAGCCTCACGGGACACGACGGAAGTCGACCACGCCGCCAGCCCCCTCAGCCGCCCTTCGTTGGAAAGCAATCGCTTGGGCAACACCAGACTCACTCCCGCCTGAGTGACCTCCACACGTTCCACATCGCGGAACACCAGAGATGGGTTGTGACGCGCAAGGGGCGCAAAAGACACTGGCAACACACAGATAAGAGCAGCCACTCCCAGGTTTCTACGCCGAGCACTACGGGCGTCTGCCTTGGCCGCCATGGTTTCTGTGGAGAGAACCATGCCACACAAAAACCCCGCCACCAACGCCCCTGCGTGCCCAGTATGAGAGGCGTTCTCCAGCCCCAGGCCACTGATGAACAGAAAAGCAAAAAGCGTCAGGTTTCCGTACCCGTAGAATCGCCGATAATGCTCCGGTATTGAATCTCCAAAACGAAACCCAATCGCCAACAACGCCCCAAACAGCCCGTATCCCAACAGAGAGGAACCCATCACAGGCAGCGGCTCCAACAACGCCACAGCCAGGCTGCCACTGAGCACAGAGGCCGCAGCGATAACCGCATAGCCCCCCGTGCCTATGGCCCTCTCCACCCGGAAACCGGCGTAGCCCAAGACCGCGAGATTGGGGAACAAGTGCCCAGGCCCCCCATGCACCAACTGAGAAGTCCAGGGGGACAACCACATGGCATCCAATACAAGCGGGTCGAACCCTGTGACCGAACTCGCAAACCATTCCGACAGGGCGCGTCCCCAATCCCCCATGCGCCCGCCCAACACCACAACCGCCAACTGCAGCACACCGGAGGCCAACACCACCAGGGTGACCAGCGTAGACAACCAGGGCCAAGGCCCCATCCTCAAGTGGAGCGCAAACCGAGCACCTGGCGCGTCAAAGACCTCCGATAGAGACTCAATCGACCCCATCGGCAAGAAGCGGTCGCCCGTCCAAGGCGGGTACTGAAGCTCCGCCGTGGGCGGAATCCGGCCTGTGCGGATGTCGTCCTCAAGCTCGTGCAAATAGACCGCGCCCTCCTCCCCCTCGTGGCGAAACCGGACAATCACTTCCAAGCCAACGCTCCTTCTCGCTAAGACCCCACCACCCGCTCAATCAGTGTAGCCGCTCCCTCACACCCTCGTTCCCCTGACCTGAATCTCTCAGACTCCCGACCAACCATGGGAGACTTGTCACAAGGTGCCAGACTCCACTGCGAACACGAACCGATTTTGGACCCAAAGAGCCTGTTGGGCTGTTCTGGGGCTCGCCATCTTGCTTCGAATGGTGCGTGTTCCGCTGCGATGGGACGAGTGGACATGGCAGTACCTGGCCTATGACGCAAGAACCTGGGAAGCCCTTACAAGTGGGCGCTTGTTGGAGGCGCTCACCACCTTTTCCGGCCTCCATCCCCCCCTGTTTCCACTCCTGCACTCCGCTCAGGAGCTCGCCCTGCCCATCCCCGGCCTCGTGCTACTGGCCAGCGCCTGTGCATCCATTGGAGCGGTGGTAATCGCCTATCGGTTGCACCCAATCGCCTGGGTTCTGGTGGCCACAAGCCCCCTCCAGGTGGCGTACGCAGCGGAAGCAAACAACTACCCCCTGGCCACCCTGGCCATCGCCATTATCTTCCTGGCGCATGAACGCGTGAAGTCCGGTGGCTCTCCCCTCTGGCTGGGGGCGGCAGCACTCCTGGGCTTCTGGACTCACTTGCTGGCCGGCTGGGTTGGACTGGTTGCAGCCAGTTCCCTGGGCAAGAGAACCAGCGCATGGGTGCTGGGAGTGTTGGTTCTGGGGACTTCTGTCTTGTGGGAGCCTACACTCGCGCTCATCACAGAGCCCGGCACCTGGCGCCAGCCTCCCGTACGCCCATGGCTCATGGCCAAGGAATACCTCGTGCGATTTGGGCCGGGGGCATTGTTGTTGGCCCCCCTCGCGCTCAGAGGAGCCCGAACCCACAAAGACATCGCCTGGATTTGGGCGAGCACACTCATGCTGATCTGGGTGCTGCAAGCTGCCGGCATCGCAGCACCCCACCAGTTTCCCTACTATCTGGCCCTCGGTGTTCCATGGGCAATGCTCGTGGCAGCGGGAGCCCAGTCCAAGCGAGCCCACCAATCCATCGCCGCTATCGTCACACTGCACACCCTCTGGCTGCTGTGGCTCCATGGCAGCACAGCTCTCGGGATGCTCCAAGATAGCGGCCAGACCCGAGCCATCGATGTGGCCCTGCAAGAGGCCAAAGCCGGAGACGGCCTCTACCTTCTGGCTCCACCATTAGTGGAAGACGACGACAAATCCGCCCACTCCGAGGTGCTGCAGCGCATCTCACCCTGGCAGCCCCTCCCTACAGCCCACCCCTCTCCCTTCGACTACCTGGACCACCGCCATGGTCAACCCCGTGATCTCCACGGCATCACCGTCTACGTAAACGACCATCCACGCGATGTACTGAACCTCGCGATCTCCGCTCATGGAACCCTATTTCTGGTGGTCTACGACCACCGAGAAGACCCCAGATACACAACCGAACTCACCGAGCGCATAGGATCGAGCCCCGAACGCATAGAAGAAGACCTCATCTGGCGACTTCAGATGCCTGACAGCGATGCCATGCCCTGATAGATTGCAGGTGTTCCAAGGTATTTCGATGACCCGCACCCTATGCATCGTATTGGCGTTCTTTTATGCTCTTCCGGCTACTGCCGGTGAACTGGTTCTCTATGGCCCAGAAGAAAGTGCCGACACAGCCCGCGCCAAGGTAGCGCTGTTCGGAGGCAGAACCCTCGCAAACCTCCAGGCTCGAACCCTCACCGAACTGGTGGGAGAGGAATCCCTGACTGTGGTGGGTGGCGCCACCTTGACCTCCTGCTCGGGCAAGCCCAGCGTAAACGCTGACATTGCCTCGCTGCTCAAAGAAGCAGAAGGGGCCCTCCAATTCATGGAGTTCGAATCCGCAGCAGCACACCTCGAACAAGCGGTTGCTGCAGAGCTGTGCCTCTCCGAACCCTTAGAGGCCGTACAGGCTTCGAGGGTGCATTACCTCCGCGGCATGGTCGCCGTGGGCACGGGCAATCCCGCCGGGGCCTGGCCTGAGTTCTTACAAGCCGCTCTCTTAAACCCGGACATCACCTGGGACGACAACTTTCCCCCCGATGGCCAGACCGCTTTCAAGGGCGCTGTGGCTGCTACAGGAGCCGCTGAGCCCCAAGCCCTGAACCTTGTGCCCGCCATGGAAGGCCCCATTTGGGTCAATGGTGTACAAGCCGAAAATGGCGCAGAACTCATGCTCAAGTCCGGCAAGAACCTCATTCAATCCGGACAAGACAACCTGACAACTTGGAAGATTGAACTACCCGAGGCCACCAATGCCGCAGTCATCCGGACCGCGCTGGTAGAAGACAGCCAGGTCACCTGGGCCAGCGATGCCGCGACTCGTGGTCAACTCGAAGCCCTCCTAGCCCACAACAGTCAGGGGGCCGTCACCTACGTGTCCCTGCCCGGCCAGGTGCTCTGGCAATTCGAGCCCGCCACTGGCGTGTGGAGCGGGCTGTCGGGCGTAACGGACGCCGAAACACCTGCTGAGAACGATGCCGTAGCAGATGCGGCAGCACTGCCAAGCGCTGGCACCCCCAAGAATCGGCAGGTCCTCTACCTGGCTGGTGGAGGGGGGCTCACCGCGGTTGGAGGCTCTTTGATTGCTGTCGCGTTTTCCAAGAAAGCTCAACTCACCAACGGCGAGTTCGGCCTCCAGTACAACAATACTGCCGAGACACTACGGGATCAGGCCAACACCCTTGGCAAAACCGGCCAGGTCGCAGGTGCAATGGGGCTTGGTCTCATCGGATACGGACTGCTTACACAAACCAACCTGGGATTCACATGGCAATTCTAAGAATGCTTCCCCTGGCTTTCGTGGTTCTTGGTGCCGCTCTGTGCACACCCGGCTGTGACATCGTCAGCGAGAAAGAATTCGACTCAGCAGTTTCCACATTCGACGCAGACGGCGATGGCTACCTCAAAGGGGATGGGGAGGGGTTCGACTGCAACGACAACAATCCCGACATTCACCCAGACGCTGAAGAGATCTGCGACGGCATCGACAACAACTGTACCGGCGCACCTGACGCGGCCTACGAGATGGACGAAGACGAAGACGGCTACCTGAGATGCATCTTGGAAGAAGGACGTGAGGCGCTTGGTGGATTCTTGGGTGGAGGCGACTGCGACGACGACGATGACGAGATCCATCCCACAGCAGATGAGTACTGTGACGAGATCGACCAGGACTGCGATGGAGACTTGCGCGACGAGCATTCCCTGGACGTCACCACCTGGTACGCAGATACCGATTCCGACGGCCACGGTGACCCCAACGTCTCAGAGCACCACTGCGACATGCCTCCAGGTTTCGCGCCGGAACCATCGGACTGCAACGACAGCGATGCCACCATGTACCCCGAAGCCGACCAACTCTGTGACGGCGTGGACAACACCTGCGCCGGTTCCATTCCCGACGATGAAACCGATAACGATGGAGACACATACGTCGAATGCACCTATGACTCCGCTGTCTGGTCCGGGGACGGGACTGTTTCCGGCGGGGAAGACTGCAACGACACAGATGCAACCATCTTTCCAGGAGCCACCGAGCTGTGTGACGGAATCTTGAACGACTGTGCGGCCACAGAACTGCCAGCAGATGAAACCGATGACGATGGAGACACATACGTCGAATGCACGTATGAATCCGTTGTATGGGTCGGGGACATCACTATCACCGGGGGGGAAGACTGCGACGACACAGATGCCAGCCTTCACCCCGCCACCGTGTGGTACGCAGACACCGATCAAGACGCCTTCGGAGACCCAACGGCCACCACACTGATTGAATGTGTGCAGCCGAGTGGGTACGTACTCGACAACACGGATTGTGACGACAATGCAGACGATATCAATCCGGCTCAAGTCGAGGTCTGTGACCCCAACGACACCGATGAAGACTGCAACGGAGCCATCGACGACGGCGACGCAAATGTAGAGGGCCAAGCAGACTGGTATATCGACAGCGATTCAGACGGGTTCGGCGGCATAAACGAACCAGTCATCACAACGTGCGATACGCCAGCCGGCTCCGCCAACAACAACACGGACTGCGACGACACCCGAGCCCACGTCAATCCAAACGCAACAGAGATCTGCGATGGCGGGGACACGAACTGCGATGGCGATACGACAACCCCTCCATTCGACGAAGACGACTCAGACGGAGATGGCTACGTAAACTGCGTAGTGGACCCCACCGTGGATTGGCTGGGTACTGGACTTCCCCAAGGTGGTGACTGCGACGACACCCGGTTCAACGTCAATCCAGCTTCCACCGAGGTCTGTGACCTCAATGACACCGATGAGAACTGTGACGGGTTCGCCGACGACAATGACCCCGCAGTCGACGCCTCATCCCAGACCAACTGGTACCCCGACTCCGATGGGGACTCGTATGGCGACCACACCGCCCCTGGAGACGCGTACTGTGACGCCCCCAACGGCTGGGTCGACAACAACCACGACTGCAACGAGGGCGTGCACAACGCTCACAACACCACCTACTACACAGACGATGACCAGGACGGCTGGGGTTTGACTCACTCTCCGTTTGAAGACTACGACCTCGGCTGCCCAACCACTACGCCGAACTTTCTTTCCGAGCAACACGGAGACTGTGATGATTCTCTCGCCACGGTCAGCCCCGGAGTCGCGGAAGACTGTAGCAACAGCGTGGACAACGACTGCGATGGAAGCCCTCCTTCCACGGACAGCGACTGCTCCTCCAGTTGCGCCCAAGAAACCTACGAGATTTGCGACGACGGGTGTGACAACAACTACGACGGGTTGATTGACTGCGCAGATAACATGATGTGCGGTCAAGACCCTGCTTGTGGGGGAGGCTCAGGCGGTGTTGTTGCTGAAGACGGAACCGACCCGTACAGCTGCTCGGACGGGGATGACGACGACGGCGATGGTGACGTGGACTGCTGTGATCTCGACTGTGCGCAATACCAGTGCTGCCTGACGCCCTCTTGTCCCCAGAATAACGGCCCTCAAGGGAGCAACAGCTGTGGGGTGGCACAGAATCATTGCACCTCGGCTGCTGACTGCAGCGACACCCTCTGCACCGACACGTTTACGGCTCTGTGTGTGGACCCCACTCCCACAAACACCGTGGCTGCGCCCACCACCATTCCCGACTTCACTCAGCTGACCTGCGGCGCACTGCACACCTGCGGGCTCACCAACGGGGGGCAAGTGAACTGCTGGGGCGACAACGCCGCCAACCAATCCGACATTCCAACAGGGGCTCATTCACTGAGCTTCTCGGAAATCGTTGCCGGGGCCGAGCACACCTGTGGATTGACCGAAGACCTTAACGGGGATGAGAAAGTGGTGTGCTGGGGAGACAACACCGTCGGTCAATCGGGCGGCACCACTATTTCAACCGGCTTCTACGAGGCGTTTTCCGGGTCCGGTCCATACACCAACCTCGCCGCCGGCTACTACCACACCTGTGTTGCCCTCGATGACGGCAGTATCGAGTGCGTGGGAGACGACACCTACGGACAACGGGATACCAGTGCACTGGCGACCATACAGAGTGAGATGCTTGCGAATAACAGCAACAGCATCGAAGTACTCTCCGCTGGTGGCTTCCACACCTGCGCCATCGATGACAATAACCATCTCTATTGCTGGGGACGCGACGACATCAACCAGGTCGGCGGGCCCAATGGAAGCACCAACACCTACTCCGATGTCGCCACCGGAGAGCTCTACACCTGCGCTCTCAAAACAAACGCACAGGGGGTCACTTGTTGGGGCGACATCGTGTTGTGGGATTCCACCTCGCCATGGAACACCAACCAGCCTCCGGGAAGCTCCGAACCCTACGATTCCGGTAATGGAAACCTGACCGATTTCGACAAGTTGTTCTCTGGTGGGCACCACATCTGCTCGACCGTAATGGCCACCCCGACGGGCGGAGGCAATTATGACACGGTGGCCTGCTGGGGATGGGATGACGACGGCCAGGTCAGCGATGGTCCCCTGACCACCACTGGCGGAGGCACAGTCACGGACTACCTGAATCAGAACGGCCAGATCAGGGCCGGGTGTTCTGGAGCACGGCACAACTGCTTCTACTACGAGGCATCGGGCAATGGATACCTGGAGTGCTGGGGGGACAACTGCCAGGGCCAGGCCTGCACGACCTCCTCTTGTTCATCAGGCACCTGCCCCTAATCTCTCTATCGTAGAGAGGACGCATACACCCCAGGGCTGAGTTCCGGGCCCAAGGCCGCACCCAGGCCGGCAGCGTCTTCGGCCTGGTCCGGAAAACGCAGCAGCAACAAGGTGTACTCCACAGCGTCTTGGGCTCGCGACTCACCGCCAGCGCTTCCAGGGCCTTGAACAATCGCACGCCGATGGAACGGCTGTAGGGAGAGGGCCGTGAGGTGCCGAGCGCCGAGTGGGTCAGCCACTGGCCCCTCTCCGGGCACTTCCAGGTCGGCATAGGGCGGCTGGATGGGCTGCGCATAGGTGCTCGCCTGGTCTATCCACTTCCCCGTCGCCAAAGACAAGACAACCACCCCTACTGCCACAGGAACACGCCCACGCACCCGGTCAACCCCCAGCGCTACAAGTACTGCCAAGACCGGCAACACCAGCAACATCACCCGAACCGGGTGGTGCATTCGATTCAGGGGGGGGAACACCTGGTTGAGAAGTGCCATCACCCCCGGCATCCACGAGTCTCCCATGGCCCAGGTGGGCGCAGGCCCAAGCGCCACCAACACCCCCAGCACGACAGCACACAACAACCTGCGCTCACTGCGCCAGCCGAAAACCAACCCCAAGGGCAACAACAAGGGGTGCACACGAAACCTCGGCGGCACCATATCCAACCCCAAGAGCCCGGCCAGTGGTGCCGAGGTGTAGCCATCCGGCGGCGACTCCATGGGCACCCCACCCAGATTGAATACGAGCCAGGCCAGGTAGGGAAGAATCGCCAGACTCAACACCCCCAAAGCTTTCAACCCGAGCTTCCTGTCTTGTACCAACGGCAGCGCCAACAGGAGGAGTGCCACCCCATGCCACACATAGGCCACAAACTGCAGCGCTCCCAACAAGCCGGCTGTGACCGAGCGTTTCTGCACCAGGGCTGCAAGCGCCAGCACCCCAGGCCACACCACAAGGTTTGAGGGGCGGCCACCGGCCACCTCGTGCAAGAGAATGGGCGAGCTGGCCACCAGAGCCGCACCCGCAGCACTCCCTAAGGCCGTGGCTCCAAGCGCACGAGCCAGAGCGACCGTAGCAGCCAGCAAAGCTCCGAGGTGTACCAACTGCACCAGGTTCCACTTCAGCGCAGTGGGTGGCCCGAGCGCTCCGAGAATGGCCATGTCTCCTGGGTTCGGGAAAAACGCAGCCAGACTCGCCATACCCTGAGGCCAGTGCACCGACTGCCACCAGGACGTGCCACTCCACTGCTCCGAGAAGGCCCACCACAACCACCAGCTCCCATTGAAATCCCCGTTGAGCCACGGATCGGCCGGCCCCCAGATACCGCTGGAGAACGTGGACAACGCCCCACGCAAACCCAGCAGAAGCACACCCAGCGCAGCGAGCGTGGCCAGTAGAAAGTGCCAACGTGGGCGGTTCATACCCGCATGATCGCACAGGTGGGCTCCACAGGTCGCTCTCCACCCGTGCCAGACTTGTTCAGGATGAACCAGAAACAACAGCTGTTGGCTGCTGGGGGCCTTGGGATGTTCGCCCTCTGGGTTCGCGTCGGCTGGGTGCCCATCGAACGACACAGGTTTGATGGACATGAGGCCGAACTGCTTGAAGCGTTCCTGGGCCAATCGCCAACTTGGAGCACACGCGTGCAACCGGCGGCCTCCATTCTCTACAGCGGCCTGGGAAGCATCACCTCCGACCCCCGCGCACTAATCGCCCTGCAGCTCATAAGCGGGCTTGCTTGCGTGGCACTCGCAGGAATCTGGGCCAGCCGAGAGTGGGGCGCCAAAGCCGGCTGGTGGACCGCCCTGCTGCTGAGCCTCACTCCCGCGCAGGTGTTCTGGTCGTCTTCGGCCTACCCGGTCATTCTCCCCCTGGCGTTTCTCCTGGGCGCACTGGTTGTGCGCGGCTGGAGAGGAGCATTGCTCTACGCAATCGCCTGTGCCCTACGACCCGACCTCGCAGCCCTTGCACCGGCCATAGGATTGCTGGGCGGCTGGAAGGTCCTGCCAGGAGCGCTCGGCGCACTGGCCGTGGCCCCCGTGTTCGACACCGCCCCGGCGCTGCGGCCCTTCCTCGAAACCCTTCCGGTCAATCTGCCACTCACCGCCTACCTGGGGCCACTGGGCACGATGGCAGGAGGTCTGCTCATAGCCCTGGCCGCACAGAAGTCCCACTGGCGCCTGCTGGCCGCTGCAGCCTGGGTGCATCTAGTGGGCAGCCTGTTCGATGACTACGGCACCCGCCATGCGCTCTTTGGCGGCGTGTGCCTCACTGTACTTGTGGCTCAGGGGCAGGGCTGGCGGCAGTGGCTGGCCCCTACAGCCGCAATCCTGCTGGGCCTCGGCGTCTCCGACATGGCCCGCTGGTACTACGCCGACGCCACAAGTTTCGAGAGCACGCTGCCCGAACTTCCAGCCCCTCCGCCTGACTGCAAGGAACTTCTCGACGACCCCCTCGCCGAGTCCAGTCACTGGAACCTTCGCAAAGCCTGGCCTGAAGGACGGGTCTGCTGGGGTGAGGAGCACATTCACCGAGCGTGGACGAGCCGTGGCCTCCAAGACCGCGCTCTGCGCATGCACAAGACCTACACCCTCACCCCCGTAGGCCTGCTAAATCTCCCTGGGGGACCACGGCTTGTGTACGAGGTGACCCGATGAGCTTCCTGGAGAAGCACGGCGGAAGGATTGGCCCAGCGCTCGCCATCTTTCTGGCAGCCTTGGGGCAGGCCTGGATTGGAGGCGGCACGTTCGGGCCCGACGCAGCGGGCGCACAAGCCAGCGCTGTTCTGGGGGGGCACCCCTACCCACTCCACCCCCTGCTCATCCGCGTCTTTGGAACTGCCAGCCTTCTGTCCATCTTATCTGCGGGAGTCACCGTCACCTGCGGCATCCGCATAGCAATCCGACTGGGGGCAAGCCCACTGGCGGCCGGCCTTACGCTTGCTTGTGCGCCGCTCCTTCTCTACCCGGCCTTTCTTGGGGGCGGAGATGCTCCGGCCATGGCCGTGTTCATGGCCGGGCTGTCCACAGCCCTCGGAGGGCATGCATTCTTAGGAACACTGCTCGCTGTGTGCTCTTTGGGCATCAAGCCCATCATCGCCCCGCTCTTACTACTGCTGGTGCTGGTTCCCGCCCTGGCACCGTCTCCACAGAAAACCGCAGTGCATACGCTCTCTGCAGCAGTCATCGGGCTCGTCGCGTTCGGCTTTACTCTCGACCCGCTGCTCGACCCCAAACCCGCCAGCGGCCTACTGGGTTCCTGGTGGCTTGCCTCCGGTGGACTACCCATTGCCTGGACGGAAGCCCCCACCGCAGGCATACAGGGCATCCTTTCCCTCTGGGGCCTCCCCACCTGGACCGGACACCCACTACTGGGTTTGCTGGCCCTCGCCGGAGCCCTGGTGCCTGGCTCAAACCGGCGAGCACGACTCCTCGTACTGCTCGCAGGGCTTATCGGCGTTGTAACCGTGGCCAGCCTCTTGGCTGAGCAGTTGCGCCCCCGCTACCTGGGCCCGGCCTCCATTCCCCTCGCGCTGCTTGCCTCTGTCACCCTGACTCGCGCCCCTTTGGTGGCACTTCTTGGAGCCTGGCCCGCGCTGGCCTTAGCCAGCCAACTCGGCGGACTGCGGGCCATCGAAGAAGGCTTGTCCCCTCCGCCGACAGTCCGCTTTCCGGGCCTTGAAGACGTGACCCTTCAGTACCAGGACAGCAGCATCTGTGGAGCAGAAGACCTCCAATCCCTAGCGGCCCAACTCGCCGACACCGCTGGCCCCAACCAGGAAGTAGTCGCCTTGCGGCTGCGCGATGGCCGAGAGGGCAACCTACTCTGGCCCCTGAAAGCACTCCGGCCGGACCTCAAGACCACCGTTTTCCACTCAGACTGCTGCCCGGAAGGCCCGGTGGAGTGCGCCAACGCGCTCCTGAATCATGTTCGCGCCGGAGGCATCTTGGTCAGCCCCCTAAACACAGAGGGGTGCAAAACAGAAGTGCTCGACCCCGGAGAGCAGGCCATTGCCGCTGCACTGGCCCGGGAAATCCAGTCAGACGAGATCTTTGCTGTAGTCACCGGGGCCGCAGCCAATCAGCCTGGAGACGCCTGCAGCGCGGTCAGGCCACCCCTTCCTGGCGAATCTCCCAGGTGAGCCTCATGCCATCTGGCTGCTCGATGGGAACATCAAAGAAATCTTCTTCCTTGAGGTCCCGCCAGCAGGACCAGCGGCCTCCGCTCTGGTCATCATTGAGCCCCATGAGCACATAGGGAACCGCAAGCGCATAGTCCCGCAAATGGCGGCCGTTGAGCACACGCCCCAGCATGCGCTTGAGGGAGCGCGGTCTCAGGTAGAAGCTGCGATTGGCATATCCTTCAAACCGGTGAATCTCCTCCGCGCTGATCTGGGGCTGGTCCACCAGCACCATGGCCTGACCGTAGTGAATCCAGTCCATGTGCTTGAGCCAACCGCGCTCCACAGCCTCCTGGAACACTGCAGTGCCCGGGTAGGGGGTCGAGATGAAGAGCTGAAAGAAGTCCACATCGAGGTCGATGGCCAAATCCAGGCTGGCCT
This sequence comes from Myxococcota bacterium, assembly GCA_036337845.1. Classification (GTDB taxonomy): domain Bacteria; phylum Myxococcota_A; class UBA796; order UBA796; family CAJQPC01; genus JAYZDK01. The sequence goes on along the minus strand of JAYZDK010000158.1, from coordinate 6,076 downwards.
GCATCGTCTCCCAGGTCTCATCCATGTTGCCAATCACAAAGGAAGCCCGAACCTCCATGCCATGTGCATGGGCAATCTCCACCGAGCGCCGATACCGCTTGGGATCAATGGTCTTGCCGATCCTCACACCAATCTCAGGACTCCCAGTTTCAATGCCAATCAGGACCTGGTGACAGCCGGCTCGCTGCATCGCCGCCGCAAGCTCTTCCGAGAAGCAGTCTCCTCGAATGAAAGCAATCCAGCTCACATCCAATTGCTCGGCCTCCAGAAGCTCGCAAAAGCGTAGACAGACCTTCTTGAGCACCGTGAAGGTGTCGTCATAGAACTGGAACTGCCGGATTCCATAGGTGTCGTGGAGGTGCTTGACCTGGGCAACCATCGACTCCGGGCTCCGCGAGCGCAAGGTGGTCTTGGCCGAGTTGCAGAATGTGCAGCGGCCTGGGCAGCCTCGAGTCATGAGCAGGTTGATTGCAGGCAGGTGCCGATAGGTTGTGGCGCCTGGATAGTAGTTGTCGAAATCCACGAGGTGATAGGCCGGCATCGGCCGGGCATCGAGGTTCGTCTCCACCGGTCGCGCGGCATTGTGCTCGACGGTGGTACCGACACGGTAGGAAAGCCCCAGCACCTCGCTGAAGTCCTTGCCCTCCATAATCTCCAGCATGGTGTCTTCCCCATCCCCACGCACCACGCAATCAAACGCCGAGTTCTGAAGCATTCTCTCCGGCATCGCCTCGGCATGCACCCCCCCGGCCACCACGACACAATCCGGCACAATCTCCTTGGCCAGCCGAGCCACCCGGTGCGCCGATGGGCACTGGCTGGTCAATACCGAGAGCCCTAGGAAACGCGGGCGGTGCTGCCGAACCCGTGCCGCAATGCCTTCGATATCCAACTGCTCCGCGTGGGCATCAATCACCGCAACCGAGTAGCCAGCGGTCTCGATACAGGCCGCAATAGACAACACCCCTAAGGGAGGAAGCGTGGAAATCAACCGCGCACGCCCCGCGACAGCGGGCCACGGTGGATACACCAAGAGCGCGTCGAGACGAGCGGAATCTTCCGGAGATTCTACGGCCAGCATGGGCATGAGCATAACCCAAGCCCATCCACTGCGTCCGGGCGCGGTGTTAGCTTGCCAGACATGGCCGACAAGCCCCGCCACCTCTCCAACACCCGTAAAGCTCTTTACGCCGGTATCGTCGCACTCCTTCTGATCGGAGGTGCTGAGCTCGGGCTGCGTTTCGCATTCCCCCTGGCCCGAACCGCCTCGCTACCTGAGGGAATGATTCGGGTCCACATGAACGTGACCGGGTTCCGCTACGACCCAGACCTCTATTGGTATTGGCAACACCTGCCCTCACCGGGGATGCAAATCAATGAGCATGGCTTTCGACGCACCCAACCCATGCAGGCCGAGAAGCCCCCAGGCACCAGGCGGGCGGTCGTATTGGGTGACTCACAAACACTCGGTGCCGGTGTTGGCCCGGAAGAGACATTTTCTGCCGTAGCCGAGCGGGAACTCGGCGAAGGATGGGAGGTTCTCAACGCCGGTATCAGCGGCTTCCGCTCTCTGAACGTCTATCGCCTGCTTCAGTTGCGCATTCAGCACTACGACCCAGACGTCATCGTGGTCGACTGCATGCCCTTCGACAGCCCTCGGGATGACGGGCCCATTCATGCAGCCCCCTTCGGCGCCAGCATGGTGAAGCGGGTGCTCTGGCACTCACGCATCTACTACCTGGTGAGACATGCCGTAGAAAAGAGCCGAGCCGACCGCTCGCGCTGGCTGGATGTGGACGGTGCCTTTGAGCCTCAGAACGTGGGCAACCACGGAAACCACGACCTGATCTCGGCATGGGGCCAGGAAAACGGTGTAGAGGTGCTGTTCATGGAATACCCGGTCACGAACGAGCAGTGGTACCTCGGCTGTCACACCGACCCGGGGGAGCTGCCCGATGATGTCGCTGTTGTGCCTGCATGCAAAGCCTTGGCGGCCTCGGGCCAAGGCGGCAGAGCCTTGTTCCTCGACAGAAACCACATGACCGTGGCCGGAAACGAGGTGGTGGGCAAGGCCCTCGCAGAGAGCCTGCGAGCCACAGCCGATTAGCTCCAGTTCATCCGACCCAGACAGTCATCGATCAGGCCGGGGAACTTCGGATACCACCGTGCATTGAGCGGAGAGGGGTGTGGCAGCGGGTGAAGCCGAATGGGCCTGCCCGCGAACACGATATCCAACGCCACCTCGTAGCGGTCCTCTCGCTTCCAGTGAGCATCCAACAGCGGCTTCAACGACTTGTCGACCATGCCAAACCAGAAAAACGCCACATTGCCACAGCAGATCAAATCCTCACCGGTCCAGTGCGTGGTAAACAACGCCTCCACCATGGGTGCAAACCGACGCTTGACGCTTGTGGACCAGGCCTTGTTTCCCACAGGCTTGTAGGGCACCGTGTTGCACCAGAACACGTCCCGCCCCGCCTCGATAGAGGCCTGAACATCCGGTGGGTCCCCGCCGAACCTCGCTCGATGCAGCGCAGCCCGGATGAGCTGACCGCCTTTGCCAATAAAGGGCTCGGCCAACTCCACCTCGGTCCGCCCCGGGTCACGCCCGAAAATCCCGAGCTTGGCCTGGAGGCTTCCACTGCCGAGCAAGATGGGCTCCAGGGGGTCACGCCCCGCTTCCGCGTAGACGTCCACGTCCACAGGCATATCGCCCCGAGCCGCTTCTGCTCTGAATTCTGCCCGAATCGGCTCCATGGGAATCCCTAGCCGGGCAAGCCCACACCCGCCAGGGCCGATAATGGACAACACATGGGCGTACGGGAAACCAAGAAGGAACAAAGACGCGAAGACATCGAGTCGGCAGGCCTCGCTCTGTTCATTTCAGAGGGCTATGACCGCGCATCGGTGGAGCGCATCGTAGCAGCCGCCGGAATCGCACGGGGCACCTTCTACCTTTACTTCAAAGACAAGCAAGCCCTGTTCGAGCATCTCGCGGAAAAGCTCTACGCCCCTTTGGTGACCCTGCTTGAGGAGCACCAGCGAGCGCTCGCCGATGCAGGAAGCACCACCCATCAACAAGCCCTCTACATGCGCATGGCCACCGGAATGGTGGAACAGGTAGTGGCTCTGGAGCCCTTGGCGCTTCTGCACTTTCGAGAAGCCTGGAGCGCTGGACCCGCCGGGGAAACCGTGCGCCTGTGGCGTTCTCGCATTGAGGGTCTGGCCAAAGACATTCTCATCGACGCCGCCAATCGTGGTTTCGTTCGCACCCATGAGCCGCTGATTGTGGCGATGGCGATCGTCGGCGCTGCGGAGAGAATCGCCTGGGCCTGGATCTCCAGCGACGTGGAACTCGACAAATCCAAAGTCGCCGCCGAGCTTTCCGACTTGTTCTGGCGCGGCATTCACGGATAGCTCAGCGAACGAACCGCCCCACCGCCTCCATGTGGCCGGTCTGGGGAAACAAGTCGACACACCAGACATCCTCGAGCTTCCATCCTCCAGCCTCTAAGACCTCTCTGTCTCTTGCCAAGGACGCGGGGTTGCAGGCCACATACACCAGGGTCTTCGCCACCTCCAGACCAGCAAGCCATCGGGCCGCTTTGGGATGAAGCCCCGCCCGAGGGGGGTCGACCACCAGCGCATCCGCCACCAAACCTTCTGCAATTTCTTCTACCGGGCCCGCCATAAACCGAGCGTGTTCGATGCCGTTTCGTCGAGCATTTTCCCGAGCATCTTCCACAGCGGGCTCCACGATTTCCACCCCCACGATTTCCTGGAAACGATCCGCCAGAAACAGCCCGATAGAACCAATCCCACTGTAGAGGTCCAGCAGCCTCTCACCCCGCCCAACAGCCTCCCCCACAACCTCATAGAGAACCTCTGCACCCGGGGTGTTGGTCTGAAAGAAAGACTCCACTCCCAAGCGCAAACGCAAGCTACCAAGCCCCTCTTCAATCCAAGCCCGTCCGCGGAGTACCGCTCGACAGCTTCCTATCGCAGCATCGGCCACCCTATCGTTCACATACCAGCAGACGCCGCTGACATCAGGCAGGGCATCCGCCAGAGCCTGCAGCTCCGCTTGAGCGGCAACCTCATCTTCCGGAGGTGCCGTATAAAACACCACCAGCCTCTCCCCGAGCGTCGATTCCCGAAGCATCATGTGGCGCCAGAAGCCGGTGTGTTGTCTGGGGTTCCAGGGCTCAAACGCCGAGTTCAGCAAGAAATCCTGTACACAGGAAATGACCTTGTTGAGTTCCTCGGTGACCAGCTCGCAGCGCGAAGCCTCTACTACCCGATCAAACCGACCCGGCGCATGAAAGCCCAAGAACCGACCATCGATGGCCTTTCCCGCGGCATGATCCACCTCTGAAAGAAATCGACTGGCCCCAAAGGTGAGTTCCACCTTGTTTCGGTATCCATAGGCCGCGTCAGTCCCCCGCACTCCTCGCCATCGCACGCCATCCAAGGGCTCCAGAATGGCGCGCACATGCTCCGCGCGGGCCGCCCTCTGATCTTCCAACGGAAGCTCCTGGAGCGTACACCCCCCACACAGTCCAAACTTCTCACAGCGCGGCACCACAGCGTTCGGAGGCTCCCGAAGCATCTCCAAACGTCGTGCGTGAACCACACCCTTCTTCCGCTTGAACGGGCGCACCCGAACCAGCGCTCCCGGCGGAGCACCCCGCACCATAACGGTGCGACCCTCATGCTCCCCCACACCACAACCCTTGGGCCCGAGGTGGCTCACCTCCAGGTCAATCGGCTCCAATGGTATCCGGCGACGGCGGCCCAACTCAGAGCCTACTTACCAGAGCCCTTCACGCGTATCGTGAACTGGAGATCATCCTGGTTCTTGAGCTGACCAAACATGGCCGAGAACGGTTCCATTCCGAACTTCGTGCCCTGGGTCTTCATGGTGCCGTTGGCCTTGAAGCTCTCCCCATCCGCCGTGATCTTCATCTGGGCCACAACCTTGGCCTGCTTTCCACGCAGTTTCATGGTGCCAGCCACGTTCACTGTAGTTCCAGACTCCGTACAGCCTGTCGAGTTGAACGAGATCTCCGAAAAGGAGTCTCCGTCGAGTTGGCCCGAACTCAGCATCTTTTCCCGCACATCACCACGCTGGGAGTCACTGAGCATCGCGTCATAGCCCACCTGTTCACGCATGCTCGACTCATCGATCACCAGCCCGCTGACCGGAACCGTGATGCTCACCTTGCAGGCCGAAATATCCTCTGCATCCCAGGTCACACTGCCTCGCCAGCCAGTCGCCTTGACCACGTGATCATGCGAGAGGCCTGCCCCCATGGTGTTGGGGTCCTTGAACACCTGCACGTAGATCAAACTCTGCTGAGGGACCAGCGAATACTCCACCGGTGCTGCCAGCACACCGGTAGAAAACGTAAATGCGCCCAGAAGACAAGAAAAGTAAGCAAGTCGGTTCATGGTGTTCCTCGCAAATTGAGCCTCATCATGCCACAAGTCGGGACACCAACAAGCAAAGCTCTATTCCGAACTCGATCGTTCCAGTTCCATCTGAAAACGGCTTCCGTCGGATTCTGTCGCCCCCACAAGCCCGAAACCCCAGCGGTTCGACTGTTTCTCAACAATCTTTCCGATGAATGGTGGGCAGTCCAAGAGCTCAAACTGGGTGGGGATTCCCATCTCGCCCACCGCCAACTCCGCCGTGCATTTCACAGAATCGACCCCTTTTTCCCGCATCCAGCGAGTCACGGCACGAGACTCGAGAGGAGAAGCAGCCCAACGAGGTGTTGCGTATGGGGGAACCTGCACCAGAAACCCGTTGAGGTCGGGCCTCTGCTCGCTGGCTACCACATTGGACTGAAAGACCACATCGATCTCATGCTTGGTCCACTCCGCTTTATCCCCCCGGCTTGGAGGCAAGAACTTCCACTCGGAGAGCGCGGCCTTGGTGCTGTTTTTCAGGGCTTGTGGACAAGACACCATCACCAAGGAGCGCTGGCGCCCTTGATCATCGATATCAAATCGCATCCGGCAGGTCACTGGCTCACCGGAGATCTCCACAAACACGGCCGCGGCCTCATCCGGC
>JAYZDK010000157.1:0-29107 GCA_036337845.1 Myxococcota bacterium | reverse complement strand
GTGGTGCCTTGTCAGGGCTATGCCTTGTGGGAACAGAAAAAGAAGCTGAAGCCGGAGTATTCGGGGCTTTCGGGTCCTGAGATTCGTGACCTTCGAGTGGTGCGTGGAGTGGAAGTGACCGACACCATCGAGCAGCCGGTGGTGGCTTTCTGTGGGGATACACGCATTGAGGTGTTGCAGCGCGAGCCCGTTGCCCGACAGGCGCGGGTGCTTATTTTGGAGTGCACCTTCATCGATGATCGGGTTTCGGTGGAGAAGTGCCGAGAGCGAGGGCATGTCCATTTGGATGAGATTGTGGAGCACGCCGATCTCTTTGAGAATGAAGCCATACTGCTGACTCATTTCTCGGCCCGATATCAGGCCGACGAGATTCAGAGAGCGTTGGATGAGAAGCTTCCACCCGCATTGCGCGAGCGGGTCACCCCGCTGTTGAACGGCCACGGTGGAGTGGACGGTTGAGCGACGACGTGCGCAAGGCGAGACGAGTTCGAGCGGTCGAGCGAGTGGTCCAGGCGCATCAGACTCTGGAAGGGGGCGGTTTTCCGGTACGGCGCCCGGTACCGAACCCCGGAATGGAGCAGGTGGATCCGTTCTTGCTGATTGACGAAATGGGTCCGGTGGATTGGGAGCCCGGCTGTGCAATTGGGGCGCCGGACCATCCTCACCGCGGTTTCGAGACGATTACCTATCTGCTGGAAGGAGAGACGGTTCACCGGGACTCCGAGGGGAACTCCGCCGTTCTCGGGCCCGGGGATGTGCAGTGGATGACAGCGGGTGATGGGGTGATTCATTCGGAGATGCCGACGGATGCGCTGCGTGAGTCTGGGGGGCGTGTGCATGGGTTTCAGTTGTGGGTGAATCTACCGGCGGAGCACAAGCGGATGAGGCCCCGCTACCAGGACTTGAGCGCGGGTCAGATTGTGACCACCACGAGCGCGGATGGGCGGTGTCGGGTTCGGTTGATTGCGGGCAGTGCGCTGGGTTCGCGGGCGCCTACGGAAACGGTAGTAGATGTGCAGATACACCACTGGAGCCTCAAGGCGGGGGGCGAAGTGGAGGTAGACGTACCCGCTCGCTACAACGTGCTGCTGTATGTGTTTCAAGGTTCGATTCAGTCTGGCGAACACGAGATCGGCGACGGTCAGATGGCGATTCTGGGCTCCGGGGATGTGGTTTCGATGACTCACGAGGGCTCGGCTGTGGCGGAGTTGTTGTTGTTGGCGGGAGTGCCCATCGAAGAGCCAATGGCTCGGTGGGGCCCGTTCGTCATGAATACGATGGGGGAGATTCGCGAGGCTGTGGCCGACTACCAGGCGGGCCGAATGGGGCGCGTGGTTCAAGGTGCTTCTGGGGGTGCGAATGAATAAAGGTTCTCGTTTTTTGCCGGATAGAGCGCTTCTTCCCACTGGACCGAGGACTGTGTGCGTGTTGGGGCTGATCGCCATGGGTTTGTGGGGTTGCCAGAACACGCCGCCGGTTTGTTCTGAGAGCAACAGTGCGCTGGTCGGGGAGATGGCGGTCGAGATCCACGACACCATGGGCTCCATCGTGATTGCCACGTGGGAGCAGTCCTGCGAGGGGGAGAGTTGGCTCGAATATAGTTTTGATGCCGACGAGTGGTTGCAGAGTCCCAGCAAGCATCGCGGCGTGGGCGCCGCTGAGGAGTTGGCGCTGGGGGTGCCGTTTGGTAGCGAGGTATCGCTGCGGCTCGCCTGGGAGGGCGATTCACAAGAGAGTTGGAGCGAAACGGTATCGATTCAGACCAAGGTCTTGCCTTGGGCGCCAGCCAACCCTGAGGTGTTGGTGGCGGATTCCGGTGGTTGGGACTCGGAGACGCGCTGGGTGCTCCTTTCGCTGATTGAAGAGGAGGAAGACTCGGTTCTTGAGGGAGAACAGGGTCGGCCTCCTGGAATGTGGAACCTGGTGATGGACCGCAAGGGGCGTACGGTGTGGGCCATGCGGGTACCGCTTGGACGAGTCAGCTTTCATCCAAGGCTCTCCTATGATGAGTCGGCGTTTCTGTTGGACCGGAATTCGTTTTGGTCTATCTACGACAATGGACGGGCTTCACAAGTTCTGGAGGTCACGATCGATGGCTCGGTGGAAAAGACCTATGACACACCCGGTTTGCACCAGCCGTTTCTCCAGATTTCGGATGGCTCACTCCTCTGGGCTGCCACCAGTGAGGGCTGGATGGACCGCTTGGTAAAACTGTCTGTCGACGGAGAAGAGTCCACTGTTTGGAGTTGTCGGGCCCTTCATGAACACCTGGACGTAGAGAACTACTGTGCGGCCAACACGCTGAGCTGGAACGAGGAGGCCGATACCTTCTTGCTCTCGTTCTATTCCACTGATTCTGTGGTCGAGATTGACCATGCCAGTGGGGCGGCGACCCGTTGGTTTGGCCACCTTCCTCAAGCATGGAGCTTTCAGCCGCCGGAGAGTGCATTTTGGTGGCAACATGGGGTGCATTACACCCCGGAGGGCACCCTCTTGTTGTCGACGTCCGATGTGGAAGATGCCCAGGAGACCGTGGTTCGGGAATACAGTCTCGATGACTCCACAGAGACCTTGGTTGAGATCTGGAATTTCGGATTGGGGGATGGGATCCTGGCGGATGAGATGGGTGAGGTGCGCCGGCTTGGTAATGGAAATATCTTCCACAACTACGGCACAACACCTCGACTACGAGAGGCGAGTCCAGAGGGGCAAGTGGTCTGGGATGTTTCCTGGGAAGCTCAGCGTCTCGGTAATACGGTTCCGTTATCTGACCTCTACAGGTTTATGCCGTGATTTCTTGTGACGTGATCCGTGGGTGGGCAATTGGTGGCCTGATGTGCCTCGGACTGGGTTGTGGGGCTGTGGAGGACTCGGGGGTTCTTGAGACTGGCCGTGAGGAAACAGGCCAGTCCGACACGGGCTCAACAGGGCTCACCGGGCTCCAAGGCCGCGCCGTGCAGGCGCTCGTTGGAGATGGGAGTTTTGAGGGCCACGAGGAAGTATATTTTGTATCGGAGTCCGGGATGGGCGCTGATGTCTGTCGGTTTCGGTACGCGCTGTCTTCCCAGGGGGTGCGGCAGGATTGCGACTCTTGTGACTGGGCTTTTGATTTGACGGTTTCAGGGGTTGAGCTCTTGTTCGAGGAGGAGCCCGGTTGCCTGGAGACACTTGGAACGGACTCCTCGGGCCTGGGCTCACTGGAAGGCCAGGTGGTGTCCTACGGCTATACCGAGGAGTATTTTGGCCATGCACAGGTGGTGCTGATGGAGGTGGGCACGGCCTGGGCCGCTGTGGCCAATGCGGCCTGGGACCCAGCCACGGGGGCGTTTTCTTTCGACTGGCGAGAAGGCTATGTCGAGTATTGATCGCGTATATCGTTTGTCAGGGATTGCGTTGGTTGGTGCCGTGGCTTGTCAGGCTCCGCCAATGGATGGCCGGCTGACCGACGCCAACAACTATGTCTTTTCAGGTGCCTTGGAGGTGCCTTCGGTGACGACTGCTTCGGGCGTGGATGTCGATGTTTGCTGGGATGGGGTTCGGACGGACATTCAGTGTCGCGATATGGATCCTGTAGCAGATATCGACAACCTGTCTTTGGTTCGGTTTCCTCATATGGACCAGGCCTCGGTAGAGGCTGGAATGTCTGACTCCACGCTACAGCAGGCCGATATCAGTGGCTATGTGGAGTCCCGGACTGATTCGGAGACCTGCGGGTCGCTTTCGGATATGTCCTTTTTTGGAACAACTATTGATGTGACAGAACAGTATGTATCGGGTGCCGGCACCTATCTGTTGTTGCTGACCACGGGGACAGAACCGGCTGTGGGGTCACGCATGTTGGTTTTTATTGATCCGGATGTCGATTCTACGAATACGTCTGTGGAGGTCCCGGATGGCTGTGGTGTGTTGGATTTCAGTGTAGACCTGAAAAGCCTGGAGCCTCTCCTGCTTCCGACGGAGGGTCCGTGGGTGGTGGATTGGAGTGGGGTTACAGTCGATGGACGAGGACTCTCCAGTGACTTCGGGGCGGTGGACCAGGTGACCTTTGGCTTTTACGAAGGCCAAACCCTTGCTGATTTGGAGAGTGACTTTTTGAACATCGAGAGCCTGGCTACTCAAACCTGGAGTGCCACCTTGGAGTCGGGAACTTCTGTGGATCTTGCGGAACTGAGTGATTCGATGGGCAGGTTTCCAGGATTTGAAGGAGTGGGAGTCTGGGTTCTTGCCCTTCGATGTGAGCGTTGCTTCAACCCGGCGCCGCTGTTGCTTACGCGGGTGGAGCCAAGATGATGGTGCGCGTTCTGGGGCTGGTTTGCCTGCTGGCGGCTCCAGGATGCGGGGGCTCAGTAGCGGAGGTTTCCGGTCTGGAGGCTCAGATCAGCGAGGCGGTCCGTACGGTGGTGGTGGTGGAGTGGAAGACAGACGTCCCGGTGCTGGGGCGAGTGGAGTTTGGCCTGGGCGAGGAGTTGGACTGGGTGGCGGTTGCAGGGGATGAACCCACCAGGGAGCACCGGGCTGTTCTGACAGGACTGCCTGCGGATAGAGCGGTTTCCTATCGATTGGTCCTCGATGATGGAGAGCGCGAGCAGGTTGGAGATACTTTTATGATCGAGACGGGCTCGCTTCCCGGGTGGCTCCCTCGGCTGGATGTGGTGGGAACTGATTCGGGTGCGTACATGGCCCTACCGCTTCTGGGTACGACAAGTGCTGCTGTGATTCTGTCGCCGGAAGGCGAGATTACCTGGTACCACAAAGACGATTCGGAACTCGATGTCTACCGCGTGCGGGTGTCTCAGGATGGCCGCTCGGTAATCTACAATGCCGGTAGTGTCTCTGGGGATCCCTCTGATGAGTCGCGTTTGGTGCGGGTTTCCATGGATGGCACCTCGGTTGAAATGATTCCGGTGGAGTTGCTGGCCCATGATTTTGTGGAGCATTTAGACGGCACACTGGGGGCGCTGGTGGTCGAATATCGAGAGGTGGATGGTGTAGAGGTACGTGGAGACCAGGTGGTGGAGGTGGACCCGGAAGGAAACCAGTCAGTGGTCTGGTCGGCCTGGGATTGTTTTTCTCCGGAGGATCACCCCGGTGAGGTCACCGGTTGGACCTTTGCCAACGCGCTGGACTTTGACTCGGAAGAGCAGGCCTACACGGTTGGCTTTCGAAATCAGAGCAGTATTGTCCGTGTAGACCGGGCTTCAGGAACGTGCCCCTGGGCGATTGGTGGAGGCATGGGGACGGTCGCGTTGAGTGCGGGTTCTTCTCCCTTTCTGCACCAGCATCAATTTGTGCTGGAAGAGGAAAGCCTGCTGGTGTTCGACAATGAAGGAAGCGTGGGGGTGGAGTCCAGGGTCATCGAGTACAACCTGGACCTCGAGGCGGCGATGGCTGAGGAGATCTGGAGCTATGTGGCCTCGCCTCCTGTGTTCAGTTTTGTACTGGGGGATGTCGCAAGGATCGCAGGGGGAGACATCCTGGTGACCTGGTCGGCTGCTGGGCAGATCGATCGTGTTCAGCCCAATGGAGAGCGGGTCTGGCAGCTCAATACAGAGCTGGGTCATGTGTTTGGGTTTAGTACTGTGCTGGATGAATTTCAGACCGGTCGCTAATCGGGATATGCAGGGTATGGGAGGTGTTCCGTGAAGGCGCCAATCAATTTACTGGGCACACCGCTTCTAGCTTGTTCTTTGGACCCCAAGACCGGCTGGTATCGCGATGGTTGTTGCAATACCGACGAGGAGGACATGGGGTCGCACACGGTGTGTGCTCGGGTCACCGATGCGTTTCTGGAGTTCATCCAGATGCAGGGCAATGACCTCATCACACCGAATCCCGGGTTTGGCTTTCCCGGCTTACGCGCAGGAGACCAGTGGTGTGTGTGCGCAGCCAGTTGGCGACAGGCCTATCTCGCGGGAGTGGCTTGCCCTGTCATTTTGGAGAGCACGCACGCCATAGCGCTCGAAAGCGTCAAGCTTGAAGAGCTTATGGAGCATGCGCTGGCTGTAGAAGTGTGAGCGGGTCTGTTTCGCCGCGCTGTGGCTAGTAGGGCGTCAGCAGGGGCTTCATCCACTCGATTTCACCGCGCACTCCGCGCAGGTAGACATCTTGTGCCAGTCGGGTCACGGGGCCGGGTGGGCCTACTTCTCGGCGGTCTACTTCCCGAACAGGAGTCACCTCGGCAGCGGTTCCGGTCATGAAGATTTCGTCCGCCACATAGAGTGCGTCGCGCCCAAATTGAGTCTCGATGACCTCGTGACCGTTGTGCTGCAGGATCTCAATTGCCGTGCGTCGGGTGATACCCCCGAGGATGTTGGTGATGGACGGGGTCTTGATGGTCTTCCCCCGGATCACAAACAGATTCTCACCGGTTCCTTCGGCCACGTAGCCGTTGTGGTCCAGCATAATGGCTTCATCGAACCCGTTGTCGTTGGCCTCGTAGCGGGCCAGGATGGAGTTCACGTAGTGGCCGGTGACCTTGGCTCGCTGGAGGTTGGCGTTGACCGCATGTCGGGTGAACGAGGAGGTCGCCACTCGCACGCCTTGCTGCAGTCCTTCGTCGCCAAGGTAGGCGCCCCAGTTCCATACAGCGATGATCACATGTACGGGATTATTGCGAGCCCCGAGCCCCATCGCGCCCTCACCTAAGAAGATGAGTGGCCGGATGTAGGCTTCCTCCAGTTCGTTTTTTTGGAGGGTCTCGACGCAGGCCTGGAACAACTCGTCATAGGTGTAGGGCACGTTGAGCATGCACATCTTTGCGGAGTCCAGCAGGCGGTCGATGTGCTCGCCTAAGCGGAAGATGGCTCCACCCCCACCGACTTGCTTGTAGGAACGGATTCCCTCGAACACGCCCAATCCATAGTGGAGGGTATGAGAGAGTACGTGAATGTTTGCCTGGTCGTAGGGAACGAATTCCCCATCCATCCAGATGACTTTCGATCGGATTGACACTCACTCCTCCGGGAGACGGTTTCCATCGACATCCAACTGCACTACCGGAAAACCGGATTCCTGCAGTTGGTCTTGAATGGTCTCAAGGTCGCCAACGACGACAATAGCCCAACTCTTCGTTGCCACTTTCTCTGCGAACACCGATTGTGCATTCTCAGCGATAACGGCGTCCACACGGTCGATATAACTCTCCAGCCAATCTTTGGGCAGGCTGTATCGCAGCATCATCGATGTCTGGTTCAGTAGGTAGTCCGGCTGCTCAAATCGCGCGGGATAGCCTCGAATGGCGTTGGATTTGGCATAGTCCGCTTCCTCCTTGTCGATAGGGCGCTCCGCTGCTGGTTGGATGGGGGGTGGGCACTTGTTGGTAAGACGCTGAAAGAATCGACAGTGTTGCGCCACGGGCTCGCCGCCACCGATGGCATTGAGTTCTCCGAGGATTTCCTGAATCGATGCACCGGTAACATCGGTCTTCACGCTGGTACCGAGCACCCAGCGACTTCCGCTGTAGTCGTGGGACAGCGAGGAGCGGGCCCCGTAGGTGTAGCCCTTGTCTTCACGTAGATTCATGTTGAGGCGGGCCATGAACATGCCGCCGAACGCGTGGTTTCCCATCTGCAAGTCAGTGTAGTCGGCGTCCTTCTTGGAGCCTACGAATCGTCCCATACGAATCACGGACTGGGCCGCACCTGGCTTGTCTACTGCGTAGATCACGGTCTCTTCGGGTTGGTGGATCTCGGGTGTGGGCGAGGCGGTGCTGCCCTCACCACTCCAGGCACCGAGTCGTTCCTCCAGGAGAGGAAGCACGGCCTCCAGAGTCGTGTCTCCTGAAACGAGAATCCTCGCGTTGCCGGGCACGATGTGCTCTCCTGCCCAGGCTTGCATGTCCTCCACCGAAATGGCCAGGTAGGAATCTTCTGTGGCGAAACGGCCGGCGTAGTCCGAACCAAACAGCGTGCGAGAGAGCGTCCTTCTTGCGATGCTTCCGGGGTCGGTTCGGGCGGCTTTGACATCTTGAATGCGCTGTTTGCGGATTCTTTCCCACTCCGCATCCGGGAAGTCCGGGCTCAGCAGGACTTTGGTCATCAGGTCGAGGCTGGGTGCAAGGTTTCGGGTGAGGCTGTCGATGCTCACATAAGCCCCGTCTCGGCTGGCGCTGCTGTTCAACGATGTGGCCAGCTTTTTCAGTTCGGTGGAGAGCACAAGGGCGTCTAAGCCTCCCGCACCTTCATTGAGCATGTCGAAGGTGGTGGCCGCGAGTCCTTCGAGACCCTCAGGGTCGGTAAATGAACCGGCCTCCAGGACGACGCGCACTCGTACCAGCGGTTGGTCATGGTCCTCGGCCAGCAAGACCTCGATGCCGTTGGAGAGGTTTGCGCTTTGAAGGGTCGGCAACTGGAAGTCTCTACGCGGGAGTGGCCCCGGCATCTGGGTGCGGTCGAGAGCAGCCACTTCATCGGGTAGCTCGACGTTGTAGACCTGCGGCGCTTGGGCGAGGGCGATGGAGGAAAGCAAGGGGAATAGGGTCAGCATTTACTTCTCCTCCGTCTGGGGGATGATGTGCAGTTCTACGCGATTTCCGTTGGCGATGGTCTGGGTCACGTCTTGGATGCTCGACTGCGTGACCCCAAGATATCGATTGAGATCTTCCTGCACGTAATCCGGTTCTCCGGTGTGGAAGAAGTAGGAGTTGAGTTGATTTGCCCGAGCGGCCAGAGTGCTCAGGCCCCGGATGAACCGGGCCTCCCAGTTGGTGATTCCAATCGTCACTTCTTCTTCGGTGGGGCCTTCCTTGGAGAGCTGGTCCAAGACGGCATCGATCTCAGCGACCAACTCGTCGGTGGTGTGTCCCTCTGCAGCGGTTGCTTCAATCAAATACATCCCGGTCAGCGAGCGGGACACCTGAGAAGCGCTAATGCTCTTGGCGATCTGTTTTTCGTACACGAGCACTCGGTTCAGTCGAGAATCCTTGCCTGAGGTGAGCACGGAGGAGAGCAGGTCGAGGTCGGCGTCTCCATCGGCGTAGAGTGGGGGGCTTGGCCAAGCCAGCCAGACCTTTTGGAAGGGAGCGCCGGCTTCTTCTTGGCGACTCACCTGGGTCTCAGACAGGGTGAACGGCTCGTCTTGTCGGGGCTCGGGCTCGGCGCCTGCTGGAATGGGTCCGAAGTAGGCTTCGACGAGTGCTTTGGCGGTGTCTGGATCAAAATCACCGGCGATCACCAAGGTGGCGTTGTTGGGCACGTACCAGGTCTTGAAAAAGGCCTTTACGTCATCGAGTGTGGCGGCTTCGAGGTCCTCGTGGCTGCCAATGGTGGTGTGCTCGTAGGGATGGTCGGTGGGATAGACCGCATCCATCAGTGTGATCCAGGCTGTCCCGTAGGGTCGGTTTTCGTAGCGCTGTCGGCGCTCGTTTTTTACCACCAGGCGCTGGTTGTCCAGCTTTTCCTCGGTGAGTACCGGCATCAGCCATCCCATTCGGTCCGATTCAAGCCAAAGGGCCAGTGGCAGATACTCCGAGGGAACCCCCTCAAAGTAGTTGGTCCGGTCTCCATTGGTGGTGCCGTTGACTCGACCTCCCACGGCCTGGAGGTGCTGGAAGTATTCTCCTTGCATGTGTTCGGAGCCCTGGAACATCAGGTGCTCAAAGAGGTGGGCGAAGCCCGACCGGCCTTTCAGTTCGTCTTTGGACCCCACGTGGGACCAGATGTTCACTTGAACCAGCGGCAGATCGTGATCCTCATGAAGAATGACGGTCAAGCCGTTTTCGAGTGTGTATTGCTCGTGGGGGAGTTCCAGGTCTTGAGCCATGGCGACTGAAGACAGGCTTGTGAATAGAAACGCTAGCATTGAAATCATTGAGACACCTCCGGGCCACATGCGCCTAATCAGAAATGCCATCGCGCACCATTTTGTGCTGCAGGCCTCGACACCGGGCCAGACTCGGTGTTCAATCCAATGATGGAGGAGCCATGTGGATAACGGCGGCGCTCTTGGGTTGTTTGACGCCCAAGTATGTAGAGACGACCGAGAAAGAGGAGCTGTGTGAGGAGTCGACCTGGTATCGGGACGATGACGGTGATGGCTATGGCGATTCGGCTTTTGCCACCGAGGCTTGTGAAGCACCGGCGGGTTGGGTTGCGGTGGGGGATGACTGTGATGACGATGATGAGCGATATTTTGAGCAGTGTCCGGGAGAAGACTGCGCGTTCCTGGAAGAGTTTGTACCGGCGGCCTCGGGAGACACCGCGGATGTGGAAGAGCCACGCCGTTCCTACTACGCATGCACGGAACCGATGGGTTGGCAGGATGCTCGGCAGCGTTGTTTCAATGCCTTTTCAGGCGACTTGCTGAACATGGGGGTGGAAGGGGAGTTTGATGCCGTGATTGATGCAGCGCACCGCATGGGTCTCGGAGAAGAGGAAGGCTGGTGGGTGGGCCTGAAGCAAGAATCTACGGCACCCTCGATTGATTTCGGTTGGTTCTGGGTGGGAACGGAGGGTTGGCCTCCAAGTGGAGACCTGACCAATGGGGGAATCTGGCTGCCAGGCGACCCGGACAACGCAGGCCTCGAGGAGAATCAGGGGGGAGCTTCGGATGAGGATGTGGCTGCCCTGGCATTTCGTGAAGAGCTTTGGGGGGTGGTGGACCTCCATGCAGAACAGGAGTTGCCCTATCTCTGTGAGGTGGTGGAGGACTGAGCCCGGGCTCTTGAGGCTTTCGTGTGTTCAGCGGACCTGGTGGGCCAATGCAGCGAGCGTGCGTATAGGCTGGGCGCAGGCCTCTACGTGCTCGGCCATCCAGTCTGGGCTGCGCTGAGCCAGGTGTTCCAACCGGCCTTGTGGGCGGGAGTTGATTTCAATGACATGGGGGTGTTGATGTTCGTCGATCACCATGTCCACCCCGATCTCCAGCAGCCACTCTCCATTGGGGATTTGTCGCAAAGCCTGGGCTGAGCGCAGGCATAGCTCGAGAGCGGTACGGAGGGTGGTTTCGTCGAGGATGTCTTGTGCTGCAACCGCGTGTGCGCCGCGAGCGACATTTACAACCGGGTCGTTGTGGGACACGCGCGCAATTGGGGTTCTTGGAAGCCAGTCGCCGTTGGGCAGTGCTTGTATGAGCCAGCGCATTGCCAATCCCGCAGACTCAGAAGGCGGCGTGATGGCCCGTTGCAGAAACAGGGGCTCTTCTACTCCGGGCACCGCACCTTCGCCCCAAGCAGGAAGAGCGTCGCCGGGCACGACCCGCTTCACACCTCTGCCCAAGCCTCCGTAGCGTGGTTTGAGAAAGGCGGCGCCCCAGGTGGAGAGCCGGTCCGCAAATCGAGTGGGGTCTGCTTCCAGCTCGGGCAGAACGATACCGTGGGATTCGAGGTGTTGTTGGCAGGCCAGTTTGTCCCGGCACAATTCAGTGAGTGAGGTGGGGTTTCCCATTGGAAGGTGGGAAACCAGAGTTCGAGCGCTTGCGTATTCATCGGGCCGACTCTGGCTGGGAAACCGGTCGTGAACCGCGATTGCGCCGGTGCTCTCAACCGGGCTCCAGCGACCCGGCTGAGCCTTCCAGCGATGAGCGCCCGCTCCAAAGGCTGCTTCGATTCCTTCTTGCGCCAATGCAAGGGCGGCGCGGCCGAGGGGAGTGTTCTCTGGCGCGGGGGGGGCGTCGCTCAGTGTCGGAACCAGGATGATGACCTGCGAGTCCATGGACCTGTGCCTAACCCTTGCGGTTCGGGTGTGTCAGGCGATACTGGATAGGGCAGCCATGAAGAAGATCAATACGAGATGGCGGGACCACCTGGTTCTGTTGTGCAGCAAGGCTCGGCCAGAAGGCGCTCCGAAGCCGTCTTGTGGCCACCATGGCGCGGAAGCTCTCCGAGGTTGGTTGAAATCCGAGCTTCAGCAGCGAGGGCTTTGGGGGCGCGTTCGCGTGGTCACGGCCTCTTGTCTGGACATCTGTCCCCAGGAAGGCGTTGCCCTTAGCTTTCAGGGAGCCGGGGGGTCGGGGGAGACGTTTGTGGTGGATGCTCAGGAAGAACGCGAGGCGTTGCTTGAGCGGATTATCGAGCAGGCTGAGTGCTGATTCGACAACTGTAACGATGAGTTGAGTCGCAAGTAGGGTATTCTCTCGGCTCCTCTTACTCTTTGTGTTGAACTCCCCAGGGCACCCACCATGTACATCGGCCTGGGCATTCGTCGCGCATATGGAACTTCCAAGCTCACCGGAAGAGCGCTTTACGTCGACGACATTCACCCGGAAGGCTGCCTTCACGGGGCTACGGTTCGCTCGGCACATGCGCATGCGAGAGTGACTCATATTGGCTGGGAGCCTGGATTTGATTCCAGCGGTCTGGAGCTGGTGACCGCCGCAGATATTCCCGGCCAGAATGTGGTGTATCTCATGACTCGGGATCAGCCGGCCTTGGCCGAGGGGCTTGTGAGGCATGTGGCGGAGCCTATAGCGCTTGTGGCTGCCCCCACGCGGGCTCGTGCTCTGGCGGCTGTGGCTCATGTGAAGGTGGAGTATGAACCCCTGGAGGCACTGATGGACCCCGAGCTGGCCGAGGGGCATGCTCAGGTCATCTTTGGCGAGGACAATGTCTTCAGTCGTATCGATATTGAGCGGGGTGAAGTGGATGAGGAGCAGGGCGGTGAGGTGATTGAGGGGGTCTACAGCACAGGCCTGCACGAGCAGCTCTACATTGAGCCCCAAGGCATGATTGCGGTACCGAGAGAGGATGGAGGCTTGTTGTTTGTGGGCTCGTTGCAGTGCCCCTACTACATCGTCAAAGGCCTGACGGACCTGCTTGGTGAGGGGTTTGAAACTCCGGATCGGATCAATGTGATTCAAGCAGCGACGGGCGGTGGGTTTGGCGGGAAAGAAGAATACCCATCCATGATTGCGGCCCATGCTGCGCTTCTGGCGTTGAAGACCGGTCGCCCGGTCAAGCTTGTGTATCGTCGCGATGAAGATCTGGTTGCGACCACCAAGCGCCACCCCACCCGGGTACGCATACGCACCCGAGTAGGTGAGGAGGGGCGTCTGCTGTCGTTTGAGGCCGACGTGCTTGTGGACGGAGGCGCCTACAACACCTTGACTCCAGTGGTGCTCTCCCGAGCGGTTCTGCACGCGACAGGCCCCTATGCGTGTGAACGGATACGCATCAGTGGCCGCGCAGTGGCCACACATACGCCACCTAATGGTGCATTTCGAGGGTTTGGGGCTCCGCAGGTCCAGTTTGCTTGTGAACGGCACATGGACCGCATTGCTCGAGTCCTCGGCCTGGACCCGATTGAGTTGAGGCGTCGGAACCTGTTTCGAGAAGGTGACTTTACTGCGACTGGTCAGCGCTTGATGGACCCTGGAGCAGACGTAGTGCTTGAGGCTGCCCTGGATGCAGCGGCAGCGGGTAGCGATGAAACCTCCGTTCGCCCGCCAGGGGCTGGAGAAGGCGTGGCCCGTTTGGCCCAAGGGCGCGGAGTCTCCTTGGTGTTCCATGGTTGTGGCTTCACTGGCAATGGAGAAGCGGCTCTTAAAGGAAGAGTAGGGCTTTCCCTCGACGGACAGACCATCACCGTGTTGACGGCTTCTACGGATATTGGTCAGGGTACAGACACGGTGTTTCCGCAGATTGTTGCCGAGGAGTTGGGGGTTCCACTCTCTTCTGTGATCGTAGCCCCCCATGACACGGCTGAGGTTCCAGATTCGGGGCCCACTGTGGCTTCGAGAACCGCGATGGTGGTCGGGGGTGTGTGCCTGAAGGCGGCAAAGAGCCTCAGAACGGCACTTGCGTTGGAAGTGGGGGATTCCAACGCCTCTTTTACGCAACTTTTGGAGCGTCGTAGCCTCAGTGATGTTCTCCACGTGGAAGAAGAGTACGTGGATGATGGTCAGCTGCAGTGGGACCCGGAGACCTATCAGGGTGATGCGTATCCTACGTATGGTTGGAGTTGCTCTGTAGTAGATATTAGCGTCGACCTGGACACAGGCGAGGTGACCTATCACCGGTTTGTTTCTGCGACAGATGTGGGGCGTGCCTTGAACCCGGTGTTGGCATCGGGGCAGATTGAAGGGGGGTCGCTGCAGGCACTGGGTTGGGCGACTTGCGAAGAGGTGATCATCGACGAGCGCGGGGCCATGGTCAACGACAGGCTTACCAACTACATCATACCCACGAGCCTGGATGCGCCAGAGATGGAGACCGTGTTGGTGGAGATACCCTACGAAGGTGGTCCGTTTGGTGCCAAAGGCATTGGCGAAATACCGATGGACGGTCCTGCGGCAGCAGTGGCTCAGGCTATTGAAAATGCGACAGGGGCGGTACTGGATTCACTACCCATGACTCCGGAGCGGGTTTTGGAGGCACTCTCGTGAGCACAAGATTCACTTTGAACGGAACACCAGTTGAACTGGTCTCTCCACCAATGACCCGCTTGCTGGATGCGCTGCGTGAAGAAGCGGGCTTTACGGGCTCCAAGGAGGGTTGTGGTGAGGGAGAGTGTGGGGCGTGCTCGGTTCTGATTGATGGGCGCAGCGTGTGTGCCTGTCTGGTTCCCCTCTGTCAGGTGGACGGTGCGGACCTGGTGACTGTGGAGGGGTTGGCTACCGATGAGCGCTTGCATCCCATCCAGGAGGCTTTTCTCAAGCATGGCGCGGCCCAGTGTGGCATTTGTACACCTGGTTTTCTTGTAATGGCAGCGGAGCTTTTGGAACGCGGAGAAGCTGTCAGCCGGGCTGATGTTCGAGTGGGGCTTTCGGGAAACCTGTGTCGCTGCACCGGCTACCAGAAGATCATTGATGCGGTCGCGGAGGTGGTCTGTGGCGGCGATTAGTACGGCCTACGACGGTATCGAGGTGATTCGGGCCAGTGACTTGTTGATGGCTTTGTCGCTCCGAGCAGCCCATCCCGAAGCCCGTGTTCTGGCGGGGGGCACAGACCTGATGGTGGAGATGGATTTGGGGCACAATGTGCCTGGGCTGGTGCTCGATATCTGGGGGGTCGATGAGTTGCGGGGGGTGTGCGAGGACGAGACTCATTTCTACATCGGTGCGTTGACGACCCATACCGAGATTTTGTCTAGCTCTGTGGCGCAGGCGTATGCGCCTTCCCTTGTCGAATCCGCACGGACTGTGGGAGCGCTGCAGATTCAGAACCGAGGCACCTTGGGTGGCAATATTGCGAATGCATCTCCAGCGGGAGATACCTTGCCGGTGTTGCTTTCGCTGGACGCAGAAGTTGAGTTGTCCTCGGCTTCACGGGGGCGCCGCAGGCTGGGTATCGAGTTTCTTTTTACCGGATATCGAGAGTTGGCGATGGAGCCGGATGAGTTGGTCACCGGCGTATGGATTCCAAAGCGTCACCCGGCAGACCATACCCATTACCGCAAAGTAGGTACCCGGTTGGCTCAGGCGATCTCCAAGGTGGTGTTGGGAGCGCGACTGCGAATCGAGGAAGGCACTGTGACCCAGGCGAGGGTTGCGCTGGGTTCTGTGGCGGCCACGCCGGTACGGTGCACACAGGTGGAAGAAGCGCTGGAGGGGCGGCCGGTGGATCCGGAGGCGTCCCGGTTGATGAGTGAGGATATTTCTCCTATCGACGACATTCGTTCCACGGCCGGATACCGAACGCAAGTGGCCGCAAACGTTCTGCGGGCCTGGTTGGAAACCCTTCGCCGGATGGATTGAACCGTGCCCCGCCCCCCTCTGTCCGCACCGTCAATTGCTCAGATGCCTGGACGGCCATTTTCCCGTCTTGCTGGGCGGATTCGGTCCCACCAAGGCCCCATCTACCCGCTGCATATTGGCGACACCTACATGGAACCGTTCAAGGGTGGGCGGATGCAGGATCTGAGTGTGGACGACCATCCTGGAATGCACCGGTATGCACCGCCGAGTGGCCGGCCCGAGTTGGTTGGTGCCATTACCGACACGGTACGCCAGAACAATAGTCTGGAGATTGAGCCGGATGGCGTGTTGGTTAGTGCGGGTGCGACGGGCGCACTCGGGGCAGCGATTGGCATGTTTCTGGCTCCTGGAGAGGAGGTGCTGATTCTGGCACCCTACTGGCCGTTGATCCGTGGAATCGTATCCACGTTTCGAGGCAATGCGGTGGAGGTGCCCTTTTACGACCGAGTAGATGGTCCTGAAGCAGCGGTTGAGGCGATCTCGGAGCGAATCACGGAGAAGACTGCTGCAATTTATGTTTCAACTCCATCGAACCCGACAGGCATGGTACTGCCAGAGAACTGGCTGGTAGCCATTGCGGAGTTGGCGCGTCGTGAGAATCTATGGATACTCTCAGATGAGGTCTATGAACGTATCATTTATTCGGGGAGTCATGTCTCGATCGGACAGTTCGCTCCGGAGCGTACATTTACGGCGTTCTCGTTTTCAAAGGCCTATGGAATGGCGGGGAATCGGGCGGGGTATCTTGTGGGTCCGGCCGAGGCCGTCCTGCAGGCTCGCAAAGTGAGCACGCATACATTTTATTCAACACCTACAGCCAGTCAGATTGCTGCTCATCGTGCGCTCCTGGATGGCCAGTCCTGGGTGGATAATGCGCGTACTCTGTATGGGCAGGCAGGAGCGGCTGCAGCACAGAGGCTGGGAGTGGAAGCTCCCCAAGGTTCGACATTCTTGTTTCTCGACGTCGAGTCACACCTCGATGAGCGTGGCATCTGGGGGTTTCTGGAAGACTGTTTGGAGGATGGTTTGCTCTTGGCGCCCGGCCCCTCTTTCGGGGCTGAGTATGGTCACTTTGTGCGAGTGTGCTTTACCAGCGCTCCGCCAGATACAGTGGCGGTGGCGGTCGACCTGCTCGCCAAGCGGCTGGGCCGATAGGCAATGGCTCAGACCAAGCGAAAAAAGCAGGGCCGAGTGAAGCAGCGGGTGCTGCGTCTCATTGAGAAGCTGGCCAATCGAATTCATCCCAAAAACAAGAGCGGAAACAACGTTTCTCGTTTCTGAAGGTGCATCTCTACGAGGGGGGCTAATCCTGGTTAGTTCTGTAGGGGTCTACTCATTGGTCTTTGGAGCCTATGTCTTTTCCTGACGCCAACCTACTTGTCGATGCCTACGAGAACCCCCAAACCCGGGGTCACTACGAGTCTCTTGTTGTAGAAGCGCTCTTGGACCCGGTGCGCCGTGCGGAACTCAATGAGTTCTACAACCGTCTCAATCTGGTGGCCAAAGCGCTCTTTCAAGTGTTGTATTGGGACCTGTTTCGAAAGCGTTCGGTGGAGATTGAGCCCTGTACCTGGACGGTGGACGCTTGTGGCGTTCGCCTGGACTTTCCCTTGCGCCCTGAGATGCTTTGGCTCGACTGGGGGTTGTCGGTGTCCTTCCTGGGCCATGACCTGGGACTCAAGGATTTCTATCACCGGGTGGTTGAGTCCAGGTTTCGTCCACGCTGCTTTTTGGATGTGGGGGGCAACTACGGCACCCACTCACTCTTCTTTCTCTCTCAGGGTGTACCCACGATCACCTTTGAGCCCAACCCGAGTTGTGTAGAGCACTTCCAATCGCTCTTGGAGTTCAATCGCATGCACGGGGATGTTGTGGCCGCAGCTGTTGGCGCGGAGCCGTCGGAAGCGACGCTGTCGTTTTCGGAGCGGGAGACCTGGTTGGGCAGTATTTCCATTGGGGAGGAGGCCATCGTTTCAGGCGGTTCGGATGTGAAAACAGTGAAGGTGCCTGTGGTCACCTTGGACGCGGTGGTCGAGGAGAGGGGGTTGCAGCCTGGGCTCGTCAAGCTCGACACCGAGGGGTTTGAGCTCCAAGTGATCCGGGGTGCTCGGAAAACCCTGGAGACGCATCGGCCGATTGTGGTGTTTGAGAGCAACACACCGTTGGAGAGGCGGTCGATTCAGCAGGAGCTCGCTGGGCTTGGGTTTGGCGTTTATCCACTGGACGCAAGCCTGTTCGAATCCCCGCGTTTTTTGAGCGAAGATGAGCTGCTGCGCGATAACCAGGCGAACTTTGCAGCGCTGCACACCGAGCACGGACTGGTGAAGTAGAGGGCTGACATGGGGGGCGCTTGTGCGTCTGATTCAGCGTTTCGTTCGATAGTCTCCTATACTCGATGGGGTGGAAACCAAGATGCCTTGTGTGAGGAAAGCATGTCTAGCAGAAGAAGCACTTCAGTTGAGCTCGGGCGGATAGGACGGCTGCCTTGGAGGTTGGTGAGTCTTTCCATGTGCCTCGGGTTGCTCGGGGGGTGTACGGAGTTCTCCAAGCTGTTTGAGGAGGAGTACGATCCGCACTTTGATATTGCTGTGGAGTATGTGGGCTGGACACCGAGTACGGCCGAAGAGGAGGGCATAGCCCAGGCGGTGAGCCGGTGGGAGGCTGTCCTGACTTCCGGAGTGATGGAGGAGACTATCTACATCGATCAGGCCACTCTGGATGCTAATCCTTCGAAGCCCTGCGGATTGATTGATGAGACTGTGGACGATTTGCATGTGTTTGTGGTGTTGGAGTCCAGCCCGGAGAAGCCTTGGGCGAGTCAGCATTGCCTGGTGCGCGAGGAAGCACCGTGGTTTCCGGTTGCAGGAGGAATCGCGCTGGGTCCGGGAGCGCTGGAGGCTGGCGAATACTTTGACGTCCTGGCTGACGCGGTGACACATGAAATCGGCCACCTTCTGGGAATCAAGGCCTTTATGTGGGAATACGATGCGGATGGGGATGGCGTTGGGGAGCGTGACCTGGTGACCGGTATGACGGGGGTGACCTGTCCGGAGGAAGGAGTGTTGACCTACAACGGTGAGAATACTGTTGCGGCCTGGCAAGCCCTAGGCGGGGTTGGGGAGGTGCCACTGGAAGACACCGGAACACCAGGCACTCGCTGTGAGCACATTGATGAGTCTACTTTTGGACCCGAAGTCATGACCGGGTATGTCAATCACGAGGAACCCAATGTCCTCAGTTCGTTGAGTCTGGGGTTGCTTGCCGACCTGGGGTATTCCGTCGATTTCACCGCAGCGGAGCCCTACGAGCTTCCTTAGGGAGCCAGCGAGAGAGGTGAGGCTGTGCGCTCGGCCAGAGCACGCTGCAATGCCAGGCGATTGTTTCTGTTCAGGCCGGTTGTGAGGGCGAGCACCTCGGCTTCGGAAAGGGATTCCAGGGCATTGCCCAGTGCGAGGCTGAGATTTTCTGGCGAGCGGTCGGTCACCAGGAAGTTGTGCTGGCCTTTGCCTACACCCTGCGCGACAAGGAGTTCTTGCCCAAGTTCATCGTGAACCACGAATGTGAGCGATAGCTTTGGATATCGGCGAAACAGGCCTCGCTCGTGGACGTCAGCGACCACATACAAGTAGCCCTCGGGGGCGCCGCCTGCGTGTAAGGCCTTGCCCAGCTTTGAATAGATTGTGTTTCGCAAGGGCATTCCAGGGACCAGTGGCATGACGTTGCCTCTTGGGTCCACCCAGTTCCCGCTGATGACCGTGGTGTTGTTCTGAAACTGGGTCCAGTCGAACTTCCTCAGCGCTTTCGCTCGGTCGGTATCGATCACCACATCGAGGCCTTGAGAGGTGAGGAAGGGCTCGCTCGAATCCATCACGATCATGCCAAACTGATCCAGCTTTCGGTTCTGTGCGATGTCCGAGGCAAGCAGTGCGATGTCGTTGCCCGATATGGATGAGACTCCCTCGTCCAAGATGAACTCACGGGTTTGTTCGGTCTGGACCCCGGTATGAACCATCAATGTGGAGAGGGTTGCATCCGGGCTCAGGTCTGGCGAGCGATACACGTAGGTTTTCAGGCAGCCGGTGCTTAGAAGAGTGATTCCACAGAGTAGATAGCGGAGCATGTCTGTTCCTCTTTGGGGATGCAGTTTGGGTGCCTGGTGGCTTTACGTACACCCCCCGTGATCTATTCAACCCAATGGGGTCCGATTGTGTGCATCATCCTGATAGGGATGTTCTGCTGTGTCTGAAACCGCTCAGACTCGACGATGTTCCGCAACAGGCATGCCCGCTCGGATGGACTCCATGGCATTGAGGTCGATCTCGGCCATGCAGTAGCCTTCGCCATCTTCGATCTCGGCGACAACCTCGCCCCATGGATTGATAATCAGGCTGTGTCCGTAGGAGTGTCTCAGCCCCTCGTCATCGTGTTTGCCGGTTTGACCGGGCGCGAGCACCCAGCACTGGTTCTCGATAGCTCGTGCCTTGAGCAGGGTATGCCAGTGAGCGAGCCCTGTTTTCTGTGTAAAGGCGCTGGGCACGGTGAGAATCGCTGCGCCTTGGTCTCGCAGTCCCTGGTAAACCCCTGGAAAGCGCAGGTCGTAGCAAACGCTCATCCCAATGCCACCCAGCGGCGTTTGGGCCACGACCAACTCGTTGCCTGGAGCAACGGTATCGGATTCTACAAATCGCACGCCGTCGGTCACATCGACATCAAACAGGTGGATTTTGCGGTAGGAAGCCAGGCGTTGTCCGTTTGGACCGTACAGGACAGATGTGTTGAAACAACGCTGAGGATCTTCTGGCGCCACCTCTGCGGTGGAGCCAATCAACAAGTGGATGCAGAGTTCGTCGGCGAGCTTGGAGAACCGGCTTAGCGTGGGACCGTCTAAGGGCTCGGCCAAGGCTACTTTTCGAGCATGGGGCCCGAGGAAGGGGGTGTTCTCGGGGGTGGCGATCAGGACGGCACCTTCTTCAGCGGCTTGTCTAATGAGAGCTTCTGCGGCTTCCAGGTTGCGACTCATATCTGAGGTGCATGAGAGCTGTATGCATGCGGTCAGAAAGGAGGATTCAGGCATGTTCGGATCCGTCCTGTAGGTTTGCGGCAACGCCGCCTTCGATGATCTTGTTCAAGCGCAGTAGTGCCAAGGCGCCGAGCAACACACCAAACCACAGCGTGGCGACGCGAATCAGCAGTGCTGCACAGAGGGCAACGGACTCGGAGACACCGACAATCGTGGTGGCTCCGCCGGCCAGAGCGGCATCTGCCCCTCCAATCCCACCTGGGAAAGCTCCGCCGGCCACCGTTGCGAATGCGTAGAGAAAGGTCGCCGCATCAAGCCCCACCGATTCCCCCAGACCCTGAAAAACGAGTTGGAATCCTATGCACTCGGCCCACCATGCAACAACCGAGATCACAATGGTTGCGAGTAAGGGAAAGGGAGCCAGGCAGACTCTCATTGCGCGGTAGGCTTCCTCGAGTCGGCTTGCGATCTTTCGGACTCCTGGGAGCCGTCCTAAGAGAGACAAGAGCGAGAGAGAGAGGCGCTCCGACGCGAGTACAGCTAAGCCCAGTACGACCGCCACACTGGGCCAGATGAGCCAGGCCACTTTATCGGAAGCGAAACTACCGATGGAGATTGCAGCCAACCCGATGATTGCGATTCCGTCGGTCAGGCGCTCGGCGATGAGTGCAGGCAAGGTCTGGGACATGGGCACTCCGGTTCTTCGGGTGACCAGGTAGGGCTTGAGTACCTCACCGACTTTGCCGGGAGAGATCACCATGGAGAGCCCTGCAATGAAAATCACGCAGTCTTCTTTCCAGGAGATCTCCACTCCCAAGACGCGCATCAGGTAGTGCCACTTCAAGAATCGGAGGGCGTAGTTCACCAAGGTGAGTCCCAAGACCGGGATGGCGAGGCTCCACGCGAATCGTTTCAGCTCGGATGCTACCTCTCCGGCTCCGGCCCAGATGGATCCCCCCAGGTACAGGAGCATCCCAATGACCAGGGCCCAGACGACCCATCGCTGAAACCGACTGACAAGGCTGGTCGATGTGCCGGTTTCGCTCAACGGGATCGTCCTACTCGACGCGGATGGTTTTCACCATCGTTCGAATGTCGTTTCTCAACTGCGCTTGCAGCTCGCCATAGATGGCGTAGTTTTCGGGGTTGTCCCGTCCCATGTCGCCCTCGTCTTGCATGCGGGCTGGAATCTTGTGGAGCCAGAACTCCAACTCAGTGTCGTCATCGAAGAAGAACCGCCACTTGTGTCGGTCCACTACGGTGAAGCGCCGGCCGTCCTTGGTGCGTGCAGTGGAAGTGGTCTTCAACTCGCAGGTATACATCCAGGGGGTGTAGTCGGATTCAATTGTGCAGTTGGTGTCGCTGGAGACGCTGCCGGGCTTGATGCTGATGCTGGAGATGTTGGTCCAGGGATGTTCTTCCTCGGTTCCACCGGCTTCCATTGGAATGACTAGGCGACTGCCACTGTCTGCCCATTCTTTCTCGCCATACCAGTCCTTGGAGACCTCTGTGCGTCGGACGTGCCCTGATTGCGTGGTGCCGTCGGCGAAGGTGATGGTGACATTGAGGTCGGCGTTGTCGGGTTTACGGGGCGCCAGTTCCGGCTCGGGGG
This sequence comes from Myxococcota bacterium, assembly GCA_036337845.1. Lineage (GTDB taxonomy): Bacteria > Myxococcota_A > UBA796 > UBA796 > CAJQPC01 > JAYZDK01. Next base: position 6,848 of record JAYZDK010000157.1, on the reverse strand, counting down.
CTGCCTCGTCCGGAATGAGCTCTCCTTCTGCAGCCGTCTCCTCCGAGGCTTCAGGTGCATCCGTGGTGGCCGCTGCGTCTTCCGCGGGTGCCGCTATTGGTTCCTCTGTTGGGGCAGGAGAGTCCTCCGCCGCCGGGGCAGGAGGGTTTTTTCCTCCACAAGCCATGAGGCCTGTGGTGATGATGATGTACGTCAAGATGCGCATTGAGGTCTCCGTTCTTTCGGATGTATCTCCATGGGCAGTCATTTCAAGCGCTTGTCTCTTCTGACTTGTGATTCTCTGCGGTGGGGCGGCTGCCCAAGCCCAAGGATGCAGCCCCGAGTACCAGAAGCAGCACCTGTTGAATTCGAACCAGGCCGACGACGCTTAGGCCTTCTACCAGCTCAAGCTCGGTCGTGGCCATCAGGAAGGTCAGTCACAAAGCATCCCACCCCACTTGAGAGCCGGGAAAGGCAATCAGGGCTACTACGGCCGCTGTGGCTGCGCAGTAGGTGAAGAGCACTCCGGGTAGATAGGGGTTGAAGCCCATGGCCTGGCAGCTGAGCCAGATTCCCACCGTTACGCTCGCGTGTGCGGCCAATGCCCAGAACGCGGCTGCGAGGTAGCGCTTGATGCCCAGTCGCCCGGTTTGGGCGAGTGCATCCGCCAGGTCCATTACAGTCTCGTGGGTGCGCTGGGCGACCTTTCCGAGCTTCTGGGGAAGCCGGGTGGCTATCGCGCCTAAGGTCAGGCTCGACCCCTTTCGTATCCAGCCAGGAAAGGCCGATAGAAGCCCTAGGCCTGTCGCGCCGGTGGCAATACAGATGGTGGCGATTGCGACCGTGTCATGATGATCGGCGGGAATGGGGAGTTCGGCGAATAGGTAGGTGATGGCGGCTAGGATGCCGGCCAGACTCAAGCCAATCATTCGTGCATGCACGCTGGCTGCGAGTGCTGTGGTGGCAGGGATTCCGTGTCGATGACGTACCAGCATGGCCGCGCCAAGCTCTCCCACAGGACCAGGTAGGGCGTAGTTGAGCATCAGGCCCGCGCAGACAATGCCGGTCAACGAGGGAGTGCCCACATCTTTTGCTGCAGGCATGAGGGCTCGCCAACGGATGGCCACAAAAGCCATTCCGAAGGTCATGACCACCAGGCCTGCGACAAGGCCCATGGGGTTCGTATTGGACAGGATTCGCCGAACCTCACCTAGGGGGAGATCTGTCGGAAACATGGCGATGAGCGCGACCGTCAGCAACACCACGCTTCCCAGTGCAACTAGAATGGCAGTCAGGAGGGTTCTGGGCGTGGCCAGTAAAGGGGTGGACTCGGGGTCAGTGAGGTCCAGCACAGGCTTCTCTCAAGGGTTCGCAGGTCTCAAGGACAGCGCGGACAGGCTCGCCGAATTGAGATTCTCGCCAGTCTCCGGGCAGTTCGGGACATTCTCCTCGACTCCAGGCGCGAACCAATGGCTCAATCACTGTTCTTGGCAGGAGCAATCTTGCAGCAATGCCTTGGGTGGCTTCGATTTTCAGTGCCCAGGACTCCAGGCTGGCTGCGACGGATTGTTGCGCGATATTCAGCCGAGCAGGGGCAGGCAGGTCGGCGACTGGAGTAGATTCGGCTCGGGCGATGCAGGCCAACAAGGGCGGGGCCAGATCTCGCACGACTCGTTTCGGCATCAGGCGGTGTATCGCGATGTCTGCAGCGGTCGTGGGGCGGCGTCGAGCCAGGTCGATGGCGATGTGGTCGGAGAATAGTTGGCGCGGGGCCTGGTTGGACTTGCGAGCTTCGGACTCTCGCCAGGCCAGAAGTTGCCGGAGGGCTTCCCGAGACCTCGCGTGAGTAAGTGCTTTGGCTCCAGGCAGAGTCTTCCAGCTGTCATCATCGGGTGTGCCCGTCCGGAGCTCCAGGCTGGCCTCTTTGGAGAGCTCTTGTGCCCAGCCGACCTTTTCTGGGCCTGCCTTCTCAGCGAGGGTGTTCCAGAGGTCATGGAGGTGTGCTGCATCTGCGCTGGCATATTCAAGTTGTGCTTGGTTCAGAGGTCTTGCGGACCAGTCGGACATGGTGTTTGAAGGCGGGGAAACGACTTGGAGTACTTCTTCAAGCAGCTCTTCCAGGCGCCTTGGATAGCCGTAGCCAAGGAGTCCCGCTAGGATCTGTGGGTCGCAGGATACGAGTGGATGCACCTGAGTTCGCGTGTCCAAGGCCGCGAGGTCCTGGTGTAAGGAGTGGGCGATTAGAGGGTGGGCCTGAAGCGTGTCGGCGATAGGGGTGAGGTTCCGAACCTCTTTGGCATCCACCACAAAGACCGGCCCCTTGGAATCACAGAACTGCACCAACATCAGGGATGGGCGATATCGCCGTTCGGCGTGGAATTCCGTATCCAGGGCCACAGGACCCTGAAGAGAACGCAAGGCATCGGCCAGAGCCGATGACGTATGGAGGAGCGTATGGTTCAAGGCCGAGAACCTACGCCGATTGAGCTACCAGGTCCAGCCCGTGCGCCACCATCCGCCATCTTTGGGAGCTACCCAGCGCATTCCGGTGTTGCGTTCGCCGTCGGCCATGCCGTCGACCATGGTGATGTCCAACGTATGGAAGCGCCGATGTACGCCGAATTCCATCTCGCACCAGTTCCAGGGATCCAGGGGCTCCAATAGAGAGTCCATGGCAGCCGTGCTGATGTGAGGTGGCTCGGTCACGCCCTGTGCAGCCTCGAGTTGGGCAATCAGGGCATTGAGCGCGGTGGCGAATACGTTGGGGTCTCGAGACAACACCACTGCGTGTCTTCCGTCCAGCATGCAGATGGCGAAACGGGCTCCAAACTGCTCGGGCAGTGCTGCATTTGGGTTGCCTAAGAGAGAGGCGGGAAGTTGAGTCTCAAGTTCTTCGCAGTCGTCAGGCAGAGAGTCGAGCACCAAGGCTTCGACGGGTGCCATCAGACCCAGCAGTTGTCGGGCAGGTCCGGCCCAGACACCGCGAGAGATCCGTCGGCAGCCCTCGGGCGGCGGCAGAGGGCTGGAGACCACCAACTCGGCTTCTCGGCTGTGCTGCATCAATGCGCTGGTGACCGTTCTTGCGTCAATGGGGGAGAGGTACAGAGACTGTACTCCGTCACCCTTGTTGTAGAGCCCGAAACGAATTTGTTGCTCGACCAGTACTCGCCCACGATTCAGGAGGTTCCTGAGCGTGCGGTTCTGGTTGGCCTCGTTGCCTGTGTGGTGCTCTAGATCCATTCTCGTCTGCCCTAATGCTCGCCAACATACCCGCAGAAGCCGAGGTCCGATACAGTGAATTCACCGGAGAGCACATGTGGCTGGGCTTTGTCTTTATAGCTTGTGGTACTGGAGGTCCAGATTTGGCCTCGAGTACGTCCGATTCACCAGGGAAACCGCAGCTGTTTGGGCCCGCCGAGGCTGTTGCCGCAGCGGACCTGAATGGGGACGGGTTTGATGAAGAGATTCTCGTTCGGTCAGGGGTCGTCCACTGGAGTGGTGGAGAGGAGGCCATTGACTGTACGGTTCAGGTGACGTCGCGAAGAACAGTCGGCACTGGAGGGCGAGAGGAAGCACTTCTGGGATGTGGGGCCGGGCGTGAGACTCGATACGCGCCCGCCCGTATTTTGGCTGTGGGTGAGAAGGGAATCAGTACCCTCTGGTCGAGGGATGGGGAGCGCAATCAGTTTTCGGACCTGCGGGTGTTGAACAATGAGATCTGGGTGGCGGTGTTCTCGTCTAAGTTCCAAGTGGAAGCCGGCTGGATTCGAGAAGGAGCCTTTGAGGTCGTGTCTGAGGGGCGCTTGGCGACCCAGCAATACCCGCTGGCGGGAGGGCAGGTTCTTCAAGGGCGGGTGTATGGGGAAGCTCCACGAAGCCCGGGTGACCTTCGGGTTGTGGGCAGCAAGAAGGTGCGTGTGCTGCCTACCTGGCGAGGGGTTCGGAGCCTGCAGGTAGCCGATTTAAATGAAGACTCCAGGCCTGAGCTTTTGGTCGGGGATGGCTGGCACTATGCCTATGCCGAGCAGGCTCGAGCTCGGCTATTGCTCCTGGAAGGTCCAGACTGGGAGGTGGGGCGCACGATGGCGTTCTTTCCGGACGACTACAGTGTCCGCTCCATCCAGGTGTTGGAGGAGGGGGTGCTGGCTGTGGGTACCCGGCATGCGCATTGGCTGATTCGAGATGAACTCGGCTGGTCATCCACAACGATTGCCGAGTTGTCTGAGACAGATCTCGCCACTGTCATGACAACGCGTGAAGGTCCGGGAGTCCTGGTGTCGGGCTCGCCAGCCCGCTGGGTTCCGATTCCCTAAGCGTCAAGGTGTTTGGACGCCGAAAGACGAGCGGTTTCAGTTCGGGGTGTGGTAGGAATGAAGACACAGATGCAGTGAGTGTAGGAGGGTTTCCTCCGTTGGCAGTAGCAGAAGACCTTGAACCTGGAGGGCGACAGCCCCATGGCGCTTCCTGCTCGCCGTGCCTCACTGCGCTACACCGAGATGAGTGGCGCACATCGATCTGCGCTGGTCCTCATGACGCTGGACAAGGCCGCTGCTCAGAAGGTGCTCCGTCACCTCAGTGAAGAGGACATCGCCAAGATTGGGGATGCCATGGCCGACTTGGAAGTGGTGGAACCAGCGGCTCTCAAAGCGGTGTTGATTGAGTTCACCAAGGACATGCTGGACTCTGTACATGTTCCTGTCTCGGGCAGTCACTTTGCCCTTCAAGTTCTTCCCGGCCTAGTAGATGAGGAGCGGCGAGGGGATGTGCAGGCGATGTTGGAGCGCGAACTCTCCACGGAGTTCGAAGACTTACTGGACTCGGTCCCCTCGATGGCGGTCGCTGCCATTCTGCGGGATGAGCTGCCTCAGGTTCGGGCCATTGCACTGCTGCTTATGGGAGAGGATAAGGCCTCCAGTGTTCTGGGGTGCATGACGGAGAACGAGCAGTATGAGATGACGAGCCGGATGAGTCGTGTGGCCGACCTCTCCGAGTCGGTTGTGCGAGATGTCCAGTCTTCCCTCTGCGATGCGCTGGGGCCGTCGCTGACTTACCGCCTCACTCTTCATGGGGTGGAGCAGACTGCGAGAACATTGTCTCGGATGGGCAAGGAGTTTTCCGAGCCTATTTTGACGCGAATCGCGCAGACGGACAAAGCCCTGGCGGAGAGCATTCGCCGGAACATGGTGTTGTTCTCGGACCTGGCGGTTCTTCAGGACAGGTCCATCCAAGCGCTTCTTAAAGATGTGGACTCGGGAGACCTCCTGCTCGCACTGCGGGCTGCGCCAGAATCACTGCGCGAGGTGTTTCTCAGGAATGTTTCGCAGCGGCGCCGGGCCGACCTCTTGGAGGAGTTGGCGGTAATGTCGCCGGTGACATTGAGTCGTGCGCAAGAGGCGCAGCAGAATGTAGTGGAGATCGCGCTGCGCTTGCACGAGGAAGGTGTGATTTTCTTCCCCATCGGCGCGGATGCGGACGAACTGGTCTAGAGAATCTTCAGTTCCAGGCCTTCTCGAGCCCCGAAGATCACCAACTCCGGCCGAAGAATCGCAGATCGGTCCCGGCAGTCATTCACCTTTCGATCGACATCGCGATCCGATTGCATGGGATCGTGATGAAACAGTGCGAGTTGGCGAACGCGGGCCTGAATGGCCAGGTCCACGGTGGTGGAGGCTCGGGCGTGCCCCCAGCCCGCGTGGCTGGGATATTCTTCGTCTGTATATTGAGCGTCCGCAATGAGCAGGTCGGCGTCGGCTACGAAATCGACCATGGACTGTGGTAGGCGCCGCAGGGCTTGTGGGTTGGCCGCGGCCTCATCGGGGTTGAGTAAGGTGGAGTCGAGCTCGCTGTCGGTGGCATACACGACCTTGGCACCCTGATATTCAAAGCTGTATGCGCAGCTGCCACCTGGATGGGGCTGTTGGTGGCTGTTGACCCGCACTCCTGCAACCTGATTGTCTCCCGCCTGTAGAGAGCCTTCTTGAACCGTGGCGGATAGCTCCTTGAAGTCGACTGGAAAGTACTCGGGCCGCATCTGGCCGGACAAGAGCTTGTGGACATGATTGTCCACGCCGGGCTCCCCGTAGATGACAAAGGTGTTTTTCGGGTCATAGACCGGGCCGAAAAAGGGAAAGCCTTGAATGTGGTCCCAGTGCGTGTGGCTGAAGAAGAAGTGCCCCTTTATGGGCTCTTTGGCTCGCTCAATGAGATCGATTCCCAGTTCGCGCAACCCTGTACCCGCATCACAGATGAACAACGAATCACCAATCCTGAGCTCCACACAGGAGGTGTTGCCTCCGTATTTTCGTGTGGAGTGACCGGGGGTGGGGATGGAGCCGCGTGTCCCCCAGAATTTCACGAAGAAGCTCAAGTCAGCGGCCCTCGTGGTAGGTCAGCACGGCGCTCCCGATTTGCAGTGTGTCCCCATCTCGCAGTGTGGCCGAGTGAATCCGGACTCCATTGAGGTACACGCCGTTTCTGCTCTCCATGTCTTCGGCCAGGTGCTCTTCTCCGCGACGACGAATTCGCAGGTGATGGCGTGAGAGCTCCGCAGACCCGATGCGGATGCTGGCATCGTTGGCTCGGCCAATAATCACCTCGGTAGCCGACAGTGAGATCTCTGCGGGGGACCCAGGGCCGCTGACCAGGCGGAGTAGGCATCGGCTGACGGGCTGCTCGTGGCGCAGAGGCTGAATGGGTTTCAGCGCAGTCGTGGGTTCCGTCCACACGTTTTCATCGTCTTGTGGGGGCATGACATCCACTCCGCAGGGAGACGAGAATACCCCTCGGATTCGGTGCAAGTCAAAGCCCCATTCTCAGCGGTTTCTCGCGGGCCTATTCAAGAAGGTCGGGCCATTCCGCGTCATTGGTGT
>JAYZDK010000156.1:0-8046 GCA_036337845.1 Myxococcota bacterium | reverse complement strand
CCTCGGCCATGGCCACTACCGTCTCCGCAACCACACCCGAAAGTTGATCAAAAGCAGCCGCTATCTCATCAACCTCTCGCTCCAGAACCACTTCACCACGCTCCACAGCCACACGAAGCGCCGCTCTCGTCAGCATTTGCTCTTCTACCGCATAGAACAGCGCAGGCCTCGCCTCTGCACCTTCCCCCACACTGCCCAACACCAGCCCCGCTTCACGAACCAACTCATCCAGGTCTCCATATGCGCTACGTGTGTCGATTTCCTGTTGGAGCGTGGCCATGTCTCTGGCCTTTCGAACCACCTCTTGCTCCAGCGCGTACTTGATGGCTTGTGGAAGTCGAGCGCGCAGATCACGCAGTTGATTCTTGAGCTCATCCCCTCTTCCTACAGGAAGCACAATCAGCCTTGGGCGGGCTGGGTTCTCAAGGTTCTGAACAAATACAAAGTCACGACGTTTGCGACGACGAGGCCGGAGTTCATCAAAAATCCGTCGCACAGTCGCCTGCCGCCCCGTAGCCGCCAGGCCAACCGCAAAGAGGTTGAATCCCGGCCCGTCCATTCCCACCGCTCGGCGAATGGCCTTCAGCGCTATTTCCTGCCCGATGATGACCTCGGAAGCAGACAGGGAAGCGGTACATCGAAACGACAACGCCTCCGGGTCAATCTTCTTCCGCAGTTGATCCGCGGTAAGGGCTGGGAGGTTCTCCGACATGCGATGGACTTGCGTACCTCTCCTGTTGCGCCCAGACTCAATTTCCGAGATTAGGGGTTCGTCCCATATGCCTACCATGCGCGCAACCTGTTTCCTGGCAACCCTCATCGCTACAGGCCTTCAGGGATGTCGGCCTGCAGCCGTCGCGGTGCGCGAGGAGTTGTTTCTGCCCGAAGAAGAGGTCGCGATCGAGGTGCTCTACGAGCATCCGGTGACGCTGCCTCGCATTGTTTCCGTCGTGCTGCCCGGAGGATTTTCTCCTGACCACATTCCAGCCAGTAGCGCCAACCTCCTGCGTGAAGATGCAGGGATTGTTCAGGTTTATCTAGACCTTCCAGGAGGCGATGGTCAGCCGAGCACGCCCGGCCAAATGGACCATTACGGGGAGAAATCCCGCCAGGCCGTTGCTGCAGCCTTGCGATACGCTGCGGGCGAAATTTCCGACGATGCTGGCCTGACCTTACTTGAACGCGTCGAAATCACCTCGAACCCGCCACTTGTCCTGGTGGGTCGAAGCAATGGCGGCAACCTCGCCACAGCCACACTGGCCGACCCCAACCTGGACCTGCCACAAGTCGATGGATTGGTGGTGTGGGAAACACCAGCGGGACCCCAGTTCCTACTGACCGAACTCAGCCAAGAGGAACTAGGACTCTGCAGAACCCATACCGATCAGAGGGCCGGGCTCGTCTGCGAAATGAATCTGGAGCAACTCGTTGATGGCACTCCACCCTTTCTCGACCGCAACGAAAACGGTCAACACGACACATCGGAGCCTTCTTACAACGGACTGGAACTCGGAGAAACTCGACTACACTCCCCGACGCTTCTCCAGGCCTTACCCCCATCCCCAAGCCGCATGGACATCGCCGATGCCTTGGAGTGGTTCGCCTGGAGAGATGCCAGTCAACGGGCCGCTGAAACCCATGAGCGCCACCCCGAACTCGCGGTCATTCTGCTCGGCAGCGAAGAGGACCACGCACAAACCATTCGCAACAGTCCGCACGTGATCGGACTCGGAGAGATTTTCGAAACAGCAGGTGCATGGACCCGACTCCTTCCCGACATCGCCTACAGCGAACTCTCCGTGGAACAGCCTGAGGGAGTCGGCCTTTCCCTCAACAATCCCGGCGTATTGGCCCCTTCTCCCACCTGGCTCACCGGGCTCATCAGCGCAGGTGTGTTGGAACTGGGAGACCGTGCATTGAACAATGCTTGGCAAAGTGACCTGCAGCAACCCCTGCGGGAGAGCCCATAGGGCCTTACACTCATGACAATGCTGCTGCTCCTGCTATTGGCCTGCCCCAAAGACAAGGCCACTCCAGACCCCGACACAGACACCACGGACACCGTGGCCGCCTGTGACACCGCCATCGAATCCGACACCGGCATCCAAATCGGTGTGATCTCCCCCGCCTGTCGATGCACAGAACCCTCTGTGACCATTGGCACCGGTGAACTTGAATGGGAAGACCTGGAAGAAAACGCCCCACTGACAATGGTCCATGGCCCCCAAGGAGGCTGGCACATGCTCGGTAGCGCACGCGTCTGTGGTTCGAGAAATGTTGTGACCATCCACTACACAATCACCCATGACGAGAGCGGCACCGTCGTGTCGGACAACACCTATCGTGTAGCACTTGTCACCGAAGAAGCCTCTTGCTGCGGGCATTATCCCGGCATGTACGGATTCATCGGCGTGCACGAAATGGCAGACGGAGAACTCGACACCCCACCAGAACTTCTGTCTTGTGAACGTCTCACAATGCAGATGGTCATCACAGATACCGGGGGGCGAACCCTGACTGCAGAAAAATCCGTAATCGCCACTCCAGACCCCAACGATTCAACGGAACCTTGTCCCTAAACCAAGCGCGGTGGTACCGTGAAGCGGCAAGGGGGCGAAATGGCTCAACTCCTCGTTGTTGACGACGACCCCACAATCTTGGGGGTACTGGCCGAAGTCCTCTCGAGTTTGGGCCATGGGGTCGTGGCAGCCGGGTCCGGCCGAGAAGCCATCGAGGCCATGCGTTCTCACTCCATCGAGATCGCGCTGGTGGACTGGCAGATGGCAGGCATTACCGGCCGCGATGTCGTGGAGTATGCACAGCGTGAGTGCCCAGACATCAAGGTGTTGGTCTCCACCGGACACGACAGTGAGCAGGTGTCCGACTCTCTGGCTGGTCGATACGCAGAAGCAGTCATGCGGAAGCCGTTCTCTCTGAACGAATTGGCCTCCATCGTGACCAAGATCACGACAGAAACCGAAGCTTCGGCCCGCTGACCAAATCTTGTCGAAGATTACGGTTGCCCCACGGCAAGGCTTGATGTAGCTTGAATCCACAGTACCGACCGGGCAAGTCGGTGGCTGTTACTCACAACCCCCCTCGTCGGACCTAAACCTAGCAAACCGAAAGCGTCTCCTCCATTTCTTCTTGCGGTGAGGGATCAGCGGGGGGGGTTCTGTGACTGTCTACTCCATCATCACGGCACTTGTGGTTGCGTCGTGGTTCACGTAGTGAGACGATCCACCCAGTGTCGGGGAAGAAACGTTGGTCGACTATCTATTGGACGCATTCAGAGGTCCCGGAGCGGGCTTCATGTACGCAATCACTGCCGTGCTCGCACTGGCCGTTGCAATCACCTTGGAGCGAGCCTGGCTTCTGGTGTGGCGGTGGTCCTGCGACACAGAACAACTTGAAGTGCTCCTGGATAAGGGACAGCTTTCCGAAGCGATTGCAATCACGGACACCACCCCTTTGGGGGATGTGATTCGAGCTGGCGCCTCGGACACAGACCCCGAGTTGGCCTGGGAAGCCATGTCCAACGCCAGCATTCGCGCCGAGGCCAGAATCAGAACCCGGATTTCCTACCTGGCCACCATCTCCAACCTGGCTACGATGCTTGGCCTGTTGGGGACCGTATACGGTCTGATTGTCGCCTTCTCTGGTTTAGGAGACACCGCCGCTGCCCAGCGGGCAACCGGTCTGTCCGAAGGAATCTCCACCGCCATGGCCACCACAGCCTATGGTCTGCTGGTAGGCATCCCATCTCTCGCCTTACACGCATGGCTCGAAGCGCGAGCGCAACACCAACTGGTAGGCCTGGAGTCCGCTGCAGGCCGTCTCACGCTCGGATTGAGGAGGGCATCATCCACACGCCCCGGCTCTCCCGTCGAAGACTGATTCAGCCGCGTTCCAGCGATGAGCAGGATCCCCGAGCCACATTTCTGGCAGTGGCCTCCCTCTTGTTCCTCCTGCTGCCGTTCCTGCTTCTGACCACCTCGGCACAAAAGCTCGTGGGCCTCCACATGCAGGTCCAAGCCAGCGCTGGTGGCGTGACTCCCCAGACCGGTGAGGTGGAGCACATTGCTGTTGTGATGACTCCGACGGCTCTCTCCATCCGAGCCCGATTGAAGCGCACAGATGTCCGAGCTTCTGCAGAAGAGCTGGAAGAACGAGAAATCCCGATTCCAGCGACAGACGATGGGCTCAACCTCCTGGGTCTACAAGAAAAGCTGAGAAGCCTGAAGGCCTTGAGTCCCCTTCAACAGAAAATCGCCCTGCAACCTCAAGATGATGTCCTCGCACACCAACTGGTCGTCGTGATGGATGCGGTTCGTAGCGACAACCAAGGAGACCTGTTTCCCCAGGTCGTTCTAGGCCAAGCCCCATGAGACGACTGCTCCCAGCCCGCCGCTGCTCACCTGCTTCTCACGCAGTCACCATCTCCATGGTGGATGTGCTCACGGTCTTGCTCCTGTTCCTACTCCGCGCCTACTCCACTGACCCACCAGCCTCCAGTGAAGACCCGGGTTTCGAGCTACCCACAAGCGCATCCCTGGACCCAGTGGACCCTGCACGCACCATCGAGATCACTCAAGACGGCATCTACATGGATGGAAACCGCAGAACCAGTACCCAGTGGTACCTTGAACACAGCGAAGACCTGGTTCGGGAAATCTACACGGCGCTGCAGCAGTCCCCCCACGAACGACTGCTTGTACGAGCCGACCGGGAAACCCCATATCGGCTGGTACGCAAGGTGCTCTTTACGGCTCAACAAGCCGGCTTCAGTGACATCACCCTGGTTGCTCAGAGCAGAAGCTCACTCTGAAACCCGGCGGTCTATCGCTTGGCAAACCCCAAGCAGCGTCCTCGCAACATCCCGTCCGAAACAGAATCGCAAATCTCAATCGCGCGGGCTGGGTCCAGACGACGTGCATGCGCACTGACCCCCATCAGGCACGAGTCCTCGACCCCAGCAGCCTCTCGACAGAACTCCAATGCCATCCCCTCAGAAGACTCGGCAAGCGCCCAACCCAAGCCATGATTGCAGTTCTGCACATACAACGGCTCATGAGTCGGGACTCTCGCACAGATTTCCAGCGCAACCGGCGGCTGAGTGCGCCCCAAATACTTGCCCAGGCCGTGGTAGCAGGTCTTGCGTTGCAACAGGGTGCCTTGCTCGAGATCACAAAAGGCGAGCCCCGCTTCCGGATCCACCTGGGCAATCTCTCCGTTCACGTCATGACGACAGAAATCCCTCCACATGCCCGCTTTCTCGCAGTAGGCACGAGCCTTCTCAAATCCAACTTTCGCGTAGGCGAGCCCCAACCCAAAGAAACATTGGTCATGCCATCTCTTCTTCGGTATTCCATCGCAGATAGCCTCAGAACGATCTGCAGACTCCAAGGCATGCAACTCGGCCACATCTGACACACACTCCCAGCGGGAATCAGGCGATTTGATCTCCTGACAAGACTCAAGCGCACCATCGGGGTCTCGCTGAGCCAACTGCCAGGCCAGCGCAGAAAAACAGGCGTCTGAATAGTCTGACGACAACTCAAGACAGCGCTGTCGTGTATAGGCCTCTCCCTCACCTTCTCCCACCTGGGGCCGCGCTCCCTCTGGTTTGGGAGGTACTGCGATGAAGCCCGCTATAGGCTGCGCTCCCGGCTCATCTTGGATGGAACTCCAGCCCGCCTTCAAACCCTCTACACCCGCCAGACAAATGCCAAGGCAAGTCAGGTAGAGCGCAAGAAAAGGAACCGGTGACATCTCAAATCCCTATTGCTGTACGTAGCCAATGATGCGCATCAACTCTTCTCGTTCTTCTGAGGTCATCCCGGTTTCGTCTTGCTCCTCCTCCACAACCACCTCTTTCTCCGGTTCTTCAGAAACCCAAAGCACGCCCAAAACCAACAAGAAACCAAGGCCCAGGACAGCGATGAGAAGTGGAGGGGGTCGCATCTGAGGATAGGATACCGCCATGAGCGCCAGCGAGAAGCCCAACCTCACAACCAGCGAACGCCTGAGCCTTCTCTGTAGCGAACCCGGCCTGTCGGAAGTGAAGGCCACTCTAGGCACTCTGTTTCGGCGCGTGGAGGCGATTCGCGATCGAAGCATGCGACCCCAGGTAGTCCAGGGATTTCTCGTGAACCTCGACAACCCAATGCTGGTCTGCTGCCTTCGAGAACTGATATCGAGCTCGGAGCATGGCAGCAGAACCGCACGGACCGTGTTGGTCGAGCTGGGACTGGACCCGGGCCTTGTGGCCTCACTGGAATATGAGCGCATCCAAGAGCTCTACAGCCTGGCAACACACGCCGACTTTCCCGAAGTTGCCGCCATCTTTTTGGGACCGCGCGTCAACCGCAAGAGACTTGAGAAGGCCTGGCCGGAAAACCAATATATGGACATCCCGCTGGGCAACCGTCGACAAGCCGCTCGAGGACGCGACCGGTTCAAGCTCGACCGCCTGCTTCACGACAGAGACCATCGGGTGATCCAGATTCTGCTGGACAACCCTCGCATCATCGAGCGCGACGTAGTGCGCATTGCAGCCCAGCGTCCCACACGAGCAGAAGTCATACGCTGTGTCTCCACCCATCGAAGATGGGCGGCTTGTTACGGCGTTCGCAAAGCACTGGCCGCAAACCCCTACACCCCAGAAGACATCGCGATCGGACTCCTTCCCACATTGTTGTTGCAGGACCTGAAGTTCATCATCAGCTCCGGAATCCTGCTCCCGGAAGTACACCAGGCAGCGGAGGCGACCCTCGAGCGACGAACCCGCAGAGAGCATTCAGAGGCCGAGGAATAGATGACGGCGAGAACGCCACTGTTCATTGTGGGTATCCAGCGCTCCGGCACTTCTCTGGTGCGAGAGGTCCTGCGCAACCACCCCCTCATTGCACTGACCCATGCGGAAACCAACCTGCTCCCCGCTCTCGCCAGGAAGCTTGAACGAACCAAGCCACTACACACCCAATCCGACTTCTCTCAGATCTCCAGGTGGACTCGCCGTTTTCCCTACTTTCGACACCTGGAGTCCAAAGAAATCGAGTTCACAAATGAAGCCTGGTTCGGAGCGTGCGAGAGGCTGGATGCAGCAGGAATATTCGAGGCCATGGCTCGACTCGATGCAGGTGAGGTCTCCGAAACCCATCGCGTGTGGGGAGACAAATCTCCAGCCTATCGAACCGAACTCCCCCTACTCGCCAGGCTCTTTCCCGGTGCCCACGTTCTCCACGTGATTCGAGACGTACGAGATGTCTGTCTGTCGGCCCAGCGAGCATGGGGCGCACACCCGCTACGCACGGCCCAAACCTGGGCGAACGACATCGAGGCCTGCCGGGCCGATAGTGCCGAGCTAGGCGACGGACACTACCTTGAGGTGCACTACGAAGCGCTGCTGCACAATCCCAAGCACGAGTTCTCAACCATCTGCCAGTTCTTGGATCTCGAGTTTTCCCAAGACATGTTGAACCTCTCGAATCCCGTAGACCCCTTGGGACAGACCGCAAACGCACAGGAGATTGTGACCCACAACCGGGACCACTGGAAAGAGGCCTTCTCCAGCGACACAAGAGCCCAGATCGAGAACATCGCAGGGACAGCTATGAACACCTGCGGATACCCACTTGAGTTTGGTGAAGCCAAGGCTGCACCGTTGTCACCCGCTCACTTGGGAGCTCTCCGAGTCCGTGACGGTCTCTACCTCCTGAACCACCGCAGGTCTCGATGGGGACTCCTCAGCGCCCTGCAGCGGACCGCGCACGCCGCCTTTCAATAGAGCAGAGCGCCAGCACTCCACGAGTTGCTGCCCGACAGCCTCGTGGTCAAAGGATGCCTCAGCGCAAAGACGAGCCGCCCGACCCATCCGTGTACGCTCAGAAGGCTCTCGCAGCAGGCGTAACAACGCATGCGAGAGACCTTCTAGGTCTCCCGGACAAACCAAGAGCCCCGAGCGCTCCTCTGCCACAATCTCCGGGATCCCCGCTACCGGTGTGGACACCACTGGCGTGCCTGTGGCCATGGCCTCGAGAATGC
>JAYZDK010000155.1:0-5223 GCA_036337845.1 Myxococcota bacterium | reverse complement strand
TGGTCAGCTCCGTGAGTAGCCAGTCATAGAGAGCCTTGACCAGGTCGTTGGCGCGGGGTTGGTGGGTTTCCTCGGCGCAGAGCTGGGATAGCATTGTCATGGCCCAGGGGTGAGAAAGAATGTGCACCTGTGGGCCGTAGAGGTGTTCGAGTTCCCCTTCGGGCCTAGGAAGTTTGGCGTATTGAGCGTCGGCTGACATGTCCGTCTCCGTGTTCAGCTTGGATTCATCAACTCAGTGAGGTCATCGATGAGCACAA
This sequence comes from Myxococcota bacterium, assembly GCA_036337845.1. Taxonomy (GTDB): domain Bacteria; phylum Myxococcota_A; class UBA796; order UBA796; family CAJQPC01; genus JAYZDK01. Next base: position 4,966 of record JAYZDK010000155.1, on the reverse strand, counting down.
GCAGGGAGTGTAAGGCACCGCTGACGATCAGGCGTCCACCAAACGAGAGAGGGCCCCAGGTTTCTTGGGAGCTTTCTCCGATAGCCTGAGTCACTTCCTGGACCTCTACCACCCGCATCAGAGGCGCTACGACCTCTGGGTCGAGCATGGGGCCTGACAGACTGTAGAAGATCTCCAGTTCCGGGTCCCAGGCCACCACTACAGGAATGAAGTCCATCAGCTCATGAATGCTTGCTTCACTGGTCTGCAAGAGCGTGGAGGTGTTCTCTAATGTAGTCCAGAACCCCGGCTGGCTGACGACGGACTCCAAGACGGGAATCATAGACCCGAGGCCCGACCCACCATCGTCTCGGAGCTCGGTAGCGCTTTGGCCCATCTCCCAGACATCACTGAACTCCAGTGGGCTCATACCCGAAGGAAACGAGTTGGTATCGATATACGCCGCTGGGTTGAGAAGTACGGGCAGCAGGCCGATGGCGTGTTCGATGAGCAAGGAATCGCCGATGTCTCGGAGAAGTTCTTCCAGTGGGGCAGCGGCCGATACACTGTGGGTTGCGGCAAGGGCGTCCACAAGCTCCGGTACCCGGGATGTGCCGGGCCCGTGCATCGCTGCCAGGAAGTCGTAGAGGACTTCCAACAGGTCTCCGGTCTCGGGGTCGTTGAACCGGTCCAGTGCCTGCATGTCGTCGATCATCTGACCGTCCAAGCCGGAGCAGAACGGGTTGAGATCCACGAGGGATTTGAGCAAGGCATAGTCGTTTAGAGCGCCCCCAAGTCCCAGAAGCTCCACAGCGGTGACCGTAGCGGAGGACCCGGCTTCGGCCATGGCTTCCAGCAGGGTGACCGCAAGATTGTCGATGGCCACCAGGGAGAAGCCAACGATGTTGCAGTCCACAGGTGCATTGCCGCGATCCAGGAGCCTTAGGAGACTGACCAGTGCGGAGTCTTCCCCTGGACTCAAGCTGCCTCCTTGTGCGTCCACCCGGGTGAAGTGCATGAACTGGAGTGACATGGAGGCGAGGTGCCCTCCCGCGTGTAGTTCTTCAATGGCATTTTCGATTCGGAACCGGAGTGATTCATCCGCAAAGATGCGTCGTATGGGCTCCCCGGCGAGGTCTCCGAATCCTTGCCCGGTAGCTGTTCGTCCTAGAATCAACGCTTGAATCACGTCCTGGAGCGAGTCTCCGGAGGCGAGGGGGGTTCGGTCGTTGGTGGCGTTGCGGGCCTGCTCCAGTGCGTTGGCGAGATCGGAGGGCAGTTCTTCCAGCAGGCTGGTCACTTCATCGTCATCGCTCTCGAGGAGCCCGGCGATGGAGTGGGCCATGACACCGATACGTTCGGATGCCATGGCCTCCTGTAGAAACTCTACAGATTTTAGGTTCTCGTTGAGCACGGCTGTGGCAGCACTCGACATGACCGGCAGCATGGGCCGGATGAGGCCGTTGTCCAGTGAGGACTCGGCTGCCAGATCAATGTCGCCGGCTTGTAACGATTCAAAGGACTCCCCGTAGAGAACCTCTGCGGACAACTCAAGAATGGTGACTAGGGGGATCTCTTCGGTCTCAAGCCCGGTTGCCAGGTTGCCGGCCATGGAGAACAGATTGACTGCCCTTTGTCCGAGCCCGTTGACCCAGCGGGCAAATTCTCGGCCGGACTCGATGCCGTCTCTGGATTGTGTCTCCAGTGCGTCGAGTGTGTTGCTCAGCGGGGCTAGGTTGTCGCCCTGGTTCAGACAATCAAAGGTATCGCGCAGCTCATCTGTACTTGTTTCGTCCAGGCCATCGAGCAGATTTGCTCTGTGACAGGGCCCACCGGGCTTCACCTGGTCCGACCAGTGCTGACCTTCCGAGTTTGAGCACCCTGAAAGGCCTAAAGCCAGAACCAACGAGGGCCAGGCCCATCGCCTAGTCAAACAGGTATCGAACCCCAGCCGACGCTGTCGGTCCATGGGATACGCCCTTTCTGAACCGCAGGTGATAGCCCGCTGATGCGTGAAACTGTATCTGGTCGTTGAGGGTGTACTGTACGCCTGGAGCCACCTCTGCGAACACGTACTCGGTGCTGTCGGCGGTAAGGATGCCCGCACCTACTGCAGTCAGCGTGTTGACCTGAAAGCCGGTTGGGTCACCCCAGATGCCCCAGATCAGCCCGGCGCTGATAGCGCCAATATCGTTGGCTTCCGTGCGGATCGGAACCTCGGGGGGAAGCGTGTTGCCGTCATTGTCCAGACGATCCACGAAGCCCGCAGGCTCTTCGACGTCGGTTGTGGGGGCAGCATCCTGGAGGTAGGAAAAGCGCATCAGTCCCGTGAGTTTGTAGTCACGGTCGCCAAGAATAGCTTCCAGTGTGAGGCCCCAGGTTGGACGCATCTGGACGTCGATGTACTGATTTTCAGCCCCATCGTAGAAATAAACCTTCTCGGTGTGGGCACCGCCGAGGGTCGAGATGCCGACTCCACCAGCAAGGGCAGAACTCGAGAATGTGAGCGTCGCTATCGCGCAAATCGCTAGGCGGAAGGCCGAGTGCATGGGCTGTCTCCGGTCGGGGTAACTTGCCATCTATACGTCGAGATTCAAAGGGGAGCAACCATGGGAATAGACGGGTTTTCGCCGAGTTGACGGCTCGGCTAGTCGATGGGGGTGCCAGTATCGGCGTCTGAAGGGTCGCCTTCGGGACTTTCGAGGACTTCAAAGGTCAGCGTATTAGAGCTTCCGTGTGCGTTGTAGAACAACAACTCATGGGGTCCAACGCCGACTTCTGGCACGGTGAATTCGATAGATTCACTGCACTCTTCGCTGCAGATCGGCGCACAACTCGGGCAGTCTGTGCAGTCACCACAACCGGCTTCGAGTCTACAGTCGTCACAAGTTTCGCAATTGATTCGTTCCACGGATTGAATCTCGACTCGGGTGGAGTCTAGAAACAGTGCTGTGTCCGACTTGTCGGTCAGTGGACTCCCGTAGGCTTGCACCCACGTGCCGACGGCGGCTGCCACTGGCTCAGCGCTCTCAAGGAGCACATCACACCGGGCCACGGTTGTGTCGATAGATTCCGAACACGCCGTAAGCAGTGCCAGGCAGAACATGCACAGAACCCGTGTCATCAGAACCCCTCGCTTAGGAGGTCTTGAGTGGACTTTTGACCCAACTCCAGAGTGGGGCCTTTCGGGATGGTGTCCAATAGAAAGGGCATTGATCTTCCGCCGATGGCTACGCGTCCGTTGGACTCGTCGATGGGTATCCACTCCACGTCCGGAATGATCGGGAAAGGCCGATCGCGGCTCTTGGGGTAGGCGGTCTTCATGTACTCCATCCAGATGGGCAAGGCGACCCTTCCTCCTGTGGAAGAGACGCCCATTGAACGGGGCTTGTCATACCCGACCCAGGTGGCGGTGATGACATCGGGGGTGAACCCCATGAACCAAGCGTCTTTGTGGTCGTTTGTCGTGCCGGTCTTGCCGGCGGCATGAATACCCAGTCGGTTGGTTCGAGCGGCGGTTCCAGAACGAGCCACCTGCTCCAGAAGCCAGGTCATGATGCCGGCTACAGGAGGCTCCATGGCGTCTCGGCGCTCAGCGAGTTCGTGCTGCTCCAGAATATTACCGTCGCGGTCTTTGACGCTCTCAATGAAGTAGGGGTCTACGACCTGTCCTTGGGTGGGAAAGGCTGTATAGGCCCGGGTGAGCTCCAGCATGGTCAGCGAAGAACTGCCTAGGCCCATGGAGAGGTCTTTTTCCATGTGGGATTTGATTCCCAGGTTTACGGCCATGTCATAGACATCATCGAGTCCGATTTGGTCGAGCACCCGCACAGTACAAACGTTTCTGGAAAGGGCCAGTGCCTTTCTCAAGCTGATGTGGCCAAGGTACTCCTCCCCGTAGTTACCGGGTTTCCACAGCTTTTCTTCTAAGGTGTTGTAGATGAGCGGAGCATCCAGAAGGATGGAGCCGGCGGTAAGTTTCTGACTGGCGATGGCGGTCGCGTAGACCAGCGGCTTGAACGTGGAGCCAACCTGACGCTGGGCCTGTACGGTGCGATTGAACTCGGATTCTTCGATATTGACGCCGCCCACCATGGCTCGCGTTGCACCGTCTGCCAGGTCGACGGAGAGCAAGGCTCCTTGGAGGTCTGGGCTCTGTTGCAGCTTGGCTGCAGCGTAGGGGCCGCCCTCCAAGGCGGGAGCGTAGCCTTCAAGCGCTTTTACGTCTTGTGAGTTGCGGGCGACAACCTGAACTTCGACGACGTCACCGACTTGGAGTGCCTGGTTGAGATTGTCCAGTTTGCGGTAACGCCAGGAACGTTTGATGTTGGGCTCGAAAGCCCAGTTTGTCCAAGACAGTGGAATCATGGCTTTGTGGCTGCCGATGCCGACGACGGCATGTTTCTGCGCCACCGAAAGAACCACGGCTTCGTAGTTCTTTTCTTCGTCCAGAATAGAGCGGTCTCTCAAGGGAGCCCCGTAGCTGCAGTCCCAGCCTTCGCTGTCACGTGAGCGGCCATCGGACTCCTTTGAGATGGAGGCCCAATCACAACGCATGATGGGATCTCTCATTCGGTCTTGTTCTCGGAGCGCCTCTTCGGTGGCCTTCAGGCGGGCCTCAATAGCGGCCTCGCTGGGAAGGTTTTCCTCGACGGACCTCCAACCGAAGTTCATGTCCATCGAACGCACGCCAGTGGTGACGGCTTGCTGGGCTGCTTGCTGCAGGTCCAGATCACAGGTGGTACGAGCGATCAGGCCTTCGTTGTACACCCGGTCGAACCCGTAGGTGTCCACAAGGTGCCGGCGTACATGTTCGGTGAAGTAGGGAGCCAATATCCGAATGGGATTGTCTGTCTTGATGATTCGAATCGGCTCGGCGAGGGCGGTTTTACCTTCTTCGCCCGTAATGAACTCCTTTCGGATCATCTGCCCAACCACATATTCTTGGCGTGCTCGTGCTTTGTCCCAGTTTCGGTGGGGGCTGTAG
>JAYZDK010000154.1:0-10449 GCA_036337845.1 Myxococcota bacterium | reverse complement strand
CCCACCAACTCCTCTAGGGGTGGCTTGACTGCCCAAACTCATCCGAGCCCCAACAAACCAGATCGTTGCTCGTAAGAATCCCGCAGGTGTGCTCTCGCCCAGCGCTTACGCTCTCGAAACTCCCGGAAGCCACTGTGGCTTGGCCGTGGTTGTCGTACCCCCAGCACACCGCATTGGCATTGGCATCAATCCCACAGCTATGCTGGGTTCCCGTCGTCAAGCTTTCCAAAGCACCCGAGGGCGTATTCGACACAACAAAATTTGTGTCTTCTCCCCAGCACACCACCGAGCCGCTGGCATCCGCTGCACAGCTATGGTCAATCCCGGCCTCGACCTGCACATAGGTACCCGAGGGCTCAGTGGATTGGCCAAAGTCATTGTTGCCCCAACAACTCACCGAGCCGCTCCCGGTGATTCCACATGCGTGCCAATAGCCCGCGCTCACCGACTGAAACGCCCCGGAGGGTGCGCTAGCCTGTCCATGTTGGTTCGCGCCCCAGCACTCCACACTGCCACTGGTGGTGACTCCGCAGGTAAAGAAAACACCGGCGCTCACACTCTGAAACGTGCCTGTAGCGGCTGTGGATTCACCCTGGTCGTTCGACCCCCAACACTCCACTTCGGAAGCCGAGTTCAGGCCGCAGGCATGCTCCCAACCGGAGCTGATGGCTGAAAAGCTTGTGGCTGGCGGAGTCAACGGAACCGCCGAGGTGGTTTGCGTGTGCTGGCCCCAGCACTCCACGCTCCCATTCTCTCGGCGCGCACAGGTATGAAACCCACCAGCGCTGATGTCCTGCCACGCACTGTGGGCCCCACCATCACAACTCGGACCGTCGACCTCCCACCCCACAGATCCCAGCGAGAAGCTCGTGTTGCCATCCTCGCTCGAAGTCTGGGAGCCCGTGGCTTCCGCAAAATCAAACAGCCATACTGTGTCTGAGTCTTCTTCAAGTTGCGCACGCGGCACAAAATCGACTGCGTAGCGCACCTTGTTGGAGAAACGCAGCGAAGCCATTGCCCCATCCAGCTTATTGGAGTCACTTCCCTGCCTGTTACCCAAATAGATCTGGCAGTTCGGGTCTTCCAAAGGCAAGCCAACATAGGTCTGGGCCAGCTGACCATCCACATACAAGGAGCCCGTACCATCGGATGCCCGCTGCAGCGCTATGTGAATCCACTCACCCGGCTCCCAGGTGCTGGTGTTCGGGCTGGTAGCGTATTGCCCTTCCCAGGGCCCCGCATGAATGGTTCCGTCATAGGAAGACCCAGTTCCCTCGTCCCATGCAACGAGGTGCCAACCTGAATGAGACCCGCAGATCTCCACATCTGGAAGCCCCAAGATTCCACCGTATCCAGATGAGCCCAAGATATTATCTGGCCTGGCCCAGGTTTCTATTGTCCAATCCGATGGATAGAAATCCACGAGGTCCGCCTGCACCGTTTGGCCATTACTCCAGACAATGCTCGTGCAATCACCATCCGCGTCCGAATCGGCATCGGCATCGGCATCGGCATCGGCATCGGCATCGGCATCGGCATCCGCATCGGCATCCGCATCAGAGTCGGCATCGGCATCCGCATCAGAGTCGGCATCGGCATCCGCATCGGCATCCGCATCGGCATCGGCATCGGCATCGGCATCGGACTCCGGACAGTCAGGAGAGCCTACACAGCCTGGATCCTCACAATCAAACAGCCCGTTCCGATCATTGTCTGCCCCGTCGGAGCACTCATGAGGGTCGTCGCCTTCAACGTCCACAGAGGTATCCCCAAGTCGACCGCTCACGTCCTCATCGGTAATGAGCGGGCACCCCATCATCATGCCGAAAATAGAAATTCGAAACCAAACACTCATCGAAACAACCTAACGCAATGCCCCACTAATCTGATTAGCGCTCAGGAATACTACCGTCTTTCGAACCACTCATACCGAACTCGCTGAGCAGGGGCTCAGGAGACATCACTCCAGGACCGTCCTCTTTGGAGGTCTGCACGGACACTGGTAGTCTTCCGCCGTGAAAGACCGTCCCTGGATTATGCGTACCTATGCCGGCCACTCCTCTGCCCGCGCATCCAACGCCTTGTTTCAAAAAAACCTCGCCAAGGGCCAGAGCGGTCTATCGGTAGCGTTCGACTTGCCCACGCAGACCGGACTCGATGCGGACCACCCCCTGGCCCTAGGAGAAGTCGGGCGAGTAGGCGTGCCCATTTCAACCCTCCAGGACATGGACACTCTCTTTGAGGACATCCCGTTAGGCGAGACCAACACCTCTCTGACCATCAACGCCACAGCCCCCTGGCTGCTCGCCCTCTACATCGCCCTCGCAGAACAACGCGGTGTGGCCAGGCAGTCACTCCGGGGCACCGTTCAGAACGATCTCTTCAAGGAATACCTCTCTCGAGGCACTCACATCTTCCCTCCCATTCCCTCTCGGGCCATGACTGCAGATCTCGTGGCATTCACCGTATCTGAAGTCCCGAAATGGAACCCCATCAACGTATGCAGCTACCACCTCCAAGAAGCTGGAGCGAGCCCGGTTCAGGAAGTGGCCTGGACACTGGCAAACGCCATCGACATTCTCGACGCCGTGGATGTGCCCCCAACTGCCATGCCACAAGTCGTCGGGCGCATGGCCTTCTTCTGCAATGCGGGAATCCGGTTTATCGAAGAGATGTGCAAGATGAGAGCGTTCACCCAGCTCTGGGATCGCATCACCCGTGAACGGTACGGAATCACAGACCCGAAGCTCCGCCGTTTTCGATGCGGCGTGCAGGTGAACTCGCTGGGCCTGACCGAATCCCAACCCGAAAACAACGTGCCCCGCATCGTGTTGGAGTCCCTGGGGGTGTTGCTCTCTCGGGATGCTCGTGCCCGAGCGCTTCAGCTCCCCGCCTGGAACGAAGCATTGGGCCTTCCCCGGCCTTGGGACCAGCAGTGGTCTCTTCGTATTCAACAGATTCTTGCCTACGAAACAGACCTGCTTGAGTATCCAGACCTATTCGAGGGCTCGGTGGTCGTGGAAGCCAAGACTCAAGAGATAGCCGAGGCCGCTTGGGCCGAAATTGAGCGGATTATTGAACTCGGTGGCGCCTTTGCTGCCCTTGAGTCCGGAGAGCTCAAACAAGAACTGGTACAGTCCCTCGCTACAAAACACGCCGCTGTACAGTCTAATGAACAGATCGTCGTCGGCAGAAACCAGTACACAGAAACCGAGCCTTCTCCCCTTCTCCAGGCGGGCAGCGAGTCCGTGGTGAACGCCAACCAAGAAGAAGTGCGCGACCACCTCGAACGATTGAATGCCCACCGAGCCCAACGAAATACGGGCCGGGTACAAGAGAGCCTGTCCAGACTGGCCCAAGCCGCCCAATCGGGCAAGGGGTTCATGGATGCCTCGATTGCTTGTGCACACGCAGGGGTCACCACAGGGGAATGGGCCCAGACCTTGCGCACGATCCATGGGGAATACCGGGCCCCCACCGGCGTCGGACGCGCTGGCGGCAACCTCGCTTCTGGCGAGGCGACCGCCGCCCTGCAACAACAGGTCGAGAAGCTCTCCAAATCCATGGGCCGTCGCCTTCGCATCTTGGTGGGCAAGCCCGGTCTGGACGGCCACTCCAACGGTGCCGAGCAGATTGCCATCGCTGCCCGGGATGCCGGAATGGAAGTGGTCTACCAGGGCATTCGGCTGACTCCAGAAGAAATCGTTTCTGCAGCCATCCAAGAAGACGTGCACGTGGTGGGGCTTTCCCTGTTGTCCGGCTCTCACCTGGCGCTGGTTCCCCGCGTCGTCTCTCAACTCGACGTACCCGTGGTTGTCGGTGGAATCATCTCGAAAGAAGACACAGAGACCCTGCTAGGCCAGGGTGTGTCCGCCGTGTTTACTCCCAAGGACTACCGCTTCGAGGCCGTTCTGGGGCAGGTAGTCGAAATCGTCGCTCGGGCGCACGCCCTCAAGAACGAAAACTCGGACGGCGCTTCTGGCTGAACGCCAAGAGCGCTTCCTGGTGTTCGACCGACATCCAGACGTCTCCGAACAACTCGGCCTCGATCTCGGCGGCCGCTCTCGGGTCTGTACCGGCAGCCCGGCGCAGCAGGGCTTTGGTGGAACAAACCGATGTGGCCGAAGCACGCCGCAACTGGTCCGAGAGGTGCTGTGCCACCTCCAGCCCTTCCCCACTCGCTGCTTCTCGATTGGCCAGCCCCATCGCTATCGCTTCCTGGGGCTTCACCTTGGGACAGGTCGTCAGCAACTCAAAGGCACGCCCATACCCAACCAGGCTCAACAGCCGACCCCCACCGCCCCAACCGGTCATGACCCCCACTTGGGCCTGCTTGAAGCACAGGAACGCATGAGCCTCCAAAATGCGCATATCCGCCGCCAGGGCAATCTCAGTCCCCCCACCAAACGCATAGCCATTGAGCACTGCAATCACCGGAGCGGGCAGCGCGGAGAGACGATGAAGAATGTCCTGCATGCGCCGCGACATCCCCTGTCCCTTTTCAGGAGTATCAAACGCCTGCAGCCATTTGAGGTCGCCTCCTGCACAGAATGCATCTGAGCCCGCTCCCGTCACCACTACCGACACCAGGTCCTCACGCCGAGACAGCGATTGCACAGCGTCATCCAGCCCGCTCATCAGTGAGTCATCGATGGCGTTTTTCACCTCCGGACGGTTGAGGGTGAGCACCACGACTCCATCATTCTCTTGGATCAACAGACTGGACATCGAAATCCCTTGTACAAGGTGTTACCTTACACATAACAGGAGCGGCCATGACCACACAGCTTCTACCCACTACGATGGTGGGCTCTTATCCCCGACCGGCCTGGTTCACGAACCAGCTCCATGGCCGAGATGTTCTGGACGCATTCAAGGACATTCGCCACAGAGAAGCATTCGAAGATGCGGTACGCACGGTGCTGGTGGACCAGGAACAAGCCGGCCTGGACATTCTCTCCGACGGCCAGATGTGGTTCGACGACTACTCCATGGGAATCGGCTCCTTTCTCTGGTACTGGCTCGAGCGAATCCATGGGTTTTCCAGCGAAAAGGTGCCCCACCCTGCCGCAGCCAAAGCACGCGGGCGAGACGCCTGGGCCCTCGACCAGGCCGGAGGAGTTCGCGTGGTGGGGCCCATCGAGCGCGGCCCCATCCGCATGGCCACGCTCTACACTCTGGCCCAAAAGAACACAGACCGTCCCATCAAGGCCTGTGTGGGAGCAGGGCCCGTTCAACTCTCCACACTCGCGCACTTCCACGGAGGCCCCATCCAGGATCGCTATGAGCTCTCATTTGCATTGGCTGAGGTTTTCAAGGCTGAAATCGCAGAACTGATCGAAGCCGGGTGCCGACACATACAGCTTGAGGACCTTGGGGCTTGGATCCCGAACCTCTCCGGTGAGAAAGACTTCCAGTGGGTGCTCGACGTCGTAAAGAAGACACTGGCCGACATTCCAGACCACATCCACACCTCTTGGCACTTCTGCCTCGGCAACGCTTGGGGCAACAAAGTCCAAGGCATGACCTCCGGTGGATATGAGTCGATTCTCCACCGGTACTTCGACGCCCCTGTAGACCAATACGTGCTCGACTTTGCCTGTCGTGACATGCAAGACGCAGCCCTTCTCGCCGACCTGCCCGCCAACAAGTCTGTGGCCGTAGGCGTGATCGATGTCCGGACACTCGAAATCGAGCCCCCAGAGCAGGTTGCACAGCGTATTCGCGCAGTGCTCGAGCACATCTCACCCGAGCAGATGTGGGTCACGACCGACTGCGGCATGAAACAACTCCCCCGGGTATGCGCAGTCCAGAAGCTACACTCGTTGGTGCGTGGCGCAGACATGGTGAGGGCCGAACTCCAAGGAACGGCTGTCGCTTGAAGTATTGAACCAGCCCACACAGTAGACCCCAGCCAGGCCCACTCGACAATAGACACCAGAACGCCCCCATAGCGTGGATGGCGAGACGCTTTTGCTCTCGGATGATAGAGGTCGCACGCCGAATCGAGAGAGGAGAACTCCCATGTCGGATACCGCCGAATACGACTTTCAGCCCCGAGAGCTGGCCCCCGCCGAGACACTGCGTCACAGTATGGCCCACCTGATGGCCTCTGCCGTCGAAGAGCTCTATCCAGGCACACAGTTCGGAATCGGCCCCCATATCGACCACGGCTTCTACTACGACATGGAGGTCCCGGAAACCATCAGCGAAGACGACCTCGCCACCATCGAAACCAAGATGCGGAAGATCGCCAAGAAGAACTTGAAGTTCGAACACAGCGCCATGTCCCGTGAAGAGGCGCTCGCCTGGGCAGATAGCACAGGCCAGCCCTACAAACGTGAGCTGATTGAAGGATTCGACGACGAAGTCATCAGCTTCTACACCCACGGTGAGTTCACCGATATGTGTGCGGGGCCACACGTGAACTACAGCAAGAAGATCAAACACTTCAAGCTCACCCGCGTGGCCGGCGCCTACTGGCGCGGCGATGAGAACAACAAGATGCTGACCCGCATCTATGGCGTGGGTTTCGAAACGCGTGATGAGCTTGACGCTCACCTGGAGATGCTCGAAGAAGCCAAGAAGCGCGACCACCGCCGCTTGGGCAAGGACCTGCAGCTCTTTCGAATCACCCCCGACTACGGTGGCGGCCTGGTGCTGTGGCTACCCAACGGCGCCTACATCCGTCGCCAGATCGAGGATTTCTGGCGCGAAACACATCTGAGCCGCGGGTATGACCTGCTGTTCACGCCGCACCTTGCACCCCGTGCGCTCTGGGACAAGTCCGGCCACACCTCCCACTACTCCGACAGCATGTACTCCCCCATGCAGGTGGAAGACGAAACCTACCAACTCAAGCCCATGAACTGCCCATTCCACGTCGGCGCCTACAACGCCACGAAGCGCAGCTATAGAGACCTCCCCATTCGCTACGCCGAACTCGGTACCGTCTACCGATACGAGCGCTCGGGCACCCTCCACGGGCTGATGCGTGTGCGTGGGTTCACACAGGACGATGCCCACATCTTCTGCACCGCCGAAACCCTTGAGGCTGAGCTCGATGCCTGCTTGGACATCGCTCAGTTGATGTACGACACGTTTGGATTCCCCGAGTACAAGGTGGAACTCAGCGTGCGGGACTCCGAAGACACCTCCAAGTACCTCGGATCTGATGACATCTGGGACCTCTCTCAGACCACGCTGGCCAAAGTACTCGACGACCGGAACATCGAGTACACCACCATCGAGGGCGAAGCGGCCTTTTATGGCCCCAAGATTGACGTCAAGGTTGTGGACGCTATCGGCCGAACCTGGCAGCTCACCACCATTCAGCTGGACTTCAACCTGCCCGATCGATTCGACCTGGAGTTCATCGGGTCTGACAACCAACCCCACCAGCCGATCATGATCCACCGTGCGCTCTTGGGCTCACTTGAACGATTCTTCGGCATCTTGATTGAGCACTATGCAGGCAACTTCCCCGTCTGGATGGCTCCTACCCAGGTGAGAGTGCTTCCGCTGAGCGACAAGTTCCTGGACTACGCCAACACCGTGACCGATTCACTTAAGAGCGCGGGAATCCGAGCCGTGCTCGACGATGATTCGGAGAAGCTCGGATATCGAATCCGCCGAGCTGAAATGGACAAAATCCCCTATGTCGCGGTCGTCGGTGGGCGTGAAGAAGAAGCAGGCACCGTCGGAGTCCGAAAGCGCCTTCAGGGTGACCTCGGAGCCATGCCGATTGCCGACTTTGCGGCCCGAGTGAGCGAGGAAAGCGCCCAAAAATCCCGGTAGTGGACCCCCACTTCTCGGCATTTAGCCCAAGGGCAGCGAAGCCTCGTTCAGCGAACGGTAGTCTTTGCGGTCTTTGAGCGCCCGGGTGGCCGCAAACACCTCAGCAGAGCTGCTAAGGTCCCGCCCTGGCCCGGCCCGGGCCATGCTCGCTTGAATCTCAGGTGATTCCGTGCGCAAAAACGGATTGGTTCCGCGCTCCAGGCCTATGGTAGACGGCACCACACACTCGCCGCGCACACGGGCTTCCCAGGTCGAACGGATGCGCTGGGCCAGCGCTTCATTTCCCGGCTCTATCGACCAGGCAAAGCGGAGGTTGTCCTGGGTGTACTCATGGGCACAACAGACGCGGGTATCTGCAGGCAACTCCGCGAGGCGCTCAAGGCTCGCATGCATGGGTTCAGGAGGACCATCAACGAGGTAGCCACACCCTGCGGTAAAGAGCGTGTCGCCACAGAAGAGCACATCTTCAAACAGAAACGAGATGTGCCCATCGATATGTCCCTCGGTGCGCATCACTCGCCCCTTCACGGCACCGAGCATCACCGTACTCCCCTCATCCACCCCCTCAGTGAGCCCTGGAATCTCCGCCCGACGCCCCGAAAAGCCCACGACCCGCATGCCCCCGAGCAGACCTCGTCGGCCCAGGTCTCGATTGATGCCCACGTGGTCCGGGTGCGTATGGGTGTTCAGAATGGTGGTGAGCTTCAGTCCATTGGCATCGCAGTAGGCCAACGCCTCCACAGCCGATGGGCCATCCACGGCGGCAACCTCACCCGTGGCCATACACTCCACCAACCACACAAGGTTGTCCTCCGCGGCGGGGACCTGGTGAACTCGCAAGCCATCGTTCGCTGCAAGAAACGGTGGCCGAGGTCGAGTGACAGTATGCGGCATGGAACTTTCCTTCCCTTTCCGTCTATCCCAGAAATGCGTTAGATGGCCCGCTCGTCAGACAAGGATGCCTTATGCCAGCGCCGTTTCGCCTGTACAACACGCTCTCTCGGTCTATGGAGGACTTTGTGCCCCTACAAGAGGGCAAAGTCGCCATCTACGTCTGTGGCATGACCGTCTACGATCACTGCCATGTAGGCCACGCGCGTGCGATGGTCGTCTTCGATGCCTTTGTCCGCTACCTCCGCTTCCGAGGCTGGGAAGTCAACTATGTGCGGAACTTCACCGATATCGATGACAAGATCATCGAGCGTGCGAACGAAACCGGCGAAGACCCGATGGCGCTTGCCGAGCGCTTTATCGCCGAGTTCAGGGAAGATGCCGAGAACCTCGGCCTGATCCACCCCGACTCGGAGCCCCGGGTCTCCACCTCTATCGACGCCATCCAAACCCTCATCACAACCCTGATCGAGGGCGGGCATGCCTACGAGAACGAGGGCAGCGTCTGGTATTCAGTGCCTTCCTTTTCCGAGTACGGAAAGCTCAGCGGTCAGAAGGTCGACGAACTCAAGAGCGCCGATGAAGTACCGGGTAAAAACCACCCCGCCGACTTTGCCTTGTGGAAGGCCGTCAAGCCCGGAGAACCTTCTTGGGACAGCCCTTGGGGCCCCGGACGGCCTGGATGGCACATCGAGTGCTCCGCCATGTGCTGCAGCGAACTGGGCACGACCATCGACATCCATGGAGGCGGGCTGGACCTGGTGTTTCCACACCACGAAAACGAAATCGCCCAGTCAGAGGGCGCCAACAAAGCCCCGTTCGCACGCTACTGGATGCACAACGGACTGCTCACCATGTCCGGTGGGCAGAAGATGGGCAAAAGCCTGGGCAACGTATTCAATGTCCAGGACATCCTGGTGGAATACCCCGCTGAAGCCCTGCGCCTCTATTACCTACAGAGCGCTTACCGCTCGGCTTTGCCCTGGAATGCCGAGGCGCTGCCTGATGCTCTCGCGATGCTGTGCCGACTCTACGAGGCCCGTGAGGTCGCCGAATCCATGGGTGGCGAGGAACCCGCGGATCAAGTCGCCGAGAACCTGGGTTCGGACGCACTGAAGGTCTTGGAATACAGCGACGCGTTCGAGGCCGAGTTCTTCGCCTGCCTCGACCGGGACTTCAACACCGCCAACGCCATCGCTCGGGTCTTTGAGCTTGTACGAGCCGTAAACCGATTCGCCAACCACAAGAAGGCTCGAAAGAGAGGCGGCCCCGTGGTGGCTCAAGCGCTCAAATGCTTTGAGTTGGTCAGTGAAGCGCTCGGCCTTCTGAGCATGGATGTGGCTGATTTCATGGAAGAAGTCAAAGAACGCCGCGTGGGCGCAATGGGTATTTCTCGCGACGAGATTGAGAGACTGATTGAGCAACGCTCAGAGGCACGCTCCAACCAGGAATGGGCAAAGGCAGACGAAATCCGGGACCAACTACTCGAGTTGAGCATTGTCCTGATGGACCGCCCTGAGGGCGTCGACTGGCGCGTACGGGTCGGCTCCTAACAACGGGCTTGTCACAATAAATATGCCTACACCACCAGGCCAGACATGATCCCCGTCAAGATTTGCTGTATTCAATCCCCAGAAGAAGCGGCCTTAGCCGTGCAGTACGGTGCACGCGCCCTGGGGCTGGTGAGCGAGATGCCTTCAGGCTGGGGGCCGATACCCGAGAACCAAATCGCGGAGATCGCTCGTGGTATTCCCCCACTGG
>JAYZDK010000153.1:0-7817 GCA_036337845.1 Myxococcota bacterium | reverse complement strand
AGTCTGAGGGGCGTTGGGGCAAGCCAGCCAGAAGAGCGCTTTCCGCGAGGGACAGGTCTTCGACGTGCTTGTCGAAATAGACCCGCGCGGCGGCTTCCACGCCATAAGCGCCAGACCCAAGATAAATCTGATTCAGGTACAAGTAGAGGATGTGTTCTTTATCGAACGCAGTTTCCACGCGTGTGGCCAGGATGGCTTCTCGGATTTTTCGGGCGAGCTTCTTCTCTGAGGTGAGCAGGAAGTTTCGGGCAACTTGTTGCGTGATGGTAGATGCCCCTTGAGCCATCGCCATTTCCTGGACGTTGCGAAACATGGCTCGGACAATTCCCATGTAGTCGATGCCGGCGTGTTCCCAGAATGCGGCGTCCTCGGAGGCCACAAATGCGTCCTGAACGTGTTTGGGAATGGACTCTAGCGGCACTACATATCGGCGTTTTTCATAGATCTCGCCGAGCAGTTTTCCTTCATGATCCTCCACCAGTGTGACCGTGGGTGGGCGATAGTTGGCCAGGGTTTCAAGGGTCGGTAGATCGCGACTGAAATACCCGATGATGGCAGCGAACGCTGCGGCTCCGAGCAGGCTGCCTGCGATAGCCAGAAAAAATCCTCGTTTGGCCCAGAGCTTGAGTTTCTGGCCCAGTCCCGAGCCGAGTCGAGAGGCTGCGGGCAAGTGCTTGGGGGCCGCTGCTCCCATGTCTTGGGTGTGCTCGGGAGTCTCTTGGGGTGCGCTCTCGTCTTGGGGCTCGGCGGCTTCATCGGATGGGGGTGCAGACTCTGGGTTGGTGGTGGACTCGTCATCCCCTGGGTCCCAATTGGGTCGTATTTCGGGGCCAGGTGACTCATCCGGCTTGTCTTCCCAGATGGGGGGGAAATCCTCCAGAAGTGCTTCGGATGGAGGTGGGTCGAGCGGGGGCGGTGCTTGAGCCACTGGCGCAGGCGGGGGAGGCGCTGCGGGTTCGGGTTCTGGGGGTGCTTGAGGCACTGGTGTGGGTAGTGGTGCTTCCTCAGTGGGAGCGTCTGGTTCGCTGATGGGAGTCTCTAGCGACTGAGGCGGTAGCGCGTCTGTGCGGGTCTCTACGGCCTCGCCTTCTTCTTCAAACTGTTCTTCATCCGGCTCCTGTTCCGTCTCCGGCACTGGGTCGCCAGCAAAGCGCACGCCTTTCGCGCGCAACCTGTCCATCAAGCCCGGTGGATAGCTGATGGCCAATGCTCTTCCGCACCAGCAGTGCAATTCACTACCTGGGAGAGGATACGGCTGCTTCAACTCGTGGCGTCGGGAGCAGTGTGGGCAGGTGATCTTGAGCGCCATTTATTTGGTGTCCACAGGGCTCCGATTTCGTAGCGCTCGTCTATGCCCCCGGCTGAGCACAGATCGCTCAATTGTTTCTGGTCCTATCGTGCAAGACGCCGGGGTGCCATGGAAGTGTTGGATGTTCCTGCGCGCAGTGGTGTTGGACGGGGTAGACTTCCACCTCCCTGGAGCTTCTATGCGCAGACTTCTTTCTCGACTCCCAGTTGTCCTGTCCTTGGCAATGCTGGGAGCGATAGCGGGCCACCTCGTCGCCAATGCGTCTATGGGAGAAGATGAAAAAACAGGTCTTTTCTCCGTTTTCGATGGTGCCCTGGGGGGTGGGGAATACGAATTCTCCGACTTGAAACTCCTGGAACGCACCCGGTATTTCGTGGAAGACAAGTATGTGGAGCCCGCCCGGCTCGAGCCGGAAGAAATGCTCAAAGGAGCGCTCTCATTTGTGGAACGGGAGATTCCCGAGGTTTTGTTTCAGCGTGAAGACAGCAGCCGATTGCTTCACATCTCTGCGGGTGCGAAGACCACGACCTTGGAGCTCGATGAGATGGACAGCTTGGATGCGGTTGGCGACGCCTTGCGTCGGGTCGCGTTCTTTTTGGACCAACATCTGGATGAATCGGTTCCGCGTCCAGAGGTCGAGTACGCGTTCATCAACGGAATGTTGTCTTCGCTCGACCCTCATACGGTCCTTTTGCCGCCTGAGATCTCCAAGGAAATGGAAGTGGAGAATCAAGGAGCGTTCGGGGGCTTGGGAATCACGATTACCATTGACAAAGGGGATGGCTGGCTGACGGTTGAGTACCCGCTTCAGGATACGCCGGCCTATCGAGTGGGCCTGAAGGCTCGGGACAAGATTCTGAGGATTGAAGACGAGTCCACGTTGAACATGGACCTTCAGGAGGCGGTCTCAAAGCTGCGCGGTCCTGTGGGAGACCCGGTCACCATCACAGTGGACCGAGAAAGCTTTGATGAGCCCAGAGAGTTCACCATTGTGCGGGACAAGATCCGGATCAATCCGGTTTCCGGTGAGCTCCTTGAAGGAGGCGTTGGCTACATCAGGATCAAAGGGTTCCATGCGACCACAGCTCGGGACTTGGAAACGCAGCTTTCGAGCTTCAAGCGAGCGAACAACGGGTCTATCCGAGGACTTGTGTTGGATTTGAGAGCCAACCCTGGCGGCTATCTTCACCAGGCGATTGAGGTCTCCGATCGTTTTCTGAACGATGGCGTGATCGTGGTCACTGTGGAAGAGGGCCGGCGAGAAGAGAAGCGGGCCCGCAGTGGAAATACAGAAGCGGACTATCCCATTGTGGTGCTGATCAATGCGAACTCGGCTTCAGCGTCTGAGATCGTTGCTGGCGCTCTGAAGAACAATCAGCGAGCTGTGATTGTTGGGGACCGCAGCTTTGGGAAGGGCAGTGTTCAGAACCTGTATCCAAACGGAGATGATTCTCGCCTGAAGCTGACGGTGGCCAAGTATCTCACCCCCGGAGATCGAAGCATTCAGTCCATGGGCATCACGCCGGACATTCGATTGGTCCCCTCCATTGTGGATGATGGGCGGTATCGAAAGAAGGTCGACGAGGTTGAGCCACTGCCTGCGGTTTCCATGTACTGGACCGATCGGTTGTCCCGAGAGGAAGACCTGGATGAGGCGCTACAGGGCTTGGAACGGCAGATTGACCAGGCCTCTTACGAGGTGCGTTATCTGCGCGTACTCGACGACCCAGACAAGCCCCGCAGTGATTCCTTGGATCTGGACAATGACTGGGAAGTCCAGTTTTCGCGCGACCTGATTCTCTCTGTTCCTGCTTCTCGACGAGCGGAGATGCTGAGGACGGCGGCTGAGGTGACTACTCGTCACAATCTCCTGGAGGAGAAAAGGCTTGTGCGAGCGTTTGGCGGCGTCGGCCTGGATTGGACCGATGGTGAGCAGCCCGGTGTGGTCAATCTTCAAGTGGAGATGGAGCTTGGCACGGATGGAGTGCTCAAGGCGGCAGAGGCCAAGGACGAGACGTTGAAGGTCAGCGCCACAAACCTCGGAGATGCGCCGGTGTATCGGGTTCTGGCCGTTACGAAATCCGACCAGACCTGGCTGGATGGGCAGGAGTACTTCTTTGGAAAGATTGAGCCGGGAGAGACGCGATCCTGGACCCAGAAGGTTCGACGTGTCGATGGATATACTGATGCAGTTGCCAGTGTGGAATTTGAGCTTCGAGATGCTCAGGGCCGAGCTATGGGCTCATTCGACAAGTTTGTGAGGCTCGTGGGACAGGAATTCCCGAAGTTCTCGTTCTCCTTTGAAGTCTTGGATGGTGGCGTCGATGGCACCTCGGGGGATGGCGATGGCATTCCCGAAGACGGAGAGGAGGTGCTGCTTCGGACTCGGGTTCGCAATGTGGGAGCTGGAGAATCCGAAGAAGGATTTGCCAAGCTCAAGAACCGCTCGGGTCGCCGCATTGACTTGAAGGTGGGAACCGTAGATCTCGGAGATATCCCGGTTGCGGGTGAAACCGAGTTTGATTTCCAGTTCACGTTGGTGCCGGGAAGCATTGAGCCTACGGTGGATTTCAGCATTGGTGAAAACACGCGCTATGACTACACGGCGGTTGTTCGAGGGGGCTTTTATTCCTTTGCGACCCAGTCGGTGTCGCTGGAGCTTGGAGGAGATTCTCTCCTGGATGGGCGCGTTCACGCACCGCCGACTCTGGAGATCTCTCGTCGACCGGAGCTTGTGGTATCGAACCCTAGAGCGGTCATTTCGGGGCTGGTTCGAGATGACTCGGCTGTGCGGGATGTTCTGGTGTTCCAGGGAGAGGAGAAGGTGTTTTACCAGGGAGGTGGCGACGGGGTTGGGTCTGTGCCTTTCTCGGTTGAAGCGGAGTTGGTGGAAGGGGAGAATACCTTTGTGGTGTTGGCCCGAGATGATGAGGGGCTGACTGATATCCACTCCATCAACGTGTTGTTCGACCCCACAGGAGAGCGTCTTGCACGATTGAACTCGAATGCGGGAGAAGATGGGCCGGGTGCCGTCCAGGAAGATTCATCCAGGAAGACTCTTCCAGGAAGACTCTTCCAGGAAGACTCTTCCGAGGCTGAATGAGTCAGCGGTAGTCCACCACGAGAATCAGTGCCGGGGCTCGGAACGAGGCCTCCCCGACTTGCACTTGAGCTGTAGCGCTTCGAATACGCCGGTCGGGAACGCCCCGGACGACGCCCAAGAGCCAGCGCTCCAGGCCGTAGAGATGTTCCCACGGCTGACGCCTCAATCGGGACTTTCCGGGTTCCAGGCGGGCCACAATCGGTGCCGAGGGTCGGTAGTCCATTTCGACCACCCCCTCACTCAGTCTCTTCACGACAGCGGTTTCGGCATTCCAGGAGCGTCCTTCGGCGTGTGCCCAGGCCAATGCGTCTGTGCCGCGTTGGTCTACGCCGAGGCTGGCATCCTCACTTAGGACGAACGCTGCAACCCGAGTGGTTCCTCGGAGACCGGGTGGGTCGTCTCCGTATCGGTGCAGCACAATGCTTTGGCCGTTGATGAGATTGCTTCGTGTTCCTGCGTGAACGAAGCCTTCGATATGGGCGAGCGTCGAGTGTGCAGCGACCTGCCAGGAGTCGGAGAGGGGCGGTTCTAACGGCTCATTTCCGGGTTGATCTTGGATGGTCAGGCGAGCGCTGAGTTCGCTGGACTGGAATTGGACGTTCCATCCTTCGGGAACCTGCTGGATCTTGTCGGGTCCGATGAGCAGGCCTGCTTCGGGGGCCGGCTGGGTGTCTCTTGGCAGTGCGTTTCGGCCGTAGAGGATTGGAACCTCCTTGCCAAGCACGAGATCGAAGCGAGACTGTCCCTGACCTTTGAGGAGACCTGTGTTGCCGCGACTGAAGCGGATGTCGATCAGTGATTGATCATTGTTGATGGCGAGCACCTCCCAGCTTTCTTGGAAGAACAAGCTGGAATCCCCCGTAGCACATCCAAGTAGGAGCCAGGCGATCATGGGGCCCCCGTCAGAGTGCCGGGAAGTGTGGCTCCAGGCGGCGGTGGGAATGGGCTCTTTGTGCAGAGGTTTTCTTTCCGTCTTCTGGCTAGGACGTCTTCAAATACGGGATCTGGGGTCGGTGCGAGATGTGGCGGGAGTGCTCCCGTGCAGAGGTCTATGCCTTGGGTCCACGCTCGGGTGAGTTGATCGTGGAAAAGGGCGACGGCTGTGTGTGCGCAGGCTTCCTGGTGCATGGGGTTGACTAGGCTTGTACAAAGAGAACGGTCTAGTGGGGAGTGGGCTCCCAGAACGCTGCGCCAGACGGCTGACCAAGGCCGGGGATCTTCGGGGGCCAGCCCAACGTCAGTGATGAAAGGGGGCGTTTGGATGGCAATCTCTTGAAACGGAAGGGTGGGTTTCAGCCATTTGTGGAACCTTTGGCTGAATACATGGAGTCGGCAGTTTGCCTCAAAATCACCCGCATGTGCACACTGGGTGGGGTTGTCGGTTCGTTCGGCGATACGAAAATGGCACTCGTTGCCGTCTTTTTCATCCAAGAGGTCGCAGAACTCGTGGGCGTTTTCGGGCAGTGGGGTGGACTCAATCTCCGCCAACACGCACGTCGCAAGGAGGGACGGGTCATCGAGAGCACGACAGCCTGCAGGAGTGGCTTCAAATTTGGAGGAGGATCCGTTGCAGGCAACGACAAACAGCCAGAACATGCCGAATTCTATCTCGTCGTGCTACGTTCCTGCCTATGCGGGAGACTGAACCCCCGGTGCTTGTCGTGGATGACGAGCCGGATATCCGACGGCTAGTGGCCATCAATCTACGCAAGGCGGGCTACGTCGTGTTGGAGGCGGCCAGTGGACAGGAGGCCTTGCAATGTGTGGCCAGCGGGCCGCTCTCGATGGTCATCCTGGATCTGATGCTCCCGGATATATCTGGCGAAACGGTCTGTAGGACTCTCAGGGAGAACCCCGAGACCGCTAGGCTGCCCGTCATGATGTTGACCGCAAAGACCAATGCGGAGGATCGAATCGAAGGGTTTGAGCTCGGGGCGGATGACTATGTGACCAAGCCTTTTTCGGTGCGAGAGTTGGTGCTGCGTGTACAGGCACTTCTCAGAAGAAGCGTGGACTCTCTTCCGGCTTACAAGCCGGCCGAACAGTTGGAGTTTGAAGGGCTTACCATCGACAGTTTGGCCTATCGGGTATTTTCTGGTGGCAAGGAAGTTCAGCTGACTGCGACGGAATTCCGGCTGCTTTACACCTTGGCATCCCGCGATGGAATGGCTCAGTCCAGGGGCCGCTTGCTGGAAGATGTCTGGGAGGCTTCTCCGACTCTGAATACACGAACGGTCGACACCCATGTCAAGCGTCTCAGGGAGAAGTTGGGGGCTTGTTCCCACTATATTGAGACTGTGCGTGGTCTTGGCTACCGTTTCCGTTCATGAATCTGTTTCCCGAAGGTTTCGCATCCACTCTTCTCCGGGTTTTGCCTGCCGGGGTGGTGCTGCTTAGCGACGACAAGATCGTGCTGGCGGTGAACGACCAGCTCCGCTCCTTGGTGCCCATGCACCCTTCTCCAGTTGGCCGTGGCTTGGAAGAAGTGATGCCCGCTCCTGCAGTCTGTGAGGCGTTGAGCCAGTCAGTTGAACCGGGAGAAACTCGTGAAATCAACATCTCTGTGGGTCGGTTCGAGCTGCAGGCCCGTGTAGTAAACCTGGGGCCGGGAAAGGGGCTGCTGGGCGTGTTTACGGATGTCACTGAAGCCCGTTCGGTTGAAAAGGCTCGATCCAACTTTGCTGTGAGTGTCTCTCATGAACTGCGGACTCCCTTGACCTCCATTCTTGGCTACACCGACACCTTGCTTGGAGATGAAGAGAGTCTGTCTTCGGAGACGGTGGAGATGTTGGAGGCGATTCGACGCAATGGAAACAGGTTGGGAAGCCTGTTTTCAGACTTGTTGCACTTGTTTCGCCTGGAGTCGCGAAAAGGAGACCTGCCGTTGCAGCATCTGTCTGTGCAAGAACTTGCAGGGGAGGTTCTGGAAGAATGGAGGGGGATTGCGACCGAGAGAAGAATCGACTTGTTGATGGACTCCCCCTCGGAGATTCGGGGTTGGGTGAACCCTGAGGCGTTTCGTCACATCCTGAGCAATCTTGTCTCCAATGCGCTCAAATACACCGAATCTGAAGGTTGGGTGCGGGTGCGCGTGCGTGCAGAGGCCGATGCCACACTTGTAGAAGTGGAGGACAATGGGCGGGGGATTGAGCCGGTATACCACCAGCGTATTTTTGAGCGATTTTTTCGCGCAGATGCGGGCCGGGCTCGCAGCAGCGGAGGCTCAGGGCTGGGGCTCTCCATCGTGAAGCATCTCTGCCGGGCTTCACAGGCAGGGCTGACTGTTCACAGCACGCCCGGACATGGCAGCACGTTCTCGGTGCGTTTTCCGCTACCGGCTGCCGATTAGTTCGAGGGCTCGCTTGTTGGCGCCTCGGGAGTTGCTTTCTCGGGAGTTGCTTTCTC
>JAYZDK010000152.1:0-7694 GCA_036337845.1 Myxococcota bacterium | reverse complement strand
ACTGGGCAATCACCTTGGGCCAATCATACAGATTGCGTGCGCGCTCAGACGCTGCCCGCCCTCGAGCCTCCAAGCCCTCTGGATCGGAATAAAAAGTCTCAAACGCCTCTCCAAGAGCCACAAGGTCTACTTCGATCCCCTGGCCAAGAAACAAGTGAAGGGGCCGCTCATAAAGAAGGGGCCCAATCTCGGAGAGAAAGCTCATGTCCGCGTTCCAGTGCGTGGGCACCCGGATGCCTACTTCCTCGGACACCGTGTCTTTGTAGCCATCCAAATCGGATGCAATGACCGGCAACCCCGCGGCCATAGCCTCGACCACCGACAGACCAAAGGTCTCCTGGGGGTTGTCACTGACCGCAACAAAACAGTCGGCCGCTGCCAACAGAATGGATTTTTCCCCGTCAGCAAAGTCCACACGCAGCAGAACACTGTCTTCGATCTGAAGCGCCTTGGCCCAAATCGAAACCATCTCTGGCGTCTTGGTGCCTTGACGGGCCCCTGCCAGAACCAGCACCGGAGAGCGTTTGGAGCCTCGATGGCGGTCCCGAAAAGCCGCAAACGCCTTGAGGAGAGGAAACAAGTCCATCTTGTCGTATTCGGTAAATCGGGCGATGGAGAGCACGACAAAGGCCTCTTGATCAATCCCTAGTTGCGCCCTCGCCTCGGAGCGGCTTCCACACTCCAGACTGGGCACATCAATGCCCAACGGCACCACCGGCAGCTCCCAGACCGGCTCCTCCACCTGAGCACCCATACTCTGAAGACCCTTGGCTACCTGCTCATAGCTGGCCTTGAGGGCACCGCGACCAGCCGTGCTCGAACAGAACACCGCATCACAGACCGATGGCCCCATCAGCTGCGTCTTGATGTATTCCAACATCATACTCGGGTAGCTCAAGGAATGGATTTGACCGGTGACGACCACCGTCTGGCTCGCAAAACGGTCTCTCAAACGAATGATTTCCCCGATCTGATTGATCGGCGAGTTCTGGTGGAACACCGAGATGTCACCACTGGCCAGCGACTGTGGAAGCTGAAGCATATTTCGTAGCTCTGCTCGCTTCTGCACTTCAGGAGATAGCGTGCCAATGAGCGCCTCGATGGCCCTCTGCGCTCGAACTTCCCCTATGAAAAACAGGTACCGTTCGAACGTTCCATGCTCCAGAACCGCTCTGAGAAAACCTGAGTTGGCAACGGTTCGACCGACGAGCAGTTGCCCTTCCGCATCTCCCAACGTGCCCGGCTCAACCACTGTAGCCAGAGTATGCATGCGTTCTCCACCTCCAAGTCACTCCAGGTGAAGGAGAGACTCCCTGTTCACGTAGCCTGCCGAGTGCGGTTGAGCTTGGGTCCTGGACTGGTCGACCGCTTCCTGGGATCACGCTATCTCCAATAGAAGGCCCACAGCCCTTCTCGGGAGCATCGATGCGACTGGAATCCATGGCTTTCGCCTCCCCCAAATCGCAATTTCCAATTGGCGAGGGCGGGGGTGAAACGGTCATCCGAGATCTGCTTCAAAGCCTCCATACCCAGGGGCTACCCGTAGAGGTCATGGGCACCTATCTGCCTCCCCAGCTCACACACTTGGAGGAAGGCCTCCAGACCCTTGGTGTGCCACTGGAGGTCTGCCCTGAGAGCGGCCTCTGTAGCTATCAGATTGACTACACCTCGCGACTGAGCACGCCTGCTGGCTTTGAAGCCCTAATGGAAGAGAGACTGACCACCCAACCACAGGACGCGCTTCTCATTCAGGCCGTGGACTCCTGGAGTGCTGTAGAAGCCGCTCGTCGCCACGGCATTCTGCCCGTCTTCTGGTCGCACAACGGCCTTGAACTCGACACCTTTCAAGAAGCGCACTCCCTGCCATTGGTACTGGTGAACTCCCAGTTCTTTATGGACAGGCTTCAGCAGAAATACCACATGCCCATGGAGTTGCTTTATCCCGCTGTGGATCTGGACAAGTACCGCATTGAAACCAACAGCCATCGCTACATCACGATGATCAACCCGGTGGTGGTAAAGGGGGTGGCCTACCTGCTGAAGCTGGCACTCGCTAACCGAGACCGGGAATTCCTGGTGGTGGAGGGGTGGGGCACGCCCCCCGAACTCCTCTCCATAATTCAGCGTATCCCCAATGTGACCTGGCTCGATAGGCAACTGGACATGCGGGAGGTCTACAACCAAACCCACATCCTGATTGTGCCTTCCCAGTGGGATGAAGCGTTCGGTCGTGTCATCACAGAAGCACAGGTAAACGGTATCCCCGTACTGGCCAGCCGGGTGGGCGGGATCCCTGAAGCCCTGGGGACAGGCGGGGTACTCGTAGACGAAATCAGAAACCCAGAGGCCTGGCAGCAAGGCCTCGCCGAGGTAGAGGCTCGCTACGATGAGCTGTCCGAACAGGCCCGCTCAAACGCCGAGAACTTCTCCAAGGAACGGGCAGCCCAACGGCTTCTGGAGATCTTTGACGCCTTTCCAGGCTGAAGAGGCGTCTACAACGCACCGAGTGAAAAATGCAGCCGCCAAGGCTCCTCGCCACGCCCCTCTGGCCAAGAGGCTGCGAAATACTGAGGGTTGATTGCCAGGTCCAGTTGAACCGGGCCCACAGGGGTAGCCATGCGCAACCCCGCCCCGCAGCCGTAGCGCAGCAAGGGTTCGGGATCGACCACTGCTGAGGTAGTCAATACGGTGGGATCGACAAAGAAGACGTTGCCTACATCGAGAAAGGCCACCAGCGAAGTCGTGTTCGTACGGGAGAGCCCAAGCACAGAAAGCGGAGTCCATACCTCCAGCGAGCTGTGCACCATGGCGTCACCGCCTGTGGGCACCCATCGATCCGAAGTGTCTCGAGTGGCTTCCTCCACCAAGGGCTCCAAGCCCTCCGGCCAGTCAATGACATCCAAAGCCACGCGGTTCTTCGGGCCCACCGAATCCAGAGCGTAGCCGCGCAGTGTATTCGCCCCCCCCAAGCGAAACCGCTCTTCCAAGGCCAGCGTGGTGGAACGACCTTCCGCCCAGCCAATGCCTCCCCCTGCCCCCAGGTGAAGGCCCAAGCGGCCCATCGGTACAATCGCCCGTCCCAGGCCAACCACCCGAACCGAGCGCTGTCCACCCAAAAAGCGACTGGTCCCGTCCACCTGCAGAGAAGACAGCACTCCCCGTGTGGGGTTGAATCGATCATCCCGCAGATCCAACAGAGCAACCGCATCCGGGCCAGCATGAATCCTGGGGCCCATGGGCATCTCGAGTTGTTCCAGATCCACCTGCGCCGCACCGTCGAACCAAGGGTCCCCTCCCACCAGTGCACCCGCAGCTACATCTTGAATCCAACGCTGCTGAACCCGATAGGACAAGACTACACGCCAACGATTTTCGTTACCCACTTGAAGACCCGTACCGACCCCCGTGCGCTCCAGCCGAAATGTTGGCTCCTGGAGACGCTCATTGGCCAGCAGATCCATGAACAACAGGCTCTCGCCAGGCAACAAACGTGGCGCCTCGTAGCGGGCTGCCGCCCTCCACTCCGGCGATGTGGCATCCAAACGCCAGTCATCCCCCTGGTAACCAAGCCCCACTTCTCCCAACGCAGAGAACCGATGACCCAACCCAAAAAGGTTGCGCCTGAGCGCTCGAGTAAACACCCGAACACCCGTGTCTGTAGCCAGCCCCCCACCAAGCTCCAGAGACATGACGGACTTTTCTTTCACCTCGACGATGAGGTCTCGAACGCCGGCCTCATCGCCTTCCAATCTCAAATCCACCACAGAAAACAGATCCAGCGCATACAGACGCCGTCTCGTTTCCGCGAGTGCGGAGGGCGTAATCGGCTCACCAACAGCCACAGCGACCTGGTCTTGAATGACCGGTCGACGCGTCCTCCGATTGCCCCGAATGACCACATTGCGAAGAAATGAACGCTCTCCTATCTCCACTCGCATGTTGAGAGTGGCCACATGGCCATCCCGTGAAACCACCAGGTCCGTCGTGGTATCCGCGCTCAGGTACCCCAGCTCCCGGTGCGCTTCCGTCACTCTGCGAACCAGGTCTTGTACCGCTGATGGGTCCAATGGCTTGGACTCAATCCCGCGAGCCAACAACGACAGGACATCCATCAACTCCGGATCCACTCCCTGCAGAGACACGGTATCGAGCAGAGTGCGAACCCCCTCATCCACATCAAACAGCAACCCTAGCCGAACCAGCCGCCGCTCCCGGGAACGCTCCTCCACATCGGCCACAACCCGCACATCCAGGTGTCCTTGAGAACGGTAGATATCTTCAATGGCCTCGGTACCCTCTTGTACCTCCCGGTCTGTCACATGACCTCGAGCGAGAACATCACTAGACTCCCGAATTGCTCCGAGAAGATATCGATCATCCAAGCGCGTATTTCCGTTGAAAATCACGCCATCTCGGGCCAATCGATGCATTGGGCCACTCTCTCCGGTCACCACAACCGTGCGTTTGCCCGGTGCCTCTTCCAGCACCAGCTCCAACCGGGCCTCTCGATACCCCCAACCTCGGACCATCTCCTCCAGTTCCTGTCTGGCTATCTCCAATTCGGTTCGCCCCAATCGCGACCCCAGCCTGGGTTCCAAAGCCGCCTTGAGTCGCCGCGCCGAGGGCAAGCCCTCGCCTCGAATCTCCACCGTAGTGTGAGGGCCCGTTTGAACCAGAATCGAGAGTAAATCTCCACCGTCCGACCGAAACGGGGGAGACAAAACCGGCGTAACCCTGGCCTCAACCCACCCCCGCCTGTGAAGCACCTCTTCCAATTTCTCTCGGGAGCGCTCGATGTCCGCGAGGGTGTACTTGGCCCCGGTTCGAAGACCTTGGCGCAAGCCAATCCATCGCATTCTACGCTCGGACAGGGCTGGACTCCCCTGGTACCGAACCTCGCCCAGAACCAACGGCGTACCCTCGTCAATCTCAATCAAAAGGTCCAGGCGCCCCTCACCCCGGTCGTCGAGGTCCAGCCTGAGACTGACTTGTGCAAAACCGATCTCGGCGTAGGCTGCAAGGAGTCGCCACCGCAAGGGCTCAAGGTCTTCTTCGGCAATGAATCGCTGCCCGCCCTGCAGGCCAATCTCAGCCAGTAACTGAGCATCACTGAACGCCCGGTTGCCTCGCACCACAATCCGCCTCAGCGAACTGGCCGGGTACACCCGGTAAGTAAGCAAAGCCACAACTGTTTCACGGCCTTCTTCATCAAACTCAACCCAGGGTTCCACATGGGCTTCCACAGCTTCAAAAAGCCCCAAACTGTAGAGCAGGTTGAGGTCCGAGCGCACATCAGCCGGATCGAACGCTCGCCCCTGTCGCGCTTTGAGTAGAGGCTGGAGGTTCTCATCCGGCAACCCTCCCTCCGGAGCCTCAAGTGTGACCTGACTCAGGACCTGACCGAAATACCAAGGCCGCTCCAGTGCTTCCGCACTGGCCGTCACCACAGCTACAAACCAGAGGAAAAAGACTCCCACCGCCTAATCCCAGTCCCAGCGAACCTTGAAGTCCGCACCATAAGCACCGCCGAGCTCCATGCCATGGTCTTCCTCCAAGCCCGAACGGTAAAAGGTCACATAGAGTCCCTCGGTGAGCTGGCGCTCTACTCCCAAGTAAGTATCCACAGGGCGATTCGGATTGAACTCACCGATGACGTCAAAGCCCTGGGAATCTCCAATCCGTTTTTCCACCACAAGCCTGGGCTCCGAGCTGACAACCGTTCCCCGCTCGGAAATGCCCGTCACAACCTGAACGCGGTCCACCAGCCCCCCCGAACCCTCGGACACGACCTGTTCCAAGCCCACGCCGTGTAACAAAAGGTCGGCCCCTTCAACCAACAGAGCCGTGTTGACCCCTCCAAACCGCTCCAACTCATCCCGCGTCATTCCAAACAGAAGTAGCGCATTGATGTCACCCTGTGACAGCGCTGGCGAAGACGTCGCTTGGGTATTCCAACCCGAAAAGGGTCCAGCCACCTGGTAATCAATCCGGTAGTTATCCTCTCGAGATCGCACATCGGCCTGCAAGAGGAAGTCCAACTCCGGGTCGAATGTCCAGGGCTCCAGATAGTGCAACTCCGCACGGAGCACCTCAAAATCCCGACCTTGGAGAGTAAATCGCCCCCCCGGCTCCATTCGGACCCAACCCGACAAACCCGGACGAGCGGTGTTTCCAATAAATCGAAGCCTGGCATCGCAGGTGCCCTTGGCGATGTTGTTGGAAACATGAATGGATTGATCGCCAGACACACTCAGATCGAAGGAAAACAGCCCTTCGGCTCCCTCCACCTCATCCACAACATTCAATCGTTCCTCTCGGATATCAATGACCCACTCCTCCCACTGATTGGTCTCACCAAACACCTTGTCCAGCCGCACAATGTCTCCGGAGACCAACAACGACTCCACCGGGCCGTCGAATCGCAGGTCGGCATTCCCTCTCATGGGCGGCAGGTAATCCAGGTATTGCACCGTGCCATTGGCAAGATTGGCGCCAAGATCAAAGCGGGTGGGAGTCCAGTCACTGGCATCAAGCCGCCCTTCTCCCGTCAGCCTTCCGCCCCCCAATCGACCGCGCAACTCCTCAAATCGATATCCCTGGGGTCCTCGGTATACCCGTCCCGAACACGACTCGAACGGATGGGGAAACCACGGAGTCTCGAAACGGGCATCTTCCACCTCCACTACAACGCTCGGGTCCGTGACGTGGCGTTCTCCTTCCTGTTCAAAGGATAAACGGCCCACGCCTTCGGCTCGCCCGATGTGGCTCGTAGCCGCTTCCAGCAGTTCCAGATCAAACTCTCCACCCCCCGTGAGCGCCACCCAGTCTTTCCCGAGTTCTCCCTGAAGCCGAACATCTGTTGCGCCCCCCTTCAGGCGCACTCCATCCAACGTGATGACTCCGCCCTGTCGCTGAATGAGCCACGGTCCCAAGCTCTCCAGAACATGCCCCCTCCATGCGGCATCCACTCGGGAGAGTTCCAATTCTTGGAAAGTCTCAGCAGCCGGGTCTCCCCAAGCCCCACGGATTCGGAATCGCCCATCGGCCGTACCCTGAGTAGGCTGCCCGTCCGCGGCCCTCGCGTAGACGAGGTGCCATGGCAGTTCTGTGAGCACACCGTCTGCCTGGTAGTTCCAAGCCGTATTCAGGCCTAGGCGTCCACTCACGTCGCCTGCGTTTCCAAGAAGATTTCCCTGGAACACCAGCTCTCCATCTGTGGTCTCAAACCTCAGAAGACTGGAACTGGCGGGTTCTCCGAGCAGACGGGTCCGCTGCAGACCAAGCCGTCCGCGAGGCTCAGGTGCGAACAAAGTACCCCCGACCGTGCCATCGAGCAGCAAAGAGCCCCGGACAGGAAACTTGGCCCCAGCCAAAAGATCGAGCCGCTCCAACGCGAAGCCATCCCCTACAACCTCAAGGTTGAGCCCATATCCGCGCCCCACCTTGCCACGAGTCATCAAACTCTCAGCCCCTCCACGCCGTTGCAGTATGAGCTGCTCCAAGGTCAGTAAGCCAGCTTCCATCAAGCCCACCGCATTGCCTTCTGGAAACCGCTCGCCAAAGAAATCAATGTCCCGAAAATCCAATCGTGCTTCACCGGCCAGCTTCAATGGCTCCCCAGAAAGCGAAAGCGTGCCATCCACCCGACCGTCAAGCCCGGGAATGGGC
Organism: Myxococcota bacterium; assembly: GCA_036337845.1. GTDB lineage: Bacteria > Myxococcota_A > UBA796 > UBA796 > CAJQPC01 > JAYZDK01. The sequence goes on along the minus strand of JAYZDK010000152.1, from coordinate 26 downwards.
AAGAAAATCCCAACCAGGTCCGAGAT
>JAYZDK010000151.1:0-12121 GCA_036337845.1 Myxococcota bacterium | reverse complement strand
AGATGTCTATTCCTTGCCGTATTTCGACCCGGTCACTCTCGCGCAGGCGCAGATGGAAATCCGAGTTCTCAGCACTGAAATTCTCCCGAATGGTGAAGAGGCCTATTGGTTGGAGCGCACGTTCAGCGGTGCCACGACTCGTTCTCTTGTGATGCCTTCTGGAGACCTGTTGCGTGAGGAGGGAGCGTTGGGCATAGCGATGGTGCGCCAGACCCCTGAAGAGGCTCGTTCCATGCCCACGGGAGGCGCGCCGGTGGACATCATTGCTATCTCCGCGGTTCCGCTCCGAGGAAAGATCGCCAGTCCAGGAAATTTGTCTCGTCTTTCACTGCGGGTCGAGGGTGTGGATGTGGAGCGGGTGATGAAGTCGCCTCCGATACAGGATGTGGAAGGAGATGTGGTCTCCACATGGAGTCCGGACTGGTCGGCGTTGCCAGATGCGCCGATTCGGGAGACCGACCCTGAACTGGCCGAGTATTTGTCGGCGACTCCATTTCTGCCGATCAAGGACCTGCGTATTGTGGAACAAGCCAACAAAGTCGTGGCGGGTATTGGAAAGCGAAAGCTCGCGGTGAAGGCACTGGTCGACTGGGTTCATGGGTACCTCGTCAAAGCTCCTACTGTGGGAGTACCCAATGCCCTAGAGGTCTTGGAGGTCGGTCAAGGAGACTGCAATGAGCACACGGCGCTTTTTGTGGGACTGGCTCGGGCAGCGGGGATTCCTGCTCGAATCGCGGCTGGAGTGGTGTATTCCACGCGCATTTTGCCTGGAGGCAGCTTCTACTACCATGCCTGGCCGGAGGTCTACTTTGGAGAGGAGGGAGGCTGGATTCCAGTCGATCCCACACTGGGCCAGTACCCAGCAGACCCTACCCACATCAAGCTCGTGGAAGGCGACCTGGCCAGGCAGATCGAGATCATGGGGGTTCTGGGTCAGCTCGGATTTGAGCTGGTGGACTCGGAAGAAAAAGGCGGGCCGGAGAAGGAAGGTGCCAATTGAGTCTTGTGGGGAGTGCTGCTTGGGATAGCTGCCAGGATGTTATCCGAACCTGTGTACTTGCACCTCGTTGTGCCATGGATGCGGAGAGCTTCTGACTCAACAGGCTGCCAGTGATTCCGGTGGATTGATCAAGCTGGCCCAACGCATGGCAAGCGGCGTGTTCATTGTGACCATGCTGGGCCAGGGGCTGGGGTTTGGGCTCCAATTGTTGTTGGCACGGAGCATGGATGTGGATGCGTATGGGGTCTACATCTACGTGTTTTCGTGGTTGATGGTGGTGGCCATTGGTGTGGTTCTGGGGCAGACCCAGGTACTTCTTCGGTTTGTGGCGGGGTATCGGGCCGAGAACAAGCCGGGTGAGCTGCGTGGCCTGGTGTCTTTCTCCCATCGGCTCGTGGCACTGGCCAGCGTGTTGGCCAGTGTTTCTGTTGCGGTAGCAGTGATCGTACTCAAGCGCGCAGACAGTGAGCTGGGGGTGTCCATTCTGGTGGCCTGTGCGATTTTGCCTCTGATCAGCCTCAAGAACATACAAATGGCGATTGCACACTCCCTGCGTCGGGTCGTATTGGCCAAAGGAATGGACGAGGTGGCGATTCGAGGCGGGCAAGGCCTGCTCTTTCTCGCGATTTGGTGGGGGGTTGGGCGTGTCCCGTTGCCGCATGAGACGTTGGCGCTTCTTGGGGTCTCGAGCTTGTTGGCGGGTCTCTATGTGGGTTGGGCGTGGCGTAGGGGATTGGGTTCGCAGATGCTCTCCGGGGCGCGTGTGGCTCACCACAACATGTGGTTCAAGACAGGTCTTGCGCTTCTGGTTGTAGATGGCCTCAACATGCTCTTGAACCGCACGGACGTGTTGTTGTTGGGTTTGCTTCGAGACACGACAGATGCAGGAACCTACGCGGTATCTTCGCGGTTGGCTGCCCTGACGCTCCTGGGTTTTCTAGTCATTCAGTCGTCGGTTCTGCCGATGCTGGCCGAGCGGTTTGCTGTGGGTGAAATGGGTGCGCTGCAGCGGCTGGTGCGGTGGACCGCCCGAATGTCAGCAGCCCTGTCTCTCGCGCTTGGGCTGGGACTGATTTTCTTGGGGGAGTTCCTGCTCGGTATATTTGGTGTGGAGTTTCAGGCTCGTGTGCCCGCCCTCCTGGTGTTGACGATTGGCCAGATGCTCAATGCATTTACCGGCCCCACGGGGATTCTGCTTTGGGTCACGGGTCGTGAGCAGATTCTCGCGAAGCTACTGGCGGCATCTTTGGTCATCAATGTGGTGCTCAATCTCTGGTGGATTCCGCTGTTCGGAGTGGTGGGGGCCGCCTACGCTACGGTCGTTGCCTACACATCCTGGAATGTGGTGGCGGTCTTTGTGATTCGCCGTCAGATGAGAATCAACAGTCTCCCCTTGAGTTGGTTCGACTTGCCGGAGCCACAGCAGGAGGCCTGAGCCGGCCGGAGTTGGGAGCTCAGGCTCCAGGCTCAACGCAAGGCAGGGGGTTGTGCCTGGTCGTATTTGTCGTAGCCCCAACAGAGGACTGTGGAGTCCGTGGTGAGTCCGCAGTTGTGGCGCCAGCCGGCATCGATCTGGGTAAATGTCGCTGTGGGTGCGTCGGTCTGGCCATCGGCATTGGAACCCCAGCACTCAACGGTACCGGTTGGGGTGAGCACGCATGAGTGCTCTCCTCCTGCAGCCACCTGGGTTCCAGTGGTGTTCTCGGGTACATCCGTCTGGCCCGCGGGGTTGTTTCCCCAGCAGGTGACTTCCTGGGTACCGGACTCGACTGCACAGGCGTGTTCACGGCCGACATCAATGGCGTCGAACAAGCCGGCTGGTGCCTCGATGCGCTCGTTGGAGCTGTCTCCCCAGCACACAACCCGGTTGTCTTCTGTGAGGCCGCAGGTGTGTGATGCTCCCGCGGCTACCTGGGTGAAGCGCAGATCGGGTGGCGTCGATTCACCGCTTTCATTCTTGCCCCAGCAGTGGAGGTTGTTGCTTTCGGTCAGGCCACAACTGTGATGGGTGCCGGAAGTGATTTGGGTAAAGGGTGCTGCGGGTGCATCGGAGACCTGTCCAAAACCCTGATCACCTCCTTGGGGCCCCCAACACTGAGCCAGGCCTGTTTCGTCGAGCCCACACACATGGGCATCGCCCGTAGAGATGGCGACCAGGTGCGCTTCGGGGAAATAGGACTGGTAAAACTCGTCTTTGCCCCAGCAGGAGCCTTCTCCGTTGTTTCGGATGGCGCAAGAGTCGATACGTCCGGTAGAGACCTGTTGCCAGGCGAGCTCCACCGCGGTGTCGGTGGGCTCCGATGTGTCGCCCGTTTCTCTACCGCTGTCTTCCCCGGTTTCACTCGAGGTGTCGGTCTGCGTATCTTCGGGTTGTTGTGTGTCTGGATCCGGCCCGGTGTCTTCCACTGAAGCCTTGGGGGTGCACGCGAGGCACACTCCACCGACCAGCCATAAGAACCACTTTTTCATGTATAGGAGCCTACCCTGTGTACACTGCGGGTTGTGAGAACGATCTTCATGAGCGCCGTGGGATTGCTGATTTTTGGGGGCACCACTGCATGCACCGACCCAAAATCAGACACGGGTGACTCCGTATCCATCGATCCCATCGAAACAGGCGATAGCGCTGGTGGAGATTCCGACCCGGTAGAGACCGCTGAGGATTCCCATAGCGGAGACTCTGTGGAGACGGATGTTCCGGGAACGGACGTCGATGGAGATGGGTATTTGTCTGAAGACGATGGAGGGACAGACTGCGACGATGGGAATCCAGCGGTTCACCCGGATGCGGTGGAACGGTTGGCGAATGGACTGGACGATGACTGCGATGGTCTCTTGGACACTCTGGATGCAGAAGATGCTTCGGCAATGTTTGTGGATCTTGAAATAGGTGGTGGGGCTGGATTGGCTGTGGCGGGGGTGGGAGACATGAATGGGACCGGCGTGGGGGTGTATGCCATTGGAGCTCCCTTTTCGGAGGGGGTCGGGGAGGCTGGTGGCCGTGTCTACTTGTTTTCGGGGCAGCGCACGGGCTTTGTGGAGCTGACGGAAGCGGATGCGGTCCTGCTTGGAGCCACCGAGAGTGAGGCTGGAAAAGCCTTGGCGGGTGGGGGCGATGTGAATGCAGATGGCTACGCAGATCTATTGGTAGGGGGCTACCACGGTGCTGAAGGGGCTGGTATTACCTGGGTGGTTCACGGCCCGATTCTGGGAGAGCAGGTGCTCGACAATGTGGGTGTGAGTCTGGTGGGTCAGAGTGCCTATGATTTCTCCGCCTGCGCTGTGGACTTTGCCGGGGATGTGGATGGAGACGGTGACGACGAGGTGCTCGTGGGGGCGTACCATGCCACCACCACCACCCACGGGTCCTACGATGGGGCGGCCTACCTGGTGGACCCTCCACTCTCGGGTACGTTGTCGCTGGACAATGCCATTCGAATCGTGGGAGAGACGCCGGGAGACGAGGCCGGCTACGCTCTGGCAGGGCCCGGCGATCTGGATGGGGATGGCTTGTCGGATGTGGTGGTAGGGGCTCGCTATGAGAGCTCTGCTGGAGAGTATGCAGGGGCGGTTTACGTGTTCCTGAGCCCACTGGATGTGGCGGTCAACGCCTCGGATGCAGATGCTCGATATCTCGGAGAGGTGTCGGGTGGGTACGCGGGCTCAGCACTCTCAGGCGCCGGTGATGTAGATGGCGATGGGCATGTGGATTTTGTGGTGGGGTCTCGCCGTTATGACGGTGTGGGAGACAGCTCGGGTGCTGCGCATCTGCTGCGGGGGCCAGCCTTATCTGGAGGCAGCCTCTTGGATGCGGATGCGCGATTGCTTGGCGAGGCGGCCGGAGACCGTGCAGGGTGGGCCGTGTCGGGAGCGGGAGACTTCAACGGGGATGGGTTGGACGACTTGCTGGTCGGTGCTCCGCGACACAGCTCCGCGGGTCGGCTTGGGGGCGGGGCCTACCTGGTGTTGGGACCCGTCGCTCCGGTGTTGGAGCTGTCTGATTCGGATGGGAAAGTTGTTTCCGGAGCTGACGAGATGCTGCTAGGGGTTTCTGTAGCGGGCGTGGGAGACGTCGATGGTGACCAGCGAGGTGACCTGCTGATCGGTGCGGAGAGGGGGGAGGTATTTCTGGTGACTACAGGTCTGCCCTGAGGCCTATCTAGGAGTCAGGTGTCCGGCAGGGGAGTGCTTGATGGGGCTCTCAAAAAGCGAAAACCCACCGGCCGAGCTTTCGAGGGTAAATCCGTTTGCCTCGAGTTGCTGCACCCAGGCGTTGTCTTCGGGAAGCACCGCCCATTCCACTTGTTGCAACATCTTCTGAGCCTTGTGTTCGTTTCCCCAGTCCTCAAAGACATAAATCTCGGGTCGTGCCGCCAGTGCTGGGGCCAGCCGTGAGGTGGTGAGCACAGCGCCTGCTGGGGGGACCTGGTCGATGAGGTCCCAGACCTCGGGCTCCTGTATCGGTGTGGGCATACTGATGTGGGGATTGCTTGTGACGGTGCAGAGAAACAGCGCCGCCGCGAGGAGCTCAGTGGCCTGGTCTGCTCTTGTGGGGAGCCTGGACACAAGAGCGGTTCGCAACCGCACCAGGGACGCGCCATGCACCCAGGCCATGAGGGCAACGGCCACGGCGAACACATGAGCGGCTGTGGTGTTCAGGAGGGCTTGCATGGCCGCGGCGCTCAGCCAGGTCATCAGGACCCCCAAGCTGACCAGGGGGGCAGCTAAGACCAGCCCCAGGCTGATTCCCACCTGGGCATAGAGCATTTCAAAAGCGCGGGGCGCTCCGGGGCCCCCCAAGGACTCCACGGCCTGGATTGCGAGCTCTCCTGGCTGGATGAAGCCCCATTGCTCTGCGTGGATGGCCACGACCAGGGTGGTCCAGGCCAGACCGATGGCGATTACGACCCAAGCAGGTTTGAAGTCATTCTCCGATCGAGTGCGCCAGGCGAGTGCGGGCGCTGCCATCAGGCTGAGAATGGCAACCTCTTCGCGACAGGCGGACGCCAGGAGTAAGAGGAGGGCGCCTGCGAGAAGGCGAGACTCCAACAGAGCGGCCAGCGCACAGACCACTAGGGGAGCGGCCAGGCTGAAGGTTCGAAAATCCAGAGTGCCCATGGCCCACACTCCCGGCAATGCGAGCCAGGTCCAGCACAGCAGCACGCTGACGAGTCGGTCCAGGCCGAGGGCTCGGGAGAGCCGGTATGCGCCAAGTCCACCAAGCCCCATCAAGCCGACTTGAAATAGAAGAAGAGTTTCCATGGAAGGGGCCGCACGCACCAAGGGAACCAGCAGTGCAAGGATGGGTTCGAAGTGACGGCCTGCAATCAGGCCTTCTCCGGTTTCGGTGGCCAATAGGGTTCGTTGAGGGGCGTCTAGGAACGCGGCTTGCCACGTACGCTGCAGAAAGTAGGCGTTGTCCAAGCCCAGTGGTTGAGCGAATTCCTGTGCTCGGCGGCAGGCCAGTGCCGCGGCGAGCCCCCAGAACGCGCACATGCCCGCGGCCACTCCAAGAACGGCTCCGGTCTGGGGTGAAGGCAGGGTTGGTCGGACCCATTTCATGTGTTTGAGACTAACGCCGGGTAGTCTTGGAGCATGTGGTCCATCTTGATTCTCTTGGCGTGTGGCGGGGCAGAGACCCCTGAGAGTAAGCCTGGAGCTTCTCGGGTGAGCGATGCCTTGGTGATTATTCTCGACACCACTCGTGCCGATCGGGTGAACGCTGGGTTGACCCCCCATATCTGGGCGCATGCAGCCCAGGCCTGGCATCCGGTTCGTGCCTACACCCCGTCTCCATGGACTGTCCCCTCGCTGGTGTCCTTCTTCACGGGAAAGGCCCCTTGGGAGCTATTGGCCCCGACGGATCGTTCCTTGCCGGAATCTGTGCCTACGCTTGCGGAGCGAGTGGAGAATCGGCGCACGGCCATGGTTTCGGCGAACTCTTATGTCACCCACGCGACCGGATTCTCCCGAGGGTTCGATCGGTTTGAGAGCGTGGAGTCCGATGAAGAGGCGGTGGCGATCGCCAAGAGGTGGTGGGCTGAAGAAGAACCCCAGTTCGTGGTGGTCCAGTTGATGACGGCCCACTTGCCCTATGAACCAACACGTGTGCCTCCGGGTGAAACCGCTCGGGTAGGCGACAAATTCTGGGACCTCGATGGTGCGGCTACCTACACGGATTCTGCCGATCGGGGGCGGATTGCAGCGCTCTACGATGGGGGCATACGGGACCTGGATGACCGGGTGGGAGAGCTTCTGGGTATGGCCGGAGATGACGCCATTGTGGCGATTGTGTCGGACCATGGAGAAGAACTCTTTGAGCACGGCGGCTTTGAGCACGGCCATGCAATGTGGGAGGAGGTGGTGCGCATTCACGCGGCGATCTCGGTACCGGGTGTGGCTTCTTCTCGTCCTTTGCAGAGAATGCAGATTCAGCATGTGGGCCAGCAGCTTGCGATGCTGCTGGAAGCACAGGTGGATGAGGACTGGCCCGAGCCAGTACCGGATGTGCTTGGCTTCTCCCACCCCCTGGACGAGCGTCTGATGGACATTCATCGCTGGGGAGCTCGGTCTGAAGGTGGAACGCTGCTCCTGGGACCAGGTGGGGCCTACGAAAGCGGAAAACAGGAAGGCCTTATGGAAACGATTACGTCCATTCAGGCTCAAACCCGCCAGGTCGGAGCGGGACAGCCTCTCCCCGAGCTCGGAGAGGCTGACAAAGAACGCCTGAAATCCCTTGGGTATGTGCGATAGTCTGGGCGGCGGCTACGGGTATCGATGGAGGATAGATTGTCGCAGAAATACCACCCTGTTGTGGTGCTTCCGGAAGACGCCCAGGTGTTGGACTTGAGCACGGAGTCTGGACTGCAGGCCCAGCGTACAAGTCTTTTCACCATTGGTCGATATGATGAGGTGCGCTGCATCTACACCCAGGCCTTGTTTGGTGGGGTTCGCAATGTTCATGTGGGAATCGACCTGGGAGCCCCTGCGGGAACCCCGGTTCATGCATTTACCGACTGTGTGATACACAAAATGGGCATCAATGCAGATCCGGGAGATTATGGGCCGACGCTTGTGACCGAGCAGGTTGTGGAGGGAGAGCGGATCTGGGCGCTGTTTGGGCACTTGTCCGCAAGTTCTTTGACCGGGCATGCTGTGGGCCAGAAACTGCGCCGTGGGGAGGTGTTGGGATGGATTGGTTCGGAAGCGGAAAATGGAGGTTGGCCGCCTCATGTGCACTTTCAGTTGGCCCGTGTGAAGCCGGCTACTCACGACATGCCTGGGGTGGTTACTGCGGCCGATCGGGACCAGGCGGTGCTGGATTATCCAGACCCCAGGTGCGTGTTGGGAGACCTCTACTGACCGAACCCGTCCTGGTCGTTGTCTTGCAGTCTTGACAGTCGTTTTCCGCTGTGGAATTACTGGTGTCCATGTCGGCTTTACTTTTTCTAATAGCGCCCGCTCTGGCTGGAGATTTTGAGCTTGGGGTCGGGGTGCGTGATGCACAGGATGACGCCGGGTTTCCGGACGGTCCACGCCTGGTAGGGCGTATGCCCTTGAGTGGGGGGCTTGTACTCGAGGGGGGCGTGTTCTATCGCACCTCGGGCGATGACCTGTCGGGCTTGGACTCGACCCTGATCCAGATTGCCAATGGTGCGGGTCCTGACAGTGTTGATTTTCAACAGCCCGTCAGCAGAGACCTTTGGTCCGTCAGTGCACTTTTGGACTACGACTTCGGGGGGCGGGTTGCGGGTCCTGGAATCCAGGGTGGCCCGCATCTCTACGCTGGCCTTGAGGTGCGAAACATAGAGCGTGGTTTTGGTCGATATCATGCCCAAGCCGGAGTAGAGGGTCCGCCGACGCGGTTCGATTCGATTGGCACGGGAGTGTCCCCTTCGTTGGTGCTGGGTTCTGGCATTGACGTATGGATTGGGCAGCGGATTGGCTGGCGGTTTGGTTGGTTGAATCGTTTGAGTCTTGAAGATCACCCCGACTATGGGGATGGGCCTCGAGAAGAAGGCAAGCAGGTGGCGAACTCCGTCACCTTCACGTTGGACCTGCTGGTGGGGTTTTAGATGTTGCTCACTGCATTGCTGTTCGGGTTTTCTGCTCAAGCCGAGGGGCTCAACGTGGGCGTTGGGCTGGGTACGAACTACAACGACCCGTTTGTCTCTCAGGTCTTCGCTCGCTGGGATGTGGGCTACCAGTTTGGAATCCTCGGTGTGGAAGGCTCGGTGATGTATTCACAGGAGCGAGTGGAAAACCAGGACTGGACCGCGTTGACCACTCAGTTGGTGGACTACAACAACATCTCGCCGGACATCTCCAGAGCGGGGCTCGGGGCCGATATTCAGGCGGTTTTGATGACTCCTCCCAGCACTGCCGGAGCCGCCAATGTATCGGCTGGAGTGGCCTTTGGATTGGGCATGGTGCATACAGTTGATGACCTCGAGGCGCTGGGCGATGAAAGTGCACGGGCCCAGGCCACCGAGATTCAAAATCACCCGGCTATGGTGACAAGCCTTATCAGTCAGGCGACTTGGAGTGGTGTGGGGCTTCAGCTTCGGGTGGATTCGGTGGCCTATACCGAGATCATCCAAACAGATACCGAGGAAAAGAAGAGGATGAACGTGCTCTCCCTCGGATGGCTGTTTGATTTCTAGCCTGGGCTGAGGAACAGGGGAGCCTACTGCCCAATCACCAGCGAAAAGCGCTGGTCGGCTACCAACGTATGGTGAAGGGAGTCGAATCCAGCGTCGGCAAGAATGCGTCCCATTTCCTGGACCGAGTAGCTGCGGCCCCCTTCGGTGTACATCAGCATCAGGATGCCGAAGACCGCGGCGCTCTCTGGTCCGATAGCCGTGTCGTCTAAGAACATGTCCTTCCAGACCAGCAGGCCTCCGGGACGGATGACCTCACGCAGTCTTGGATGGAGATGGGTGAGATCTGTATCGGAGAGCCCGTGCACAATATTGGAGCCCAGGACCAGGTCGTAGGGGCCGCCTAAGTCATCCACCATGAAATCCCCGGCGATATAGTGCTGGCTGTCGCCGTAGCGCTCTTTGGCGACCTCCACACACACAGGCTGGTCAAAGAGGGTCACCTCAAAACCGTGTCGGGCCAGTTCCTCACCGTAGCGGCCGTGGCCGCCTCCCAAGTCCAGGGCACGGCCGCCTTTGGGCAGGCGTGCGGCCAGAAGACGTGCGGTTTCGCCTGCGGCCACCCCACTGCGCCTGTAGAGCATGTTCATGAACATGCGAGCGCCTTCCGGGTTGTCTGGGTCTACGCCGATAGCCGTGGCTCGGCGCTGGCCTTCATCATCCCTTACGGGTCCGCCTTCGGTCAGTACATCCGGGAGACGGCTCAGCTCGGAGATGCCGGTGCTTCTGGGGATGGACAGAGAGCCTTGGGCGTGGAGTTCGCGGGCGGTGGCGGACAGAGACCATTGGTGGCTGCCCTCTTCTGTTTCGTGTCGGATGAGCAGGCCTATGTGGCCCAGCAAGGTGGCGGTGATCTCGATGGAGCGCGTGTCTCCAGGCAGATCGCTGGCGCTATGCGGAGCGCCATCACTCATGGCATCAAACAGCCCGTTTTTGCCCCAGGCCATGACTACAGCCCAGGTCTGGGCTGATCTGCGCAGGTCGTCCAAATCGGTTTCGGTGTCGATGGTTTTCATCAGGGATCTCCCATACCGTTGTGAATCCGGCCCAAGGTGAGTGCTACAACGCGCTGGCGGTTGCAGTTTCCAGTGCGGTGTAGTCCACCTCGAGTCCGTTGGCAGCAATCCAGGCGTTTCGGACTCCGACGCCTTCGATCAAGTTGTTGGAGTCGTAATCGGTAATCTGGACCACGTGGCTTCCGGGGGTCAGCGTGAAGTTGACCACGGCTGAGCAGTGACCGTCCCCGTCTGATGGGCTGGCAACGTTGGTACCGTCCACGGTGACTGTTGAGTTGTCGGAACGGCAGAAGTTCCAGTCCACGGAAATGTCGGAAGTGGTGGGGTTGTTCACGTAGAAGGTGATGTAGGCTCGCGTTCCCGACTGCACATCTGTGTTGACTTGGAAAGATTGGTAGAACGCTCCGTCACTGGTGATCAACAGCAGGCCAGACCGGCCTTGGTTGTACAGATGCTCTTCTGTGGTGAGAGAAGTCTCCCAAAGAGCGGGAGTTCCGAATAGGCTGCTTGCGTCCCCGAGGTCGGAAATGTCTGTGGCGTTGTTGGTGATATCGGTTGCGTTCGTGGCGATATCGGCGGCATTGGCGGAAGCACTGGTCGCGTTGGTAGCGATGTCGCCGGAGTTCGTGGCAATGTCTGCGGCATTGGTTGTCGCGTTCGTCGCGTTGGCGGCAATCGCAGCGGCATTGGTAGCCACGCCGCTCGCGTTGGTTGCTCCACTCGCTGTGTTGGTTGCAATGGCGGTGGCGTTGGCGGCGATGTCTGTAGTGTGGGTAGCCGTCGTGGCGCTATTGCTGGCGATATCTGCTGTGTTTGTGGCAATCGCACTGGTGTTTGTGGCGAGGGTGCTGGTCAGGCTGGTCAGACTGGTTGTGTTGGTGGTGATGGCGTTTGAGTTGGCTGCAACCGAGTTCGAGTTCGCTGCAATGGCGATGCTGTTCTGAGCGATGCTGCCGGTATTGCCAGCCACAAGGACTGTGGTGGATGAAATAGCGCTTGAGTTGGTGGCGATCGAGGAGGTGTTGGTGGCGACCGTGTTTTCCAGATTTGTGATGTCATTGTCGGTGACAAATCCCTGGCTGGTCACCCAGTCTTCGGTGGCGAGGTCTTCGGGGTCCAGGGCCGCAAGTTGGGCGGTATTGGTGTCCACCTGATCTTGGATGTCCGTGAGGTCCACGCCACCGGAGAGGGCGTCCACTTCTTCTGCGAGGTTGTCCAGCCCCGTGGTGTTGTCGTTGGCGTGGGTGGTGAGTGCGTCGAGTGCCTCGGCCTGGCTGGACGTCTCGATTTCCTGAGCACTCAAGGCGTCTTCAAGGGCTGCGATGCGGGCTTCCAGGTCGCTATTCGAGCCGTCTTCTGTGCGGCAACCCATGGTGAACGCGGTCAGGGCAAGGATGAGGGAGGTGCTTGGACGTGTGTTCAACATGGGGTTCTCCGGGTAGGGG
>JAYZDK010000150.1:0-9657 GCA_036337845.1 Myxococcota bacterium | reverse complement strand
CGAGCCTCGGCCTTCCTCTGTGTTGAGCACCTGTTGAAGCTCCATTTGAGCCTCGTCATGCCAACCCTTTTTGGAAAACAGTTGGGCCTGGTTTACGGCTTGCGCGACATCCACTTTGGCGGGCATGGCGTTCGCAAGGCTGATCAGGAGAAGGGACAACCAAGTCACGGACACTCCTCATCCAGCATGTTTGTGGCTCGAAGAAGTTGCTCGGTGTAGGGGTGGTGCTTTTTGTTCTTCATGTCGATGGTTTGAAATGAGTCCACGATGCGTCCATCCAGCATGACCAGAACCCGGTCGCATGCGTAGGTCACGAGTGGAAGGTCGTGCGAGACGAGCAATATCGCGTTTTCCGGGCCCCGGTGTTGCAGTAGCAGGTCGATGAGGTCTGCTTTCAATGCGGCATCCAAACCGGCCGTGGGTTCATCGGCTACGAGGAGCTGAGGACGTGAGATATGTACGCGGGCGATCCCGACTCTTCTCTTTTCTCCCCCGGAGAGTTGGCGGGGTAGATTATCGAGTCGGTGGTCGAGGCCGACCTCCTGTGCGCAGGCCACCGCTAGTTCTTCGCGGTCTTCGTTGGGTCGATGAAGGGCAGCAGACTCCAACAAGTGTTCTCGAACGGTAAGCCCTGGGTTCAACATGGCTTCTGGAGATTGAAATAGAAGTTGAACCTTGCGACGCATCGCTCGGAGTTCTGCGACTTTGAGGTTGCTGAGCTGTTTACCCAGGAGCTCGATTTCACCGGTAGTGTAGGGGATCAGTCCCAATGCAGTTCGAATCAGTGTGGTCTTGCCGGAGCCGGATTCACCGATCAGTCCGACGACTTCCCCCAACCGAATCTCAAAGTCCACATTGTTCACGGCGAGATGTGTTTCTTGACTTCTCCGCATCGGCCCCGCACGGCGGAACTCTTTGGTCAGTCCTCGTACAGACAGTGCCATTAGCGTGTCGCCCCGGAGATTCGCTGTGTTGCCGCCCAGAGGGCTTTGGCGGGTTTCGATTGCATCAATTCGATGGCTTGGGGGCCGTATGCTTCTTCTACGATCTGGCCGTCGTGCATGACGAGGAGCCGGTTGCAGAGCTTGGGCACGATTCTGAGGTCATGGGTGATGAACAAAATGCCGACCCCCTTGTCCCGGAGTTCGAGTATCTCCTGGATGATGCCCTCTTGAACTGTGGGGTCCAGCCCTGTGGTGGGTTCGTCTGCTAGGAGAAAACGGCTACCACGGGCCAAAGCAAGCGCAATACTTGCTCGCTGGGCCATCCCACCGGAGAGCTCGTGGGGATAGAGCGAACTGACTCGCTCGGGACTCTTGAACCCGGCCCGGGCCAGCCAGGGGATTGGGTCGGTTTGGCCATCACCTCGAAGATGCAGGCACTCCAACACCTGTCGGCCTATTGTCCAGAGGGGTTCCAAACTGCCTCGGGCATCCTGTGGCAGATATCCAATGATTTCGCCGCGCAGGGGCTGGAAATTGCGTTCGAGTTGTTTGGAGTCGGCCATGCTCAGTCTGTCATAAGGATGGTGTTCGACTCCTTCGATCTCTACGCGGAGGTCGGCTCGCACCAATCGTAGCGCCGGGTCTACCAGGCCGAGCAGCGCTCGGGTCGTCAGGGACTTGCCCGAACCCGACGCGCCCACCAAGACTGTGATTTCACCGGGGCGCAATTCCAGGCGTGCATCATCCACCAGGACGCCATCTGGGCCTTCGATACGCAGGTCGGTGAGCTGCAGTCGCGTTCTACGCATGCTCGTCCTCCCGAATGCCTTCGACGAGCAGCGCACAACCCAGGATTACCGCCCAGATGGCGATTGCGGGGGCGAAGGTGGCCCAGGGGTTTCCATCTCGCACTCCCCATTCAAAAGCAATCATGTTCCCCCAACTTGGCTGTGGCTCGACCACCCCAAACCCACCGATGAATGAGAGAGTGGTTTCTACCAGCAAGAAATAGGAGAACAGGGTCAACATGTGGCGGAAAATGAGGTATCGGCAGTTCACCCATACCAGGTGGTAGCTCAGGATCCGCCGGGGGTGTACCCCATGGGCCTCCGCGGCCAATACGAATTCGGCGACGCGGAAGTACGCGATACGGTTGTAGATGGACTCGACCATCTTGGGTGAATAGGCCAAGGCAGAAGCCAAGGCGATATTCCAGACCGTGCTGCCGTAGATGGAACACACCAAGAGCACGAGTACGAACCTGGGGATCGCGGAGATGACTGTGAACAGGTATCGGAATCCTTCTCCGATCCAGCCACCGTACCAGCCAGCCAGGGCGCCAGCGCAGATGGACAAGAGGGCTGCGAGTATGCAGGCGACGAGTCCTGGGCCCACAAAGGAAAGCGTCGCAGTGATCAACCTCCAGCTCACGTCTCGACCTAGATGATCCGTGCCAAGCAGGTGGCCTAGGGACGGCAGGGCCGATGCGCGGCTGATGTCTACGTCCGACACGGCATCGTAAGCTACAAGCAGGCTCACAGCCCAAGCCAGCAAGACCAGGCTGAGCAGCAGCCCTCCCAGGAGTACACCTCGTCTCATCTCTGAGCCCTCAGGCGGGGATCTACGGTGACTCGTACAATATCGCCGGCCAGCCGGGCGGCACACACGAGCGCTGCGGCTACAAAGGTGATGCCTAAGGCCAGGGGGTAATCGCGCAGCCGACAGGCCTGCCAGAGCATGGCGCCCACGCCGTTGACGTGCAGGACCTTTTCGATGATGATCAGTCCGCCTAGAAAAAAGGCTGCTCGGTTTGAGGCGAGTGTTGTCAATGGACCGAGCAGGTTCCAGAACAAGTGGGGGGTGGTATTGGCGCCCCGGGCACGTGCTGCATCAATGAACTTGGAGCGGCGAATTCGCTGAAGTTCCTGCTCGCTGGCTACGTGAATCTCAGTCAGGGCTGAGGACCCCACGCCTAATACCAGGATCGCCAGGCAGGTTTTCAAGAAAGAGTCTTGGTCGGGTAGGGCAAACCAACCAGGTCTAGAAATGACCTCAGCCTGCATGAGGGAAAAGGTCCACTCATTGAGCAGCGTCATCGAGGCATAGGCCAATAGAAAGACAGGGACCACGCTTCCGATTTGGATCATCCGCCGCAGCCAGCTCTTCCTGCCGGCGGTATGGAAGGCGATCCCCACACCCGTGACGAGGCTGACCAGCAAGGCTCCAAGTAGAAGCCCCAACGAGCGAATGGAGGCTGGAAGAACAAGCCCGGTCACAGATGCTCCAGGGCGGTAGGTCAGAGAGGTGCCGAGATCGCCTTGAATGGCATGACCAAGAAAAATCAGGGTCCGCTGAAGAGGGGACTGGTCCAGGCCCCATTCCTGGACGAGTGCCTCGCGAAGTTTGGGATCATTCGCGACGATGTCGGCCGCATCGCCGGGCGCCAACCACAAGAGCAGTTGAGCCAGAAAAATGGCGCCTACGAGTGTTGCGAAGAAGGAGACACAGGGTCTCATCAGAGCGCTGAATGTGGCAGCGCCCGTCTTTACTTCATGCGCCAAGATGACACGTAGGTGAAAAAGTAGAATGGGTGGATGGCCACCTGGGAGATCTTCGTGTTCAGCGCAGCATAGGAATCCAGGGTCCACAGGAAGATCATTGGATGGTCTTCATGGATGACTCGGTGAGCTTCTCTAAGCAGCATCTTCTTTTCATACGGGTCGCTGGAGTTTCGTGCGCGGTCCAGGAGATCGTCGACCTTCTCGTTGGTGTAACTTCCGAAGTTACGGGCGCCCTTCGAATGGAACTGGTCCCGCACGTCCTCGTTGCGATCGAAACTCCACTGGGACAACAACATGTCGAAGTCCCGGTTGCGCCAAATTCTGGCCTTCCATTCTGCTTCGTCGAGGAACTCTACCGTGACACTCACGCCATTTTGCTGGAGCTGTGCTTGCAAATTGAGGACGATTTCTTGAGCGTCTTCCACCGCTTTGGGTGCGGAGAGTTGGAGCGTGAGCACCTCTCCGTCACGTTGCCATCCATCGGGGCCTTGTTCGAACCCGGCCTCTTCAAGATAGCCACCCGCGAGAAATGGATCCGCGGAAACCGGGGCTACATCGTGGTTGTAGTAGGGAGAGGACTTCACAAAAGGGCCGGAGAGCACAGCACCGGTGCCTACGGGCGCCAGGAGCGCCTCGACGTCCACCATGTGGGCCAGCGCGGCTCGAACCTTGGGTTCATTAAACGGTGCCCTCGTCAGGTTGAAACCCGTGTACCACCAGGAGTTCGTTTGGTAGGGGTAGAGCTCGACTAGCCGGTTGTTCTGCAGCACAGCCAGGTCTCGGGGAAGCACTCGGATCAGGGCTTCCATACTCTCAAAGAGCATCAGTTTGGCCTGGTAGTTCTTGTCATTGACTTCTCGCATCACGAGCTCTGGAATACCTACGGAGTCCCGGTAGTCGGTGTTTCGTCGGTACGTGATGCTGTTGTCAGGGTTGTAGCTGATGAACTGGTAGGGGCCGGTACCTACGGGCTTGGTTCGGAAGTCGTCCCCTCGTCTCACCGTGGTGGAGTCAAACGCATGACTCGGAACGATCTTGAAGAACAGTTTGTCTTGGGGTTGAAACTCTGGCTGGTTGAAGGTGAGCCTCAACTGTTGGCTGGAGAGAGCCTCGGCGCTTTTGATCCACTCGACCCGTCCGGCCTCCGACGAAAGCGTCTTCGGGTTCTTCATGGCCTCGATGGTAAATACGACGTCTTTGGTAGACAGGGGGGTGCCGTCTTGCCAGTAGAGGTCGGGCTTAAGGCTCAGCGTCATGGAGAGCTTGTCTTCGGCGAGCTCCCAGTTGTCCACAAGTGCTGGAGTGCTGGCGAGGTCCCGGTCGTCTGTGAACAAACCGTCGAACAACAACTCGTTTACCCGAGCCTCCGACATCGAAGTGGTGAATAGGGGATTGATAATCCCAGGTGCCTGGTCTTCTGCATATCGAAGCGCCGTGCCACTCGCGGGTCCAGCGAGGCTAAGCGCGATGCCCAGTGCGAACAGGTGTAGGGTTTTGTTGTTCATTTCGACATCCTGTCCTTGGTATTCAGATGACGGCCGCTCATAGCTCTTTGCTGTCGCCCCTGCGATCCAATCCTTGAAGAACGGCCAGGTCCCCGACGGTTTCGTCGATTCCCTTGGCAGCCGGAAAGGCCTCCACAAGGATTTCCAACGCGTCTAATGCCTCGCGAGTGTGCCCGGTGCGCAGGTGGGTCTCCGCGAGAAGTGCATAAAGGATGGCTGGATTCAAAGGGGTGATCGTTCGTGGCTGAGAGAGGTCCTGCGCCATTTGAAGCAGAGCTTGCGCTTGCCGGGGATGGCCGGCGTCTAAAGACCTCAGAGCCTGGTCGATCAAGACTCTGCCTCTGAATATCGCAACGAGTTGTAGGTCTTCGACCAGGGCGCGTCCGTCTTCTGTGCTGCGTTCGAGCAACGAGCCCCGCCAGGTATCGATGATCGCATCCAACTCGCGAGCGAAGGCTCTTACTTTGTCTTGGTCATCCGTTTCGGTCAGGTCCAGATCCAGACCAATATCCGTCCACAAAGCATCGGTGGCACAGTGCGGTGCCGCGGTGGAGTGCGCCTGCTGCAGGGTGCTGCTTCGCGCCGTATCGCCATTGGGACAGCCCGTAAAGATTACCGCTGCCAAGGGGTCAGAGGGCAGTTTTCCGGCTGCCGTGGCGTGGGTGTGAGCCAGTGTCCACGGTAGCTGGGGATCGAAGAATGGACGCTCATGTCCAGCGCCGGTTTCCACGAGCAGTGGTCGGTTGGCTTCCGTCAAGAGTGGTTTCGAATCGCCGGATTTTCGTGCTTCGATGTGGGTCTGGAGGCGTACGAGTAAGGGACTGCTGGGCGGTGTGGCGAAGTCCATGTGTTTGAACTGACCAGCTTTGAGCAGTGCTTGGGCGGCCTGACTCACGGGGGGGTAGTCCACCGAGCTAGCCATGGTCAGCCAGGTTGTAGCTTGCGCTACATCACCGGACTCCATGGCCGCCAGTGCTGCGAACCAGGTAATACCGGAGTCCGTTGGTAGGCCGGTTCGTGTATCCCAGGTGGCCACGATGGATTTCCAGGCTAGACCACCTAGGGTGCCCAATCGTGCATGAAGCTCTGAGAGATCCCGGTGGGCTCGTGCCTTTACCAGCCCGGGCTGAGTCGATGCCTTTTGAAGTTCACCGGCGTGATACGCCGACCATCCGTTGCGGGAATCGTCCAGAAGCGTTTGGAATTGCTGGGGATTCAATGCCAGCTGGCCCACCCAGGTGGCATCCAGTGGCGACGCGTCGTTGGTAGCTTCCGGGTGTGTACCGGTGCATGCACCCAGGATAATCAGCATCCAGACAGCGCTACGCAACGCTCTATTCTCCTTCGTAGCTCGCACCCGCGGAGTGGCTCCGGTCGGGGTAAAGCTCGGGGTCGATGTTGGAGTCGTTACCCATCACACGGATGGTGTCTTCCTTGAGCGTGATCGGCTCCAGAATGTATTCCCCCCGCTTGTAATAGACAGCATCCGACTTGTAGAGGTGGTAGCCGGCTTTGAATACCTCAAACTGGTATTCCGTGCGGGCTTTGAGCTTGCCGAGTTTTCCAAGTTCGTCTCGATAGTAGTCGATCATGAAGTACCCGGACGCATCGGTGACTTGTTCAACCTGACCAGGAGCGACCCGCACATTGGCGCGTTCAATCGGGTTTCCGTTTCGGTCCATGACTGTGCCCGAGATGATTCGTGGGGCACAAGCCAAAGCGGTTGTGGAAAACAGCCCGAGCATGAGGAGTGGTTTCATAGCGCTTGACAGGGTCATTCCAATCTTCCCTTGGCGTATTCCAACTTGGAGATTTGTTCTTCGGCTCGAGCGACGAGATCCATGCGTTGCCGCCCTTGGGCATGCGCCCCGTATTTCTTCCAGGCCTTGATTGCCTTGTCGAGGATTTCCAAGTCATCCTCGGAAGCGTAGAAGAGGCCTTGCTGTGACGCGGCTGGGACCTCAAAGATCTCCATCTTGGTTTCAAACTGAAGCTCTGGAGGAATTCGGGCCCAGTGCTGCTCGGCTCGTTGAGCTTCCTTAAGTGCTTGTCTGTATTTCTTCTGGTTGGCGTACCATCGCGCACGTTTGGACAGAAACACAGGATCGCAGCGGTTTTCCTCCAGGCTCATGATCTGGCTGAGGTACTTCCCAGTGGCGGACGAGTTCTTGGTCTTCTCGGAATGCATCAGAAGTAGCGCTCGCGAGCGGGTGTAGGACCCGTCGGAGGGTTGAATACTCTCCAGCACTTGAATGTCTCCGCGAGACAGTCTTCCATCGGCTGCACTGGAGGCGTAGCCATCGACATCCGTGCGTTCCGGAACGACATACAGCACGTCCTCCCCTTCGGTTTGGTCCAGGCTGGCGACATCAGCGGTAGCGGGCCCGTCGTCAAAGTAGCTGGGTGTCGAGGCTCGAGGGGTGGGGGAACGCGTAGGCCGGCTGGCGCTGGGGCGTACAGGAGCGGGCCGTGGGGCGGGCTTGGCCGCTGGTTTCACCTCTGGAGGTGTTGCGACAGGTTCCGGCGCTGGAGCCTCTACTGCTTCTTCGGTTGGGTCGTCTTGAGCTTCTGAGTCTTCCTCAGTCGGCGTGGCCTCCTCTGCGGGAGGTGAGAGCTCTGCGAGCGCGGGCTCTTCCGGTTTCACCGTCTCAGGCCCCTCTGAACTACTTGTCTTGATAACGTTCAACACCACCAGCACCAGCACGAGCCCCGCAAGTCCCGCGGCGACCAGAGGAAGCCTATTCTTGGTAGGCGCAAGGCTTAGGTCAGAGTCATCCGACACGTCCCAATGGGGGGTTCCGTCTTCTTGGGATATCGCTCCGGTAGGTTCAAGGGCGGCGTCTTCATGGACCGGGTTCACTGGGCTCTCGTAGGGGGGCGGTGCGGCCGCTGTGATTTCAGGTGCGGAGTCTTGAGGCGGTGCAGGCTCGGGGGTTGGTGGTGCGAGGGGCTCGGACGGCTCGGGCGGCGTAGGCGTAGCACTCTCCGGTGTGTGTACCTGAACCTGCGCCGGTGAGGGCTGCATGGACCGGGGGGCTTCTACAGGCTCTTGTTCGGGTGTTGGAGGCGGTAAGTCTCGAGTCGGCTCTCCATGCAGGTTGTAGTCCGCTTCGCTCTCATTCGCAGATGAGCTTGACTCTTGCGGCTCGGGCGCTTCTTCGAGGCCTAGGGCCGAAGGGTCGTTTTCGGCAACCAGCGCTTCGGTCTCGGAGGAAAGCAGGGTCGGTGGGCCGACATCCAAGGAATCCTCTTCAGTACCAGTCCCGAATGGAACCTTGGCGATCATCGGGGCGGGCGAGTCCGCTTCGGTTTCCATTGTGGGAAGGCGGTCGTCTTTAGGAAAGGAGGTTTCCGTTACGATGGGCTTGGACTCCGCAACAGCTCGGGCGGCGGCCGCTCTAGCAGCCTCAGCAGCTGTTGAGATGGGGTCGGGATCGATTCGGGTTGAGGAGTCTTCCGCAAAATCGTCGGTGCCGGCGGGAGCGTCCGGTGCGGCGTCGACGAGGCTTTGGCCGCCTGTAGTTTCGCCCGAGTCCTTCAGGATGGGCTCAAGAAAGGAAGTAGTTTCTTCGCTGATGTTCGAGAACGAGTATCCGGCCATCAGGCCTCGGAGATCTTCTCGGAGCACAAAGGCGCGTTGGTAGCGATGTTGCGGATTGAGAGACAGTGCCCGGGTGAGAATCTTGTCCAGGCCCGGCAGGGTCTCTTGAATCTTGGGTAGCTGTGAGGAGATGTCACAGTTCCGAATTCGTTGGATGGTTTGAATGGATGTTTCGCCGCGAAACAGAGCTTCGTGAGTCTGAAGCTCAAACAAAATACTGCCCAGAGCAAAGATGTCCGAGGAGGGTCCAAGCCGCTCGTCAGACTGAGTCTGCTCAGGAGAAAGATATTCCATTGGGGTAGGAACGGGTTCTGAGGCGGCGCCGTGGGAGAGAGCGGTTGGAGACCGCGACAAACCGTAGCTGCCCACTTGGATTCGATTGTCTGGCTTCAGTATGATGGCTGAGGGGCGCAATCCGAGGTGTAGGACGTTCTCAGCACCGGAGCTCTTTCCCGGGCGACCATGGAGCGCCTCAAGCCCATTACAAACCTGGGTCGCTACGTTCAGGTAGATGTTGGGTGCGATTGGGCGTTTGTTGTGTTGGCACCAGGCCAGAAGGCGTCCAAGGTCGACACCGTCGACCCACTCTTCCACAATGAACTGTTCTCCTTCGACAGCAACCCAGTCCAGCACCTGAACCAAGAAGGGGTGCCGAACGGCCAGCAGGTCTTCTACGCGGGCCTGCACGCTAGTCATGCGACTGCGGTCTTGAAGTACGAACGGGAGGATTCTTCGCAGTACTACGCGCTCGTCAGATCGGGAGCGGTCGATTCCCTCATAGCTTTCGCTAACGGGACCCGTTCCGAGTTTCCTGAGCAGACGGAACTGCCCTACATCTCTGGGGAGGATCATCATGGCCTGGTCTACGTTCGGTACCGGGGATCTTCCCAGTCGGAACGCAGAAAATGCGCCAACCGGAGGGTCGTGACATTACCTTTCGCGACACTGATCGTCAAGATGCCTTGACCCTTGAAGAAACTGCCTAATTGAGCCATAAGCTCCAGATATTGCAGGGCAAATATGGCTTGGTGAGGGGGTGCGGGACA
>JAYZDK010000149.1:0-11235 GCA_036337845.1 Myxococcota bacterium | reverse complement strand
GCTTCGGGAGGACACGATTCCAGTGCTTAATGGAGACTTGGATACCTCCTGGCAAATCGATGGAGACACGCATCGACTTGAGCCGGTACGAGGGGTCACCTTCGATGAGTCTCGGCCGGTATTTTCGTCTACCTCTTCCTGGTTGTTGGGACGGAACATTGTCGCGCTTGATGATGCCAGTTGGAACCTCGTTCAACTCCTGGATGGCTCCTCCAGTCTCGGGGAAGTACTTGACCGATATGTGGACGCGAATGGCAGTGGTGGAACCCGAGAGGAAGGAAGGGTTCTGATGGAGGCGCTCTGCGAAGAGAAGCTGGTGTTGCTTCGGACACAGGCTGTGCCGGCCTGACGTGGGTGCGTGGAAATACCTGCTGATCTGGCCGCTGGCCAACATTCGCCTGGCGCGATGGATTTCGGCAATCAGTGTTCTGGGGGTTGCGTTTGCGGTCTTCTTGGTGACGACCCTGCAGGGTTTTGTTTCCGGCTATCAGCAGGCGGTCTCTCGAGATGTGGATGGGCTTGGCTATGATCTGCTGATCACTGCGCGAGGTTGTCCATATGAGGCAGCAACACTGATGCTGCGCGGTGGCGTGGGCCTTCGGTACATGCCGGACTCGGTCTTGGAGTCGCTGCGTGCAGATGGGGATGTGGCTGCGGTGTTTCCAACGCTGATTCATCCGGTTCGTGATCCCTTGGCTCCCGCAGGCATGACCTTGTTGAAGGGTGTGGTGCCCGAGGTGTTTGAGGCGCGTGGTCTTTCGTTGCTGAAAGGAGAGTGGCTGTCGGCTGGTAGCGAGGGTGTGGTGCTTGGATTCGAGGCGGCTGAGATCGAACAGCGCCATGTTGGAGATGCCTGGTTGGTTCCCGGCGGCGTAAAGGGGGAGGCGCTCTCTCTTCCGGTGCTCGGTGTGCTGGAGCGCACTGGCAGTCAGCTTGATGGCACGGTCTTGATGGAGTTGAGTGCGCTGCAGAAGTACTTTGGGCTGGAGGATCGCCTCACCGGGGCTGGCCTCCAGCTTTCTTCCGGGTCTTCTGTGGCTCGTGAAGGGGTTCGAGACCGGTATGAGTCCGATCCAGCGCTTCAGGTGATCAGCCTGGACTCCGTGGTCGAAACTCTTCGCCTGGCCATGGCCAACCTACACAGCGTGGTGGGGATTCTCAGTGGGTTTATGGCGGTGCTTGCTGCAGCCGTGCTGTTCAACACGTCGATGTTGCGTTCATTGGCTGAGCATCGTCGCCTGGTCACGCTGCATGCCATTGGGATTGGCTACGGCTTTATTGCGACGGCTGCGTTGATCGAGAATCTCATATTGGTGTGCTCCGGGACGCTTTTGGGGGTTGGGTTGTCAGTGTTGTTAGGTGGCTGGAGCGATGTTTGGTTGGGCAGCTACTTGCCCTATGTTCCCTCGGGTGAACTGGTACAGGTGGAGTTTCGTCTTGTAGGGATGGTGTTTCTTGGGGCGGTGGGTCTCGGAGGGATCGCCACGTTGCCCGCTCTGGCTCGGGTTCGTTTGGGGCAGCGAGAACGAGGTGCCCTGTGATTGAGGTGGTGGACCTCCACAAGAGATGGGACGACCAGGAGGTGTTGCGCGGGGTGAGCTTGTGTTTGAAGTCTGGGGAGCACACCGCATTGTGTGGGCCTTCGGGTTCGGGGAAGTCGACGCTTCTGAACCTGATGGCTCGGCTCTGTGAGCCAGATGCGGGAGCCCTGAGTTTTGATGGAACGCCTTATGCCGAGTGTGGGACACCCCAGGACTTTCGTTTGAGCCGGCTGGGACTGGTGTTTCAGGAAGTGGACTTGTTGGAGAGCCTGAGCGTGGCCCAGAATCTGGAAATGATTCGTCTGGCGGCGGGCGGTAGAGGTCCTCGCGTGGATGAACTGTTGGAACCGTTGGGGTTGGAGGGGCGTCGAGATGATCGGGTGAGCGTGCTTTCTCGTGGGGAGCGCCAGAGGGTGGCGTTGGCGCGTGCATTCGCCAACGGTCCGCGGTTTCTACTGGCGGATGAGCCGACAGCCAGCCTGGATCCATCCAATCGGGACCGTACTCTGGAATTCATGTTTTCTCTGTGCCAACAAACCGGTACCACAGCTCTGGTGGTTTCCCATGACCTCGAAGTGTTTGAACGGTCTGAGTTTCGCCAGCGATACAGCCTGCAAGGTGGGCGCATCGTTGATCTATCGACTACGTGATTTGGTAGTCAGCGGCGCTTGCCGAGATTGAGGATCCCCATGAATAGTGTGACGTTGGTTCTTGTCCTCGCTTGTGGTTCTCCGGCACTGAAGCAGGCCGAAGAACCCACGAGCCCCCTGTTGCTGGATGTTGACCCGAATATGGCAGCGATCCAGCCTCTCCCGGATCGCAGTGAGTTGGCCCAGGCGGTAGAGCCCTGGGACAACTTCCACACGCATGACACGCTCAACGACAAGCACGAGATTCGGGTGCAGCCTCCGAGGATGATGCTCGTGGCACAGCGAGATCGATACGAAAAAGACCCGGTAGGAGGCATTCTGCGAGATGGAAAAATCAACTTCTGGACCGTGGCGGAGTTGTACCGAAAAGGCTTGATCCAACGAGAGAACCAAGCGGAGATTGTGGCCTCGATGAAGCAGGCGATCGCGGAGCAACCCGGAGACCACCGGATGAAGGCCAATGCGGTGATGGGCCTCGTGCATATTGGGTTTGATGAGGAGGCCATCAAGCTCATTGAAGACTACAAGTCCGAGGACTGGTTTTCGGATGATTGGGATGTGAACTTCTATGCGGGCTCGCTGTTCTTTCGGTACCGCGAATACGCACGTTCTGTCCCGTTCTTGGAATCCGCGCACCGGATTCACCCGGACATCCACACCCGGTTGTGGCTGCGCATGGCGCTCACGGCGGTGGAAGGCGAGAAAGCGGCCAGTCGCCGAAACGAACTCTTTTCCTTTGGGGAGCACCTTCAGGTGGATAGCAGCGAGTTTCCCTTTCGGGACCGTGCAGATTTTCTGGGTATCCGCCGATGGCAGCTCGCGGGTGCGTTGTCTTTCCTGGACATGGAGAACGATGGCTTCTTAGACCTGGTAGCCAACGGTGCGTACTCCCATCCAGAGCTTTATCGCTACACAGTGGGTGAGGGGTTCGTGCGCACACCGGATGCGGGCTTGGACGATGTGTACAACACACCTCCTGGCATGGTGGCCGCTGATTTTGACAATGATGGGTTCACCGACCTCTACCTGACCCAGGCGGCCTGGTTCAGTGCCGGTCCCAATCGGTTGCTCAAGAACAATGAGGGCAAGGGGTTTGTGGATGTGACCAACGATGGGGATGTGGCGGTCATGGACCAGAACTCCTGTGGTGCTGGTGCACTGGATTTTGACGGCGACGGGCTGGTGGACCTGGCAGTCACCGGAACCATGGGAGGCACGCTGCGTCTGCTTCGGAACACAGGCGACATGGTGTTTGAGGATGTGAGTGAAGCCGCGGGCATCAAGCCGTTGGAGGCTACCGCGGTGGGCATGGCTGTTGGGGATGTGAACAATGACGGAAGACCGGACTTGTTCGTGAACACATTCAGTCCGCCCTATGGGGGTGTGCCAGGAAGTGGTTTTACTGCTCCCAACCAGCTCTACATCAACCAGGGCGATGGCACGTTCGTTGAGGAAGGCGCTGCTCGTGGGGTTGCTAAAGGGACGTCCATGGGCTTTGCGGCCTGGATGTTCGACTATGACAACGACGGGGACATGGACATTCTGGCCAGCAATTTCTCTCGCTCCGAAGAGCGTGTGGTGCAGGGGCTGATTGAGCCAAAAGCCTGGGAGAAGGGCTACCATGGCGCGGCTTTGTACAAGAACGACGGCTCGGGAAATTTCGAGAACATCGCCGAGAAGGTCAACTTCCTGCCCTCGAGCATCATGGGGGCGCAGTTTGTCGACTTTGAGTTGGACGGCGACTTGGATGTGGTGCTGGGGCCAGGAAGCCATCCGCTCTCGTTTATGCAACCCGCTCTGTTCTATCGAAATGATGGAAATGATGTCTTTACGCTGACTACTCCCCTGGAAGACCCCCACTTTTATGGGAAGTTCCACGGAATGGCGTTTGCGGATATCGACCGCGATGGCGATGCCGATTTGTTCATGAACAATGGAGGCGTAATGCTCTCCGATCGTTGGCGAGACTTGTTCTTGGAGAACACCACTACCGGAAAGAATTGGCTTCACTTGCGGTTTGTGGGCACGAAAGCCAACCGCAGTGCGATTGGGGCTCGGGTCGAGGTGAAGGTGGGTGAGAGAACCCTGGTGCAAGAAGTAGCGGCTGGGCAAGGCTTTTCCTCGACCAACAGTCCGTTCTTGATCTTTGGCCTGGACAGCGCAACAGCCTCGGGGCCGATTACCGTTCGCTGGCCCGGTGGTGAGGTTCAAGAGATTCCCGCTCTTGCTGGAAACCAGGCCGTTGAAATCACGGAGGGTCAGGCGGACATGCGGAGAGTCTATTGAGACGGCATCTGCTTTGGCTTTGGCTGATTACGGCCTGTGGAGGTAGCCCCCAGGTCTATGGTGTGGCCGTGGATCCGGAAGAGGTTCGCCAAGAAGCCAAACCCTTGAAGTCTGGGTTGTCCGAGACCGAGGTGACCCTTTCGGGTACTGTCGGGGAAGTGTGTCCCATGGGGTGCTGGTTTTATCTTTTGGGAGACACCGACATGGTCTACGTCGAGTTGGACCTCGGCAGCGGGTTCGTCATTCCAAAGGACTCCGCGGGTAGGCCGGCTGTGGTTCGGGGTCGAGTTCGGCTGGAAGATGCGGCCCTGCGACTGAAGGCGGAGACCGTAGTGCTCTATTCTCGCTGACCGTCGAGCCGTTCACCGGGAAAGGTGGAGGCCCATGCGTTGATGGGGGTGAGCATGGAGATGATGGCTGGAAGGGCTTGTCCGGTCAGAGGGCCCGATACCGCTCGGCCGCTCGCCAGTGAGAATCGAGAGCCTGTCTTTGTGTCGCAGAGGCCTCCGGTGGCGCAGCGCTCAAAAGACAGCACTTCCCCGCCAATGTCTCGTCCCCAGGCGACAGCAGAGTCGCCTACGGAGGCGAGAATGACAGGCACTTCGCCGAGCGTCTGGTGGATGAGGTCTTCAGTGTGAATGGTGCCAAGCTTCCAGGCTGGATTTTCCCCGTTTCCCTGTAGCAGAAGAACCCCTTCTGTCGGAGCCAGGGGCGCGGAGGTGGGTGCGCTCGTTGTGCTGGATACCCACAGGGCTGCTTCCTCATTGAGAATGGCTCTCCGGGGTAGTAGGTGTGCGCCTGATAGGTGTTGAACCTCGGCGCCTTTGGATGGCCCATAGAGTGCGGTTCCACTCAGCACATTCCACGGGCTGCCCTGGCCCCGGTCTACCAATACGCGATTCCGGAATAGCAGGTCGCCGGTGGGTTGGAACCCAGGGCTGTCTGGATTCAGTCCGAGAACAGCTGCTGTGGAGGACGGTGACGACCAGGTGATGGCAACCCTCTGCCCCGAGACGGTGTCATGGACCACGGGGGTTTCGTGGAGAGAGTCGAGTGGATACACCCGCAAGCCGCTGTGGTGTCTCCAGGCGAGTACAGGTGTGTGTGGTTCAAGATCTGATTCAGAAAGAGGGATGAATCGGGGTTGGTCTTCGACTTGTCTAGGGAGGTCCACTCCTTGGTGATTACCAATCCATTCGGCCTGGGCGTGAAGGGAGGGTGGGGTGACCGGTGCGCCAGGGTGTAGCAGCAGGGTTTGAACGCCATGGAGCTTTGAGAGCCCACGGAGAATATGGCGATAGTCCTCGGGTTCCTGGCCGTTCGTCGGGTCGGAGACCGGGTTCTCGGAACATTCTTTGTCGCGATAGCACCGAGCCATGGTGGAGAAGTCCACGAGGTCGAACTGGGAGAGGGCCTCCAGAAAGACAGCCGACTGAAAGGCCTCAAATGCGGGAGAGCGCAGGGTTTGAAGATAGACGGTCTTAAGTTCCAGGCTGGCATCCACGATGGCGATGATCTGAATGGTGCTGTACGTGCCCCGCTGGTTGGTGCCGAAGACATACCCCAGGGTGTTCTGGCCTGAATAGACCGTGTAGAGGGTGTAGGGAACGTCCGAGGTCTCGTATACAGGGTCGAGGGGTTCCCCGAGTAGTTGCTCCAGGTTGGAGAGGGCATCCGGAGCCTGGTTTTCGAAAGAGACGTAGTTGACGAGGTAGTCGGTTGCCGTCGGAAAAAAGCGTTGAATGTCCTGGTCGGGGTTCCGTAAGCTGCAGCCGACAGCGGCCAGTGGGGCTGGTTTCAAGGTCGCCACGGCCAGGAGTGGGAGAAGGAATGAAATCATCTCTGGGACTGTAGTCGGGAGAAGAGGGAGACTGAAAGGGGCAACATCGAGGGTAGGATGCTTTCATGTATTGGTTTCTGCTGATTGGGTACGGTCTCGGGAGCGGTTGTACGCCTGAGCCGGTGACGCCGGAACCGGAGCTGGAGTCTCATCCCGTTTCGCTGGGTCCAGAAGTGGTGTGTGCCGAGCCTGTGAGTGGATTCAACCGGTTCAGCGACGAGGCGGAAGCACGAGGAATCACGCCTGATGTGGGTCTGCCGGCTACCCCTGGTGATCTGGGGCCGTATGCAGTTGGGGTATCGGCCGTGGATGGGGATTCTGATGGGGACGTGGACCTGTTTTTTTCGGATCTTGAGAACG
Organism: Myxococcota bacterium; assembly: GCA_036337845.1. Taxonomy (GTDB): domain Bacteria; phylum Myxococcota_A; class UBA796; order UBA796; family CAJQPC01; genus JAYZDK01. The sequence goes on along the minus strand of JAYZDK010000149.1, from coordinate 4,558 downwards.
GTCCACAGGTCTTTGAGAATGATGGGGACGGATTCTTTTCTCGAGTGGATACCCAGATTGAGGTGCTGGTCTCTTTGCGGGCCTACGCTCCATTTGCTGCCTTTGGGCTTGTGGACCTTACCGGTGATGGTCTGGTGGATCTTCTAGGGTTTGGCCATCGCACAGTCTTGTTTGCAGAGAACCTGGGAGGCTTGAGGTTTGGTCCCACGCGACCGGCCTACCTGGAGGAAGCTACTGAGTTCGGTTTTACGGTGAGTGGCGCTTGGGCGGATGCCGATGGGGATGGTGATGTGGACCTCTTGTTGCCGGGTGCCATGCTCATGGGAGAGAACCCATCGGTCGATGCACTACAGCCGGGTGCACCGGAGCGTCTGCTTCTCAACGAAGATGGGGCGTTTGTGCTGGCCGAGACCTTGAACCCGGAAGGAGAAGAGGCAGCACTTAGTCTCCTGGCGCATTGGACAGACCAGGACCGAGATGGTCGACAGGACGTGTTGGTACCGGCTGTCCGCAGTTCGCTCGGGTTTCCACCCACGGCGCTCTATATGTCTCAGGAAGACGGATCTTTTGTGAATGAAGCCCCTGAACGGGGAGCCGATCTGGAAATCTTTGCAATGGGCGTGGACTCCGCTGATTTGAATCAGGACGGAGCGCTCGACCACTGCATCACCGATGACCCGGGGATGCGCTGCTTGGTCAGTGATGGCGCGGGTGGGTTCTTTGAGGGGGCGGCATCCCTGGGGATGCATGCGCCCGATCTGGGAGAGGGAGCTCACTGGGTGGGCTGGTCTATCGACCTGGTGGACCTCGACAATGATGGCTTGATGGACGCTGTTGCAGCCGCAGGAACCCCTACCGCCTCTCCGCTCCAAGATGACTTCGACTATTCCGAGCAGCCGGACGCGCTATGGCGAGGGGTCGTTGGGGGTGGGTTTGAGCTTGTGGAAGGTCTGGACGATTTTGGGCACGCTGCATCTCATTACGGTCTAGTCAGCGCGGATCTCGATTCCGACGGGTTCGTGGAAGTCGTGGTGGTGGGAGGCGATGACGGGGTGCATGCCTGGTGGAATCAGTGTGGGGAGGAAGCGTGGATGCGCGTGGAGTTGGCCGGGGCCTGGGAGAACATCCACGCTGTGGGGGCCATGGTGGAGGTGCAGACGAGTATGGGTGTTCAACTCCAAGAGGTGCATGGTCAGCGCGGCTTTGGTCAGAATCCCTATTCGCTCCATTTTGGACTGGGCTCGGAGGAGGTTCTGGAGTCTGTTCGAGTGATCTGGCCAGACGGCATAGTGACCGAGTCTCTGGAGGTGCCCACCCGCCGCCGTGTGACAGTGCCCCACCCCAGTCGCCTTGTGGGTGGAGGAGAGGCACCGGGCTCCAACAGTTGGACTCAGCTTCAAATGGATGACGATGAGGACACCGGAACCTTGGTTGGACAGCTGACCCGGAGTGTTAGCCCCTCGGAAGATGGGGTGGGCACAGCCTGGATCTACGTGTTCGACAGCAATCCCATGAGCGGAGGGGGCACGCTGATGCCCGTGTTGATTCACCAGTTTGAAGCCGACCTCTCCGAGGATGATGCAGCGGTTGATTTTCGGGTGCAGGGAATCTCACCTCGGGACGAGGCCTACTACGTCATGGCCGTGCTGGACGATGATGGCAGCGGTGGAGGAATGGGCCCGGCCACCGGAGACCTGATCAGCATCGGTACTCGAGGACAGTCTCCCACGGTCAGCGTTGACGAAGCGGCGGAATTTTTCCAGGATATAGACCTGAACTTTCTGTTTCCCTGAGAGGTCCCATGAAGCGTCGAGCAGTTTGGTTGGGCGCTGCTATTTTGCTGTTGGGTGGGGTGTTCTACGGGTACTTCTGGGAGCCTCGACCCTGGATTTCCGAACCGGTGGTGCCTCAAGGGCCCAGGCTTGCCCAGTCCGAAGCGTTGGTGCATGGATTGACGCCGAAACTCCAGGCACTTGGTTTGGGTTTGCGAGAGGGGCACTTGGGTTCGGAGGACTGCGCAGAGCTTTTCGGGGAATCGCTGGTGGTGCTGGATGTGTCTTTGGAGCCCGAGAGCACTCGGAGGCTTGAGAAGCTTGGGGTCCAGATTTCCCAGTGGTCTGTGGAGAAGGCCAGGAACTTTGATCGAGAGCACGAACGGGTTTGGAGCGGGCCGTTGCAGGCAGTGGCTGAGTTCGAGTATCTGGAGTTCCATGTTGCGGATGCTCATTTTGATGCGACGGATCCCATGCGTTGGAGTGTGCAGCTGGAGCTGGAAGGTCGTGCTCGGGGGCAGGAGGGGGAGGTCATCGGGTTTCGAGGCCTGGTGAACACAGGCTGGTGGATTGGAGAGGGGCAGTTCCAGATGCGAGAGTGGGCCATGGTGGAGTTGGAAACACTCCAGCTCCAAACACCTCTCTTTTCGGACGTGCTCGATGAACTTGTGACGCCGGATGTCCTGGAGCGCTCAAGGCGCTCCGTTCACGAAGAAAAGGTGCTTGCTGCGATTGAGTCGGGGGGGAAGACCAAGGGCCGCTTGGAGTATGAATCTTTCGACCGACATCCCGGAATATCTGTCGTGGATATCGATTCAGATGGTTGGGACGACCTCTATGTCATGGCCAGGCATGGCAAGAATCTGCTGCTGCGCAATCGCGGAGACGGAACACTTGAGGAAGTCTCGGAGGCCTGGGGGCTGGATGTGGATTCTCACTGTTCAGCGGCTGTCTTTGCGGATTTCGATAACGACGGGGATCCCGACTTGTTTTTGGGGCGAACCTTGAGCCCATCGGTGTTGCTGGAGAATACCGGGTTTGCTTTTGTGGATGTGAGTACTCAGTGGTTCAACGGGAAGCTGCCTTCGCTGGTGTCCTCGGTCAATGCCGTGGACTACGACCAGGACGGGCTTTTGGACCTCTATGTGTCGACCTATGCAGCCTCCATGGTGGAGCGTGCGCGAGAATGGCTGGAGCGAGAGAACTGGTCTGGCCGCCCGGTCTTGGAAGGCTTTCTGGGAGAGAAAGAGGCTGAGGAGCTTGGGGTAAGGCTCTTTGATGAAGACTTTCACTTTTACCTGCAGCGGCCTGGGCCTCGGAATGTGCTGCTCCACAATGAAGGCGGGGGAGTATTCTCGGCGGAGGTGCGCACCGAGGTACTCAGCGTTGGGCTAAACACCTATCAGTCGGCCTGGGGAGACTATGACGGGGACGGGGATCCAGACGTCTACCTGTCCAATGATTTCGCCCCGAATCAACTCTTTCGCAATGAACGAGACGGGAGGTTTGTGGATGTAACCTCGGCCACGGACTCGGCAGATTACGGCTTTGGTATGGGTGTTTCCTGGGGAGACTATGACAATGACGCCCGGTTGGACCTCTACGTGTCCAATATGTACAGCCGCGCTGGGAATCGGGTGGTGCGGGGCGCTGGCGACGTGGACCCGCGTGTGATCAAGGCTGCCGCTGGCAACTCGTTGTTGCGCAACGAGGGCGAGGTATTCAAGCGGGTTTCCGGACTGGAAGCCCCAGCGCTTGAAGTTGCACGCGCAGGTTGGTCTTGGGGGGGGCAACTCACCGACCTGGACAACGATGGGTTGCAGGATCTCTATGTACTTTCTGGCTACTACACAGCACCGGAGCGGATCGGCTTGCCGTTTGATTGTTGAAGTGATTACTGGCGGGCGGTCGCCCGCTCCGATGATTCGGCCCAAGATGTTGAGGGCCAGGACTCTCTGCGCCGGGGGATTCGGGACCGCATTCAGGAGGGGGCTTCTTTCTCGGGGTCTGAGCGCAATCGTGCGTTCTTTCAGACGGAGGGGCGGTATGAAGACCTCTCGGTGGTATCGGGCCTGGACCTGATTGCAGATGGGCGCTCATTTGCGCTGACGGACCTGGACAGAGATGGGGGCGTCGACATTGTCGTAGTGAACGCGAATGCGCCCCTCTTGCAGGTATTGAGCAACCAGATTGGCTCCCAGCAGGGTTTTGTCGCGGTTCGACTCGAGGGTGGAAACACTGCGGCTGACTCGGACTCTGAGTGGAGTAACCGGGATGGAGTGGGGGCTCGCCTTTCGCTCAGGGCAGGGGAGTTGAACAGTTTGCGAGAGCTGCAGTTCGGTGAGGGGCTGGCTGCTCAGAACTCGGAGACGCTGGTCATCGGTTTGGGTGGCGCGAAGAACGCGGATGAGATTGTTGTCCGGTGGCCGTCTGGACGCACCCAACAGATCGAACAAGTGGAATCCGGTAGTCTGGTGGTGTTCCGAGAATCTGCAGACGTGGTGGTCGGGGCGTACAACTCCGCGGATTAGCGCTTTCTTCGAATCAGCGGAACAAACCAGCCCGCCACCAGTCCGGCAATCAAGGCCAACAGAAAGACCTCGATCATCTTCGAGTCTTCCTTCTGAACCGGTGGGGGTGGGGTGGACCCATCTACCGCCGGTCCAGGATCGGAGAGGCTGGGGGCCGGGTTGTCTCCGGGAGCTGGACCAGCAGGCTCGGAAGGGGGCGCTGCTGTGGGGGCTGTCGCTTGTCCTGTCGGGGGGCCTTGCCCGCTGGGAGGTGCT
>JAYZDK010000148.1:0-25814 GCA_036337845.1 Myxococcota bacterium | reverse complement strand
TCCCATTGGACTGGCAAAGCCGTCGGGTTGGATCGAGTAGATATCGGGGTACATCGTGTACTGGAGCTAACCCCCTGTGGGGGTTCTTTCTCCCCTAAGGCTGGTATTGGACCTCGATTTCGACCGGGACTGAGGTGGCCTCACCGAGGTGGGCATCGGGGGGTTCCACCTGGTGAAGGGGACCTAGGCGTTGGAGAGTGTTCAGCAGGTCCACGATCTGTCCCCCGGTAGCGGTGAACTTCAGTCGAGCGAGGTTGTCTTCGGTACTCAGGGTTCTTGCAGGGGTGTTCAGAGAGATGCCTTGTTGTGAGGCCCATTGCTCCAGCTCATAGAGAGCGTTGGTTTGTGTGGGAAACAGGCGAAGCCGCGTGATTCCGGAGCCTATTTCCGCTTCAGGTATGGGGAGTTCTTCGGCTTCGTCTTCCCACTGGGGCACGACACCTCGAATGGCTTTGGGTGTGGTGCGGCTGGGTGTGGCCACTGGAGCGGGTGTGGCCGCTGGAGCGGGTGTGGCCACTGGAGTATTGGCTGGGACTGGCTTGAAGGACGGCTTTTTGGTGGGAGCTGCCTTCTTTTTCATGCGAACAACCTCTGGGGGGGCGGTGGGCAGGACAGGCGATTCCTTGAGCTCTACTGGAGTGGCCAGTGCTTCTTCAAGGCTCTCCTCCTCAGGTAGTGGAGACATGGCGGTTTGAGGGGTTCTGGGCCAACTCCACCAGGTCAAGCCGATTACAGCCACGACGGCTCCTGCTATGAGCAAGGTTTTTCGCGTGGGCAGGTGCTCGGACCATGGGGCTTTCAGGGTTCCATCGGAGCGCAACCGGTCGAGAATCTTTTGTTCAAGAATCGCGGGTGGGTCTGCGTTTCCCTGCGAGCGGACGAGTTCCACTGCAGTCATCATTCGGGAGTACTGAACACGCAGGCGGGGGCTCTCGCGAATGGCTTGCTCAACCTGTGTCTTTTCTTCTTCCTCCAAGGTGTTGTCGAGCAGAGCAGATAGCCTCATGGCGGCAAAGAAGTCGTCCATCTCTACACAACATCCATCGGGCTGGAGTGCCGGGCGACTTCTCGGGCGAGTTCAGTGCGTGAACGAGACAATCTGGAGTAGGCGGTGCGCTCGGGTACTTCCAACACCTCTGCGATGGTGTCAATGCCCAGGCCGCAGAGGTCTCGCAACAGCAGAATCAGGCGGTGCTCAGGTTCAAGTGCCGCCATGCATCGACTGAGTAGGTTCCCCAGGCTTCTTTGTTTGGGGGCGGTACGAATGACAACAGCAGGAGTGTGTGTCTGTTCAAGAGTCGAAGAGATGATTCGGAACAGCCGAACCTGGAAGGGGTCTGTGGGGTTCTTCTCGGCAAAAACCTCGGCGAAGGCTTCCACACAGACTTCAATCGCCTGCTCTTCGTTGTTGAGCCATCGAAAGCTCAGCGCGTACACCATGGGCGAGTGGCGGTTGACCAGCTCTCGGGTGGCGGCGTGAAGATGCCTTCCGGAGGCGGCGACCAATTCCTCATCTCGGGCGTTGGTTACCGTGCTCGAATGGGGTGAACCCCGCATTGGATTCAGTGAATATCGCGGGCGCTACAAGCGGCCTGGCGAATGGGCAGTCCTGTAATCACGGACTGTTGGATTTGCTGAATATGCTCGGTGGCATCTGGAAAAATGGCTTTTCGGATGCGGGCACCCTTGAAGGAGCAGCCGTCGATAGTAGCCATGTCGAAGTCGGCTTCTTCCAGGATGGCCTTTTCAAAAACGGCCCCGGTGAGATTGGCGTTCCAAAGGGATGCTCCGGTGAGGTCCGTCATTCGGAATGAGCATCCGGTGAGGTTCGCTTCCGCTAGCTTGGCCCAGCGCATGCTCGCTCCATCAAACTCCAAGCCATCGAGCTTGGCGCCTCGCATATCCAGTCCATCAAGGGCCTGGTTGCGTCGAAGCATGTCCTGGACTTTCTTCCGGGTGACTGGGCGTTGTTGTTTCTGCATCGGTTGGCTCACAGATCAGGGGCTGAGGGTGGGAATACCCCACGGTCGAGGCTTGGATTGTTCTTCCCTTATCCGTTCCAGCAGGGAGTCAACCAATTCTGGTACAAGGTCACGCTCGCTGTGGTTCTGGATATGGTGAAAACCCCCGGGATTCAAGGTGTTTACCTCGACCAATTTTCCGCCAATCACATCCAGGCCTGCAATCCAGACTCCTTGTTCCAGCAGGTGAGGAGAGACAGCTTGTATCAGCTCTTGCTCCTCGTCCGTGATGAGCGCAGGAACCGGAGTGCCGCCTCGACTGAGGTTGTGCCGGAATTCTCCTTTGGCTCGTTCTCGGAGATAGGCTCCGATGGCGCGACCTCCAACCCAAAGCAGTCGTTTTTCACCGTTGGCCGCGGCTTCCAGGTACTCCTGGATTACCAGGTAGCCATCTCCGTAAGAGCGGGCTTCATCGATGGCGAGGTCGAGATGTCCAGATTTGCCCCGGCGCACCCACTGTACACCGCGCCCTCCCGATGAACGGGCTGGCTTGACGATCACGCCCGATTCGAATGCTTCCGCAAAGGAATGACACATGGCTCGAGAGCGCGTCACGATTGTTTTCGGTCTGGGCACACTTGAAAGGCTGGCCAGAAACCCCTTGTGCGATGTGGAGACAATTGTGCGGGGATTGTTGAGCACAGGAACGCCTGCGTCTTGAGCGAGGAGGGCGAACGAGAGCACACCAACATCGAGTGGATTGACTCGCAGTAGCAATGTGTCGAGTCCGCTGAGATCCTCGTAGCAGCGCCGGGCCATGCGCATAGACAGCTCTTTACACAGGGTGCTGGGTGTGGCGGCTGATGAGTCGAATGCGTGGGCGCGAGCAATACAACGCCCGTTCTCGTCGATTTCGAAATCCCATGGTTCGATAATGCGTACGGCATGCCCCGCGCGCAGCAGTGCTGCGCCGAGATGAGCAGTGGTCCAGCTGGGTTCAATGGAAGCAGCTCGGCTGACAGCAATTCCGATTCGCATACCGCACCCCCTAACGGCAATGGAGGCACAACTGTAGGATCTGTCGCGCGGGCTGGTAGACTCTTGTTCATGGAGGACCTCCTCGAACGCATCGCGCTCCGGATACAGGCCCGTCATCCACTGCTTCTGCTTGTGACTCACGAAGAAGGGAGGGTGGAGCGAGGCCTGAAGAATCTGGCTCAAGATCACGGATGGGAGCTTTGGCGCTGGCGCACCACGGAAGGTTTGCGCGTGGGAGAGGCGGAGCCACTACCCGAAACCACCTCGGCCGCTGCAGCTTTGAGATCGCTGTTGGAGGTGGAAGCCAAAGCCATCTTTGTGTTTGAGGATCTGCCGGCGCATCTGGACCAGGTCGAGGTTCGACGGCTTCTGAGAGATCTCGTGGAGCCTCTGGCGCGCAAGGGCCAGGCTGTCGTGTTGGTTTCGAATGGTATTTCGATGCCAGCTGAGTTGGAAAAAGATGTCTTGGTGCTGGATGTGCCACTGCCGTCGCGGGCGGAAATATCGGTGTTGCTCGATATTGCTTTGGGTCGGGCAGGAGTGGAGTTGTCCGAGCCGGAACTGGAGCGGTTTGTGCGGGCCTCACAAGGCTTGACCGAGCGGGAAATTCAGCGTGCTTATGCGGCGATTCTACAGTCTAAAGGCTCTTTTGGTGAATCGGACCTGGTACGGCTCGCGGAACTTAAACAGCAGGTCATACGCCGCACGAGATTCTTGGAACTCTACGACACCCCCCCAAACATGGGTGAGGTTGGAGGCCTGGGGAATCTCAAAGCTTGGCTTACCCAGCGAGGACAGGCATTTTCGGACGATGCCCGAGCCTTTGGCCTGCCAGAGCCCCGCGGGGTGTTTCTTCTGGGAGTTCAGGGTTGTGGAAAGTCACTCTCAGCCAAGGCGGTCGCCAGCTTGTTCAGCGTGCCACTGCTTCGGTTGGACGCAGGTGCTGTGTTTCGGGGGGGAGGGCGCGAGCAGGAGTCTCTGGGGGACGTGATTCGAATCGCAGAATCCATGGCACCTGTGGTGTTGTGGATTGATGAGCTGGAGAAGGCCTTTCTGGCATCCGGAGATGCCGGAGGTACGCGTGCTCTCGGGGTTTTTCTGACCTGGCTCCAAGAAAAGCAGAAGCCTGTCTTTGTGGTGGGCACCGCCAACGAGGTGCGAGCATTGCCGCCGGAGCTTCTTCGAAAGGGTCGATTCGACGAAATCTTCTTTGTCGATTTGCCCGATGTGCACGAGCGCTTGGAGATTCTGGAGATCCATCTTCAGGCTCGGGGTCGCGAGCCCTTGGAAATCGATTTGCTTCAGTGTGCTGAGGAAACCGAGAAATACTCGGGTGCTGAGCTTGAACAGGTGGTGGTCGAAGCACTGTTTCACGCCTATTCCGATGGCTCAAGAGCGCTCAAAGAACAGGACTTGCTGCGCGTGATTCGGGACACTGTGCCCTTGGCAGTCACCATGGACGACCGCCTCAAGGAGTTGCGAGAGTGGGCCCGCCCACGTGCTCGACCCGCTACTCTGGACCGCCGTAGAATTGATTTTTTCGACGAGTTTCAGGAGGGATGATGAGGGCCGCGGTGCTTGGGGCCGGCTCTTGGGGCACTGCGTTGGCGATGCAGTTGGCTCGCTGTGGCCACTCGGTTCGTATCTGGGACCACGATGCGGATCGTGTTCGAAGACACTCGGAGGCGGGCGAGAACACCCAGTATCTACCAGGGGTTTCCTTTCCAGAGGGCCTTGAGGTGGTGTCTGACCTGGAGGTTGCCTTGGCGGGCGTGGAGGTGGTGGTCACAGCGGTTCCGTCTCAAGCCGTTCGCGATGTGATGGGTCGCGCAGCTGAGATGATGGCGGCAGATACTCGAATCTGTTGTGCTGCCAAGGGGGTGGAACAGGGGAGCCTCATGACCATGGATGAGGTGCTTGTTGAGGTGCTTCCGAATCATGAGCCCAGTTTGATCACCGTCATTTCTGGACCTTCTTTTGCCTTTGAGGTGGCCCGGGATCTTCCCACTGCAGTTGTGGTAGCCGGTACGGAAGAGCGAGTGGCCCGAGAAGTGGCTGGAGTCTTTCACGGAGGGCGTTTCCGGGTGTACCACTCCACCGACATCATCGGGGTTGAGATGGGCGGGGCGCTCAAGAACGTCATGGCGATAGCGTGTGGAATCTGTGACGGAGCGGGTTTGGGCATGAATGCTCGGGCCGCGCTAGTCACGCGTGGGTTGGCGGAGATTACGCGGCTGTCGGTTGCTCGAGGAGCGAACCCACTGACGTTGGCCGGTTTGGCAGGCATGGGTGACCTGGTCCTGACCTGTACCGGAGACCTTTCCCGGAACCGTCGAGTTGGACTGGCTTTAGGCCAGGGGCGTGCTCTCTCAGATATTTTGGACCAGCTCGGTCAGGTAGCAGAGGGTGTGGTGACCGCTCGGTCTGGTCGCAATCTGGGGGTTCGGTTGGGGGTGGATATGCCCATCACAGAGCAGATCTACTTGATGCTCTATGAATCCAAGCCTGTGCCTGTTGCGCTTGAAGACCTGCTGGAGCGAAGGCGACGTAGCGAGTTGGACTGAATACATTCGGGCATACATGGCGACCGAACGCGAAATCCGCGCGGACATGATCCGCTTCTCCCACCTCTGCTACGAGCGAAACCTCCTTGTGGCGATGGATGGAAACCTCTCCGCCAAGCTGCCAGACGGCAACATCTTGTGTACCCAAGCGGGTTGTCACAAGGGACTGCTGACAGACGAGCACCTTGTGGTCATCGACAAGCGGGGCAAGAAGGTTCGCGGTCGTGGAGAACCCACGTCTGAAATGTCGATGCATCTTGCCTGCTACCGGTCCCGCCCGGATATTTCGGCGGTGGTACACGCACACCCGCCCATGGCCATTGCCTTTACGATTGCGGGACAGACCCTGGCTCGTTGTGTTCTGCCCGAGGTGGTGATGACCTTGGGTGCAGTACCCACGCTGGATTACGCCACGACGGGTACAGAAGACCTGGCGGAGTCTGTGGGGGTGGCCATGCGCACCCACGATGCCGTGCTCATGGATCGGCATGGCGCGGTGACAGTCGGCGTGGATCTTCTGGAAGCCTTCTGCCGATTGGAAACTCTGGAGCACACCGCACTCATTACTCGGCATGCTCGGGACCTTGGAGAGGTGAGGCAACTTCCCTCGCACGAAGCGGAAAAGCTCAGGCGTATGGGGCTCTTGCGGTATGGCGGCCCACCGGAGTCGGTGGCCGCGGCCCATCAGCCAGGGGCGGATCTACCCGAGGCCTGCATGGGCTGTTCGGGCTGTGCCAGTCCTTCGGCGGGTGGTTTGGGGGATGCGAGTGAAGTGCGCCTGGCTCGTTTGGTTGCTGCAGCAGGTCCACCGCCGGTTCCAGACTCCATGGAAGAGGTGGTCTACGAAGAAGTGGTGCGGGCGCTTGGTAGTGACGCCGGGTGATAGACTCCAACGGTTTGTTCAAGAGGCAAGGAAATCCAGTGAAAGACATAATGATTGTTGTTCTTGGCGCATGTATTGGGACGGCTCAGGCGGCGGAACCGGACTTGGATTCGGGGGACAATCCGAGCCCGGCAGCGACTGTTGAAGAGGCTGCTATTCAGGATGATCCGCAGTCCATGATGTTGAAGAACGTACCAGCAGGTAGTGCGATTATCTTTGGGTTGAAGGAAGAGGAAACCAAGAGTCGCATTGAGGTTTCATGGGAGCAGGGGGAGATTGAGAGTTCAGTAGGGCTGCGCATTGTGGAGTCGGTCTCTTTGGATGTAGCGAATGCCGGGACGTATGAATTCATCGTGAGTCATCGTCTGCTGGGAGACATTCAAGGTGAGTTCACCGTGAGCGGTGGGGTCACGGGTGAACAGGCCATAGACTGGTCACAAGCCCCCAATCACGCTCGTTTGCGTGAGGCCTGGAGTGCCCATCAAGACGCTACGGCTCGATATGAGGAAGCGGGTGTCTATCGAAAACGTGCCCGAATGGGACAGGCGGGTGCGGCTCTGGGAGGCGCGATTGCGACCTTTGGCCTGGTTCGGTATCTGGGCCAGAATGGTGCCTTTGGCACTCTGAGTTCCGAGGTGGATGACCTGATTGGTGCCGGTGACCCAGAGGGGTTGATGATCGAGAAAGCCGAGGAGCGCGACGCGGCTCGGGCAAGCTCCCTTGTGGGGCTTACATTCTTGGGTGGAGGCACGGGGGTGACCCTCGCAGGCCTGGGATTTTCGCAGTTCAACAGGATGAAGGGCCGCAAGGGGGGCCCTGCTGTGGAGGCCTGGAATCCCGAGGCCTTGGAAATGCCGGCGAAACCTGCGGTGGACGAGACACCAGTAGAGGAAGCCCCTGCGGAGGAAGCTCCTGCGGAGGAAACCCCCGCTGAGGAAGCTCCTGCGGAGGAAGCCCCCGCTGAGGAAACCCCTGCGGAGGAAGCCAAGATCGACCCAGCGCCAGCCAAAGAGTAGGGCTTCAGAACAACTCGGGGCCTTGCTTGAGTCTTGCGCTCGGATACGGGAGAATCCCGACCTGATTTTCGAGGTGTCCGTGCGAGCTGTTCGTAGCCTTTCTCTTTCGTTGTCTTTTTTCGTGTTGTCCGCGTGTAACAGCGCTCCTGGGCCGGTTGAAATTTTGTTGTCTCCGAGTGAGCCCTATGTCGGTGATGACCTCGTGGTTGTGGTCACAAGTGAGTCCGAAGATTCGGATGGCGAAAAAAGCGTCACCTATGAGTACTTCTGGTTCCAGGACGGCCAAGCACGAACGGACCTTTCAACGGACACGGTCGATTCGTCAGAGACCACGAAGAATGAGTTGTGGAAGGTCATCGTGGTGCCCACGGATGGAGAGCTTGATGGCTTACCGGTAGCGGCGGAAGCCCTGGTACTCAACAGCCCGCCTTCTATTGATGCATTGATTTTAGACAATGAATCGCCCTCCACCTTGGACAATGTGGTGGGCACGGCGGTCTCTTCAGATGCCGACCAGGATGAAGTGAGCTTGTCTTATGTGTGGAAGGAAGCAGGGGGCGAAAAGAGCGTTGAATCCGCAGAGCTCACCGCTACAGACACAAGCCATGGAGAGGTGTGGACGCTGACAGTTACGCCCTCGGATGGTGAGGAGACTGGCGAGTCGGAGGCCGTGAGTGTTGAGATTGGCAACACCGAGCCGGTAGTTACCAGCCTGTCCATCACACCGGAGACGGCCTATGCCGATAGTGTGTTGACCGCGGTGGTAGAAGCCACCGATGACGACCCGGAGGACGCAGGTTCTCTGAGCTACACCTATGAGTGGGCCTTGAATGGGAATGTGATTGTGGGCCAGGAGTCGGACACACTCTCAGGCTGGTTTGACAAGCATGATGAGGTGACGGTGGCCGTTTCGGCGTTCGATGGTTTTGCCCATGGGGACATTAAGACATCCGATGTGCGGACCATCATGAACACGGTGCCCGCCTTCACCGGCGTTGCCCTGGACCCGTTGGAGATTTTCGAGGCCACTACTGTGACGTGTACTCCCACCGGCTGGACAGATGTGGATGGAGATCCAGAGGGCTATATTTACTCCTGGCTAGTGGGGGGGCAGTCCATTCCACTTACCAGCGCGTCGATAGACGGCAGCCAGTTTGACCGTGGCGACCCGGTTTCATGTTCGGCGCAGGCCTACGATGGGGAGGCTTTTGGAAACAGTCTTCAAAGTCAGGTCCTGGATGTAGGCAACACGGCCCCGAGCATTGTCTCGGTGAGTCTTTCTTCTACGTCTCCCCAGGAAGCCTTCACCCTCACCGCATCGATCCAGGGGGCAGATGACGTGGATGGTGATTCCATCACCTACTTCTACGAGTGGGTGGTCGAGGACACCGGCGCCAACCAGGCATTCTTCACGACAGACACCCTTACTGGTGCAGACTTTTCCCGAGGCGACAGCATCTACGTGTTTGTGACGCCTACTGATACCGACAAAGACGGCATTGCTGTGCAGTCGGATACCGCAGTTGTGGTGAACAGCCCCCCTGTCATGGGCACGGTATCCATCAACGAGCCTGCGCTCTTTACAGACACCATTGCCACTTTCTCGGAGGTTTCCGTCAGCGATGATGACGGCGATGTGCCTGTAGAGACCTACGAGTGGTTTGTGGATGGGCTTTCTGTGGCAACGACTCCGACGCTCGATGGAGGGAGCTTTTTTGAGAAGGGCCAAGAAGTGGTTGTGACGGTCACCGCAAACGATGGGTTCGGTGGGATTGAGTCGACCGACTCAAACACTGTCACGGTGTCCAACACCCCTCCTACTGCACCTGTGATCTCTTTGATTCCTGATGGTGCGGAACCCGGCGTGGACAACCTGGTCTGCAGCGTGGATGTACCGAGCACCGATGCGGATAGCACCGATAGCTTGACCTACACCTTTGATTGGGATGTGGGAGGCACCTCTTTTGCCGGGGCCACAGACACGGCCCTAAACAGCACGGTGGATACGGCTGAGTTGGATACGATCAACAACGAGACCTGGACCTGCACGGTGATTGTCTCGGACGGTACCGACCTGGTGTCCAGCGCTCCCGTTTCCATACTGACAGGAGCGGACCCCGACAACGATGGAGATGGATCCCCTGAATCGGCAGACTGTAATGACACAGTAGACACCGTTTGGATTCAAGATGGCTCCCCGGATTGTCCATGGCGTTCTTGCGGGGATGTGCTCGCCTCTGATGCCGCTTCCGCCGATGGGACCTATTCGATTAATCCAGACAGCTCCGGTGCGGTTGATGTGTACTGCGACATGACCACGGATGGTGGTGGTTGGACATGGATTGGGGTTGGGCTGGACAGCGACGGTGTGACTTTTGGTGATTGGTTGACCGACAACGCGTACAACCCTGCGGGATTCGGTTTATCAACCAGTTCTTGGCATCTGTCTGCAAGTCAGGTGAATGCGCTCGCGCTGGAGGGGGAGTTCCGTGTGGGTTGTGGTACTGCCAGCACGGACTACTACTGGTTTGGAGTGTCCGGGCATTCTTGGACGGCCACGACAATCGCAGCGAGCGCCAATACCGAGTACGACCAGTCTGGCACAGACTACTCGACGACCTGGCAGAACACCTGCCACTGGGGACTGGTCGCGTTGGGACAGGTTTCGACAGCCCATTGTGACAATGGAACAAGTGGAGTCACCAACCCTTGGGCCTGTGGGGGAGTTCACAATACAGACCTGTCTATCTGGGCCAGATAGGGCTTTGGGGGGCGGTTTCACTGAATCGGCCAAGGTCCCCATGTGGATAGGTCTGTACGGTTCAGCTTCTTTCAGCGCAGTTCTCTCAGCGTCTGTATCGAATCGTCAGTACGGCACCTGAAACAAGCAGACCGATCACCAGGCCCAGCACGGTTCCTACCGCGGGTCCCTGCCAACTGCTTGTGGTGAGCCCTGGCCAGATTTCGGCCAGATCGGGAAACAACTCGGCGGGCTTGAACAGCACGGCAAAGGGCACCGCAATGGGCAGGGCCACTTTCAGCTGCCACACGTTCACGGCTTTACGGGTGTCGGCCTGAATCGAGAAAATGGAGGGGTCGGTGGTTTCGGCTTCAAAATCGTCATCACCACGGGTCAGCCGAGCCACATCCTCGTCCATGGCTCCTAAGTCAGGTGCCGTATCAAGCGGCTCTAACGGCACACTTCCTAGCTGCTCGAGGGTCGGAGGATTGTTCTCGTCAGGCATTGAAGGAGCCTCGATTATCTCGATGCTACCTTGGTTATCGATGAAAAATCCAGGATAGCTTGGGCTCGCTGCCTACGGTGTTCAGGCCGAGCCGATCTCTACGGCTTGTCCAAGCACTTCGGATTGCGCAGGCTCGGTGTGGGCAATCACGCGCCCCTGTCGAATGACCCAGCGGGGGGCTCGGGCGAGCCGAATGGCGGCTTGTGCATCTTTCACGGAGTGCACCAGCAAGTCGGCTGGGCTTCCCTCGACAAGATCTGGAATCCCACCGAACGGCGCATGATTTCCATGTACCAGAAGATTGAATACCGACTCGACCTGCTCCGGGCGGGTCATCTGAGCGACGTGCACCAGCATACTGGCTGCTTCCAGCAATGCACCGCGGCCCAAGGGGTACCAGGGGTCTTGAATAGAGTCGTGGCCGCAACCTACAGCGGCCCCGGCTTCTAGGAGTTCCGGGACCCGGGTGATGCCCCGGCGTCGGGGGTAGCCATCGTGCCGTCCTTGAAGGACCACATTGTCCAGGGGGTTGGCCACTACCTGAACACCGCTTTTTACTACCAATGCGATGACCTCGTTGGCATAGTCATCGGGGTAGGAATGCATGGCTGTGCAGTGTCCGGCCACCACGTGCCTGGAGAAGCCGGTCTTCAGGATGTGCCGGCACAAGAACTCCAGGTGCCGAGAGTTGGGATCATCTGTTTCATCGCAATGAATATCGATGGCCACGCCGTGTTGTTCGGCCAGTTCTGTGGCCAGCACAAGAGAGTTTTCCCCATCGCTGCGACTGTGTTCGTGGTGTGGAATGGCGCCGATGGCATCGACCCCGGCGGCCGCAGCCCAGCGAAGGGCTGCCTCATGGCCCTCGCCCGTGAATACGCCATCTTGAGGAAAGGCCACCACCTGCAAATCACAGATCTCAGCGACTTCTTCTCGGAGCGAAAGAAGCGTTTCGACGCCTATGCTGGAGGCGGTGTCTGCGTGGGTGCGGATACGGGTGGTGCCCTGAGCTACGCACCATGAAATGGCTTGTTTCGCCCGTGCACGTACATCTTCCGGGGTCAGGCTAGCGCGGGCTTTTCCCCAGTTGGCGATGCCTTCTTGCAGAGTGCCCGATGTGTTGGGAGTCCGTGCCCCCAAGAGAACTGCGTCTAAGTGAATGTGGGGGTCGGCAAAAGGCCGACTCACCAGCCCCCCGTTCGCATTGAGGGTTTCGCCGCATGGCTCGACCTCCCCGGTGGGCGTGATTCGGGTGATCGCACCGTGCTCGACGGTGATGTCAACACGCCGGCCTTTGACGCAGGCATTCTGGATGAAGAGCGGGGTCATGACGCCCCATAAGGGTAACAGGGGAACGAAAAAGGGCGGTGCCTGGCAATGACACCGCCCTGAATCGTTGTGCTGCTTGAGCAGCGAGACTCTATTCGTCGACGCAGACGTCGTTGCACTCTGTGGCGCTCGTGGACTCACAGTCCAGCGCCGCCATGGCATCCAGGCAAGCCTGGCCCTTGTCGCTGTCGAACTCACAGGTGTCGCCTTCTTCGGTGCTGCCGGTGTCCTCGGACTCTTCGGCTTCATCCAGCAGAGCCTTGCAGGACTCCGCATTTTCGCCAAAGAACCACAAGCCAAGGCTCTCGGCTGCCTCGATTTCGTCGGCAGTGGTGCACTCAAAAGCCCGGTCGCAAGTGAGGCCCCAGACCTGGTCGCCGAACTCTTCCTCGGTGATGCCGCCACAGGCAACGAGCAGGCCGCTGAGGCCCACAAAAAGGATACGCATTGTCTTCTCCATTTGGTTCTGCAGGAGCGATTTAGATGCTCTGCGTCCTTTGCATAGCCGGTCTTCGACGGCCCAACCCCCACACGAGCCCCCAGAGTGCTAGACCGATTCCTCCGGAAGAGCGAGGGGTAAGACTGCAGCCGCACCCGGCAGTGGTCAGGCTTTCTGCGGCAATGGGGCTGTCTCCTCCAAGGCGGTTGTCGTCTTCTTGTCCGGTGCTCTCGGGGTCTTGGACCCATGCGTTTAGAGAGTGGGACTCAAACTCACACCCCCAGTCGCAGTATTCGTCGGGGTCGAAATCCGTGGGCCCCAGATTGACCACTCCGATTCGGGCGGGGCCTTCGAAGACCACGGGTTCTGTGCCCTTCTGCAGTGTGCCTTCCTCTACCACTACGATTCCCCAGTTTGTGGTGAAGTCTCCCTCCATGTGGAACTCGAGCAGACCGTCTGCTTCCACATCAAACCAGGCGACCCCCAGAACATAGGGGTCTACAGAGGCGGCCGTGATTCGTCCCGTATGATTGATTTCGTCTTCTACGGTGAGCTTGGAAGAGAGCTCGGAGCTCCAGCCGGGAGCGGCTGGGGTCCCCACGCGGGCGCGCTGGATTGAAAAGCGCATCAGGGCTTCCTGGGCGTCCCCTGTGAGGGTCTCGACGGCGTCCCAGACATCGGGTTCATTTCTCCATCCTGTGTTGGTCATGGCCCACCACAAGTCTACGGGCTCAATGGCGTATTCCTGCCGCAGGAACTCAAAGAACAATGCGGAGCCATACTCGTACCAGGACCAGAGGTCGTACACATCCCAGAGATAGTCACCGTCCGAGAGAAGGCTCAACCAGGGCACGTCCTGAAAGTGAGGTACGGAGTCTCCCCAGCTTCCATGACCAGGAAAGGTCACTTCCTCCATGATGGTTGCCACGCCTTCCCAGGGCGGGCTGGTGGATTCGGTCATGTCCAGGGCGTACTGCAGAGCATGATTGAACTCGTGAGCCACGTAGATATCGAGCTCGTCCGCGGAAATACTGGGGTCGATATGGATGTATGCCCACCCGCCGGTGCGGCCATCGTTGGGATCGGCATCGTTGTAGTTTGAGCTCGTCCAGGCCCCTCCGATTCCTGGATCGACAAACCAGTCGAGCCCAGGTGTGCCGCCGTGGTTGCCATCCTCAAACGGTGCTGGCCAGCCTCGTTCTTCGACCTGTACCTGCCAGGCCACTTGAAGATAGGCCAGGATGTCTTCACAGAATGAAGCATCTCGGGGACGCTCGTAGTGGCAGCGTGATCCGGTGACCGGGTCGTCGATGACCTGTTCAGGCATCGGTGGTGCTGGCGGGCCCTGTGACCTCAAGTCTGCCTCCGTGACTACTCCAGCAAGCAGAAGGGGGGTCAGACACTGAACCATAAAGAGAGGCCTCGTCTGCTAAGGATACACGGTGTCCAGGGAAACTCTGGAGACATCGAGTTGGCCGGCGATTTCCATGAATCCGGGCACGGTGGCCTCAAAGTTCCCGGTGACTTGTCCATCGGTGCTGGCCTCGCCGTTGAAATCCATAGGCACCTCCCAGAAGCCTAGATCCACCGCAGCACTTCCTGCGAGCACGCCTTCTGTGTTCGCCAGGTCCAGTACGTAGAAGGTCTCAATCGCTTGGCCTTGCAGTGAGAGTATGCAGGAGGCTTCGCCTTGACCGGCCTCTCCTCGAGCGTCTACTACCAGTGTTGCTGCACCTGCACAGCCTACGGTGAAGCCCGAACCGTCGACTTCGGTGGTGGCGTCGATAACCACGGTCCCGGCGAACGTTCCCGCGTAGGGGCTCTGAACGCGCACGCCACCGACTGCGTAGACCAACCGATTGCCATTGGGCAGAACGGCGGTTGCTGTGATCGTATGCAGGCCCACATCCAGACTGTCGTCTGCGAACAGGCTTCCGGTTTGGGCCCAGTTTTCATCGACGCTGGAATTCCACTGGATTTCATCGAAGTCCAGTGGGTTGCCATCGACATCGTAGATTACTGCCTCGTATCGGGACTCTTCCTTCCAGGGAATGAACTCGGCTGAAACCGGAGAAATTACCTCTAGTGTCGCCCCTTCCCAGTCCATGGACTCCCCGGTGTCTTCCAGTCCTGTCTCCTCAAGGGGCACCTCGGTGGCCTTCAAGGTAGCGCTGCTACTGGTACATCCCAGAAAGAGTGAAAGCAGTATAGGGCTGAGAGTTCTCATGGTGTCCTCGGATTTGCGCAGAAAACGTAGCACCCGTAAGCAGGGGGGTGTTGGTTGCAACGACAAGGGGATGTGAAGTCTCTTCAGCGGCTTGAGAGGTCCAGATCTGTTCGAAGTGTATAAAGACAGCTAGCTATGTGGAATTTTTCGTGATTCAAGTGGGTGTTCTGATGCTGCCGGTCTTGGGTTGCTCGACGCAATCCATAAGCGGTGACTTGGGTGGCTCTACCCCCGTGGTGGTGGAGGCGGTCTACACAGTGATTCCTAGCGATTCTGGTGTGCAGTATCGGGTGTTGATGGCGGATTTTCCCGACGTCTGCAGTCGGCTGGAGGCGCACCAGGGGGCTGTCCAAGAAGCCCAGAACCAACTTCTGATAGCCGAGTCGGAGGAAGAGTTTATCGCTGGAGCGGAATCCATGGAGGCTGCGGACGCGATTCTGCCGGAGACGTTCTGGTTGGGGCGGCTTGAACTCAACAGTGATTCGAGCGGTAGCAGCCTTGTTGGGGAGCGGTTTGCGGGTTCAGCCGCCAATGCGGATGTCATCGATGGCTTTGCGGTGTCGTTCTCCCATCACCGTGGATACACCGACTGGAGTACGTGCTCCCAAGCCTGGTTCAACGATCCAGGGGGAGTGGATATCTGTGAGTACCGGTGGGAGAGTTGGGTTTCGCATGGCGGGGAAGCACGGGTGCTTGAGTACGTAGCTTCTGATGAGCTTGGGTTGGAGTTTGATGCACCCTTTCGAGATGTGGAGGTTCCCTCCGGCGTGGTGCACGAAGAGGTGGGCTCGATCCAAGGGCGTATCTGGGCCCAATCGTGTGATGGGCTTTCCAGTGGCCTGGGTGAATAGTCAGCTCAAGGCTCTTCGAATGCGGTCTCGGAGCTCATCTGGCTCAAAGGGCTTCTCGATCATTCGGTCTCGGTGACGCTGGGCAAAGTCCTGCAAGCGCGGGTGGGCTGGACCACCGGAGATAAACCAGATTTTGTTGGCCATTTCTGGCTTCTCTTCGCAGAGTCGGTGGTGTAGGTCTGCACCGCTGATTTCACCGAGGTCCAGGTCGCAGAGCACCAGGTCCAGGTGGTTCTCTCCTAGGAGAACCTTCAGGGCTTCCTTGCCGCTGCTGGCGGTCTGTACATCTGCGGCTTCTCGCAGAATACGGCGGACGGTCCTCAAAATGGCAGGCTCGTCGTCAATCACCAGGATCCGAGCCTGCTCTAAGGGGTCCAGGTCCGGATCGGGGTTGGCCAAGGGTATGAACTCTACGGGGATGGGAAGTCGAACCAGCACTTTGGTGCCTTCCCCGAATGTGCTGGCAATCTCCACCTCACCCCCGTAGCGGTGAATGATGTCTCGGCAGATCGAAAGGCCCAATCCTAAGCTTCCATGACCCTCTTGAATGGTGAAAAAGGGGTCCCAGATACGTGCAAGCAGTTCATCGGGAATGCCCCTTCCGTTATCGTCGATGGATACCCGAACCTCTTCCCCTTCTACCCAACACCGAACCCGCACCAGTTTTTCACCCTCGGTGTCGAACGACTGGATGCTGTTGGATACCAGGTCGAAGAACACTTGTGACAAGCGCCCGGGCACGGCCATGACCCTCGGGCATTCTCCGAGGTCTGTCTCCAGAGAGGCCCGCCCTCGGAGTTCGTTTTCTGCAAGCTTGAGTGCGGTTTCGATGGCTCGGGGGACGTCGGTGGGGCGTGGGTTTTCGGAGTCGTCACGAAAGCCTTGAAGAGAATTGACGATGCCCGTGATGCGTTTCATGCCATCGAGGCATTCCTCGACCATGTCATCCATTTCATCGAGTCCGGCCGGATACATCGCAGCCTTCTTCAGGCCCTCGAGGTCTTCCTGACGTTCTTCATCTGCGTGTGCCTCCGCATCTTTTAGAGCTTCTAAGAGAAGCGCTCGGACTTCGTTCAGACACGCTCCGAGTTCGTTGAGGTTGGCGACGACATAGGCGGATGGGTTGTTGATTGCGTGGGCCAGCCCAGTGGCGAGCTGACCTACGGTGGCCAGTTTCTCCCGCTCGATGAGGTCCGCGTGGAGCAGCCAGGTTCCCTCCGCGCTGAGCCCACTGAGGTCGACTGTACTGGGGTCCTCCGCGATCCCGATATCGAGACAGGCGCTCTCGCAGTCTGCGTGAGTGGCGTAGTCTTTCGCCCCGAGCTTGAAATATTCTATGGCGTTTTTTGCGCTGAGTTCTTTCTCGGTCACCACCACGGGCAGGGCGCTGACCTGAGACATCAGGCCCGCATCGACTGCATCACTATGGAGTGCGACCACCTGAAAACGGCCTTCTTCCAAGGCATGGCTCGCCGCAACCAGGCCGTCTACACGCGTGACCTCAACATCGTCTGACCAGGCGATGGGGCTGGAACCGCTGCGGGTGACCTCTAGGATGCGCATGAACTGTGGAGCTTCTCCTACACCATCTTAATCTCTCTACACTGAAACGAGGAGCGGGATACACGCGAGCAATGGCTGTGATTGAAGTCGAGGGTCTGCACAAGCACTACGGACAGCACAAGGCGCTGTCTGGACTGGATTTTTCTGTCGACCGCAAAGAAGTGGTGGGGCTTTTGGGTCCGAATGGCGCGGGAAAGAGTACCGCCATGAAGATTCTCACCGGCTACCTCTCTCCCACCACAGGCAGGGTCTCCATTATGGGAACCGATGTGCTGGAGGATCCGGTCGGGGCTCGTAGGCACGTGGGATACCTCCCCGAGGCGGCTCCGGTGTATCCGGATATGCGCGTGGAGGAGTACCTGGAGTTTGTGGGCAGCATGCGTGGCTTGGGCCAGGCGGAGCGTGCAGCGGCCATTTCTCGGGTGCTGAAGCTCTGTGGGTTGGAAGACCGCTCTCGCCAGTCTGTGGGGACGCTTTCCAAGGGGTATCGCCAGCGGGTTGGCCTGGCTCAGGCCATTCTGCATGAACCGGACATCTTGATTCTCGATGAGCCCACTTCGGGCTTGGACCCCAATCAAATCATGGATATTCGCAGGCTCATTCGGCAGCTCGGCGAGAAGAAAACGGTGCTTCTTTCCACGCATATTCTTGCGGAGGTTCAAGCAAGCTGTGACCGGGTTTTGATTATTCACGAGGGTGAAGTGGTCGCTGATGGACCCACGGAGGTCATTACTTCCATGGAGCAGGGGGAGCGAGTGGATGTAGTGATTGCGCCTGGAGAGGTCCGTTTGGAGGCCGATCGTATTCGGGCCCTCTTGGAGTCACTGCCAGGAGTTCACTCCGCCGAACATCGTGTGGGGGCTGAGGTGCTCCAAGACCAGGTCGCGCTCAGAGTGCGTGCCAGCACAGACCCGAGGGGGGAGATTTTTCGCGCTGTGGTGGCCAATGGTTTGCTTCTACTGGAAATGAAGAAAGAGCGTTCCAACCTTGAAGAGGTCTTTCGCAGCTTGACCACCACAGAACAGGATGCTCCGAATCAACCCAAGAACAAGTAGAGCACTCCTACAACGATTGCTGCAGCGGCGGCCAGGCCTCCAAGAGCAAGGGGCAGAGGTAGCTCTTCCCAGATGGCTTCCTTGGCGCTCATGGTTTCGTCGGGGGCGGGAAGCTCGGGGGGGGCAGAGGAAATGCTCCGGGTTTTTCGGGCGGAAACATCTCGTTTCCAGCCTTTGATGTTCTGGTTTGCCAGTCGAATGGCTTTGAGGTCGACGCCCACGAGTTCGAAGATCTCCAGGAACTCCGGGCGGTCGATCATCGGTTCCCACTCGCCACCACCAACTCTTACTTTGTCTCTCCCCTTGAACTCGCCAGAATAGATTTTCTGGCGAACGGCATACCGGTCCATGTTCCCGAGCATTTCTCCTCTGGGACCTTGGATTTCAAGGCTCATTTCCGGATGAAGGCTGTTCTCGTCTTCGATTTCGAAGCCCGTCATACAAGCCGGACAAGTCTGTCGGCCCCCGGGGGCATCTTCTCGTACCGTGATTCGAGCGCCACAGGATGGGCAGGGTACCTTCATGATTTGCACTCTACCAGCACCGGCCTTCCGCGATAACAGCCATCCATGACGACTCCCTCCCAGGAACGAGCGCATCCGATGATCATTGGTACGGCTGGCCATATTGATCATGGCAAGACCTCCTTGGTGCGTGCCCTTACAGGGGTGGATCTGGATTCTCTTCCCGAGGAGCAGGCGCGGGGAATCACCATTGCTCTGGGGTTCACTCGACTGGAGCTCCCCTCTGGACGCCCCGTGGCGTTCGTCGATGTACCGGGGCATGAGCGCCTGGTGCGAACCATGATTGCGGGGGCGAGTGGCTTTGATGCGGTGCTCTTGTGTGTCTCTGCTCAGGAAGGAGTCATGCCACAGACTCGCGAGCATCTCGATATTCTTGAGCTGCTTGGAGTGCGCCATGGCGTGGTGGCGCTGACACGCGCTGACCAGGTGGACCCGGAACTCGCCGAGTTGGCCGAAGAAGAAATCCGAGAGTTGTTGGAGGGTACGTTCTTGGAGGATGCTCCTTGTGTGCACACCTCAGCGGTGGAACACACGGGAATTGATGCGCTTCGCGGTGCGCTGGATGACCTGGCCGCGAGCCCTAGGACGTTGGAAGGCCCGCTGAGGCTTCCTGTGGATCGGGCCTTTATCCAGAAGGGGTTTGGCACTGTGATCACAGGCACGATTGCCTCGGGTCAGGTCGCAGAAGGAGAGACTGTGGAGGTGCTGCCGGAAGGCCGGTTGGTTCGGGTGCGTGGCGTGCAGGTACACTCCGAGTCCTTGGGGGTTGCACAGGCCGGAATGCGCTGTGCACTGAACCTGTCTGGAGCGGACACTCATGAAGTGCCTCGAGGCAGTGTGGTGGCCACTCCGGGCTCTCTTGCCGTGGGCTCTATTCTTGATGTTCGATATCGCCACCTGGAGTCGAGTCCACCACTGAAACGGGGAGCGCGGGTGCGCTTGCTGTTTCAGACCACCGAGGTCATGGCTACAGCGGACCCACTCGATGACCCTCTGGCTCCCGTGGAACCCGGAACCCGTAGGCTGCTGCAGTTGCGTTTGGCCAAGCCGGTCGCGAGTCTGCCTGGGGATGTGTTTGTGATTCGAAGGGAGTCTCCGTTGCTGACCTTGGGTGGCGGAACGGTGATTGATCCCTGGGCGCCGAGGGTGCGGCAACGAGATGCATCTGAGGCTGCGGATTTCCTGGTTCGCATGGAGGCTGGTGAAGACCTGGCGCGCATCGAGCGGGCGGGTTTGATGTCGCGGGAAGAAGTGGAGATGCGTCTTGGTGTCGTGCCGGAGGGTGCTGTGGAGTTGGGGGGGTCGATTGGTGCGCCTCGACAAGTGTCGCGGCTGGAGCAGGAGTTGCTTGATTCTCTGACGGCTTGGCACCAGCAACACCCACTGGCAATGGGGGCTCCGAAGCGCAGCTTGCATCGAGGAGGACTATCGAGACTTGATTCTCGAGCATTTGAGGACCTGCTCCTCTTTATGGAGTCCAAGGAATTGGTGGTGGTGGAGGGGCCGCGTCTCAAGCGGTCCGGCCACTCGGTGGAGCTCTCGGATGCGGACCAGTCTATGGCGTCCGTCATTCTGGAGCGTCTGTCCAAAGCCGGGTTGTCACCGCCGGCCAATGCAGAGTTGCTTGAGGGGCTTGGGCCAGCGCAAGAACTGCTCGCGCTTCTTTTGGAGCGTCAGGAGATCGTGCGTATCGAGGGACGTCTCTATCGCGCCGATCTGCTGTTGGACCTCGAGAACCGGGTCTGTGTGGCGCTGGAAACACAGAGCGAGTTGACGACCGCGGATTTCAAGGAACTCTCGGGCCTTTCTCGCCGCCATGCGATTCCACTTCTGGAGTGGCTGGATTCCAAGGGTGTCACGGCTCGGGTTGGGGATGTTCGGGTTCGTGGGAACACCTGACGCGCCTGAGCGCTGCCCATGCTATCTTTCGTGTCCATGTGGGTCTGTGGAGACCATGGCTTTATGCGTATTCTGGCCCTGATAATCGCTGTTCTCGGAATGCTGCCTTCTTCAGCCTTTGGTGCGGGAGAACCGGGCACGTTGTCGGTTTCCTCGAGTGTGGATGGTGCGGAGGTCTACATTGACTTCGTGCTGGCTGGAACCACGCCGCTGGTCAAGAAGATGGAGGCGGGTACCTACAACATTCGCGTGACAGCGGATGATTACGACCCCTGGGTCATGCGGGTCGACCTCAAAGCCGGTCAGCCCTCCAGCTTGATGGCCAAACTACTTCCGGGTGGGGGTACGGTTGAGTTTCTCATCGAACCCGTGGGTTCAGCGGTACTCCTGGATGGGAAGTCTGTGGGGAAGACGCCGATTCGGATCACGGCGGTGACTGAGGGAGACCATGAATGGAAGGTGCAATCCCCGCTGTTTGAGTCTTCTGAAGGTCGTTTTACCTTTCGGAAAGGCCAGAATGTGCTCGTGGTCGGGGAGTTGGAGTCTTCTCGTGGATTGTTCAGCATTACCTCCAAGCCCAAGGGTGCGACTGTTTTCATGGATGGGGAGGAAGTAGGGGTCACGCCACTGGAGTTGGAGGGAATTGAGCCAGGCATTCACAGGATTCGCTACCAGATAGGTAAGGGTCCCATTGTGCTCCGAGAGGTGGATACCTCGGATGGCACCAAGGGTGAGGTGTCAGCCAACATTCCGAAACGAAGTGCGCGGATTCTGGTGGGAACAGGGGAGGAGACGGGCCGCGTATTCCTGAACGATCAGCTGGTCGGAGAAGGCCGGCGCGTGTTTCTTCGCCTGGCGCGTGGGCAGTACACCTTGCGTGTGGAAGCCGACACCACGAAGTCAGCGGAGCGGAAGCTTCGCGTGCCGGCTGGTGGCATCCTGGCGTTTCGGTCGAATCTGGTGCCGGAGGAGGCCTATGCGGATTCCCGGATTTATGAAGGCTGGTCTATCAACTCTCCCTGGATTCTATGGACTGCAGCGGGTGTGGGCGGTGTGGGGGCTGTGACCGGTGTTGCGGTGATCGCCAAGAATGCGGGTGGTAGCGACAACGAAACCCTTGAACCCCAACCGGACTCTGGCGACCTTGTGGTCCGTCTTCCCTGAAGGTGCTTGTGAGTTCAGAATTTCCTCGTTCCCTGTTGCTGCTTCCGCTTCTTTTTCTCGGATGTGACACCGAAGAGCCTGAGCCTCGAAGAACTGCGATCCTGATTACGGTGGAGTCCGCAGATGCCGTACTGGAAGTGGCTACGGACCTGGGGCTGGTAGTGGACCCGGTAGAGCCATTTGCCACAGCAGAAGGCCAGCCGTTGGCCGCTGGGGGTTCTGGAAGCTGGACGCTGGATGACTATGTCGAGGACGATGATGCCCTGGAGTTGATGACGACCTGGTCGGTGGAAGAAGGGTTGTTGTCTGTAGAGATCCAGCCCGGTGAGACCTCTCCAGCAGTTGCGTTGTCCACGCGGGCTTGGGATGGGGATGTGCTGGTAGCCGTCTCGCCGGCGACAGTGCCTGTCTCGTTTATTGAAGACGAGGTGGTGGAAGTCACTGTGTCCGGACTGTCGCTCATCGACAATCCGCTCTATCCCTGCGTGGATGGTGTGGATAACGACGATGACGGTTGGGTTGATGACGCGGACCCGGACTGCATCGATGGAGATGCAGAGGTTGGGGTGGGGGAGAACGAGTGCAACAACGGCATTGACGACGATGGCGACAGCGCTATCGATGCCGACGATGAGCAGTGTGAAGATGCGTTCGGAGAACAGGAAGCCACCACCTGTGATGATGGCTTGGACAATGACTTTGATGGTTGGACCGATGCATCCGACCCGGAGTGTGACAGCGTTGGCGAGGAAGATCCGCTCAACGAGTACACCGAGTTCGAGTGCTCGGATGGCCAGGACAATGACGGCGACGGGGCTACGGACTCAGACGACCCGGAGTGCACCACTCCCTATGAGGTAGAGACAGGCCCTCCCTGTGAGGATGGCCTGGACAATGATGGAGACACCTGGATTGACGATGCCGACCCAGACTGTGCCGCAACAGGCCAGGAGTTGGGCGCGGGTACTGTGGAGTGCAACAACGGGGATGAGGATGATGAGGACGGACTCATCGATGCTGCGGACCCTGGGTGTTCGGATGCAGCGGATGAGAGCGAGGAGAACCTCTGCGAAGATGGCCTCGACAACGATGCAGACACCTGGATTGACCTGGAAGACCCCAGTTGTGGGGGCGACCCACTAGCCGATGACGAGGGCACCGGCTTTGAAGGGTTGGCGGCTTGCTCGGATGGCGTGGACAACGATGGGGATGGCGATATCGATGCAGGCGATGTCTGGTGTGCCTCGCCCACAGATGATTCCGAAGAAACGGATTGCCTGGACTCCAATGACAATGACAGTGATGGCTGGGTGGATGCGGAAGATCCGGACTGCGCTAGCGGAGACGAAGAGCTTGGAACAGGCACGACGGCGTGCAACGACGGCCTGGACAACGACTCCGATGGCTTCTCGGATGGTGATGACCCCGGCTGTGCTCATGCGCTGGATAATGACGAAGTAGAGTACTGTGACAATGGTCTCGACGACGATGCGGATGGCTGGACGGACCTCGACGATCCGGAGTGTACGACGGCCACCGATGTAGAAG
Source organism: Myxococcota bacterium (assembly GCA_036337845.1). Taxonomy (GTDB): domain Bacteria; phylum Myxococcota_A; class UBA796; order UBA796; family CAJQPC01; genus JAYZDK01. The sequence continues at coordinate 2,508 of JAYZDK010000148.1, read as the reverse complement.
CTGGACTTGGAAGCACAGCCTGCAACAACGGAGTGGATGACGACGGAGACCTGTCTTTGGACGGGGCTGATAGCAACTGTTCTTCCGCGGCAGATACGTCCGAGGCTGGAGAGTGTGAGGACTGGATCGACAACGACGGGGATGGTTGGATTGACCTGGACGACCCAACCTGTGTGGGTGATCCCCTCACCGATGATGAGGGCACGGGGCCCGAGGGCCTGGCTGCGTGCTCCGATGGTCAGGACAATGACAATGATACGCTCACGGATGGTGATGACCCCGGCTGCTTGGATCCGTCGGATCTGTCGGAGGAGTCCCACGACTGCTCCAATGGGCTAGACGATGACGGTGACGGCTGGACGGATGCCGATGACCCGGGCTGCTATCAGGCCGGCACCTATGTGCCGTCTCGTACAGAGATACCTGTGGCATCCACAGGGCCGGCCTGCAACAACGGGCTGGATGATGACAACGATGGCCGCGTGGACTCAGATGACCCGACCTGTGTGGATGGAAATGGCACAACCGAGTCCGAGGGGTGTACGGACGGTACGGATAACGACGGGGATGGTTGGGTCGACGATGCGGACCCTGACTGTGGTGTGGGCCTTGAAGAGCTGAGCTTTGGGACAACCACGTGCAACAACAACTCGGATGACGATGGCGACACCTTTGTCGACAGCTTGGATGTGGATTGTGTCGATGGGTACGACTCTCTGGAATCGAATGCCGTCCCCTGTGTGGATGGCGGAGACAACGACGGGGATGGCTGGACGGATGAGGCTGATCCGGACTGTGCCACCTCATCTTCAGAGTCAGGCCTAGGGACTACGGCCTGTAATGACGGGGTCGATAACGACAGCGACTACTTGGTGGATGCTGCGGACCCGGCCTGCCTGGATGCAGGTGTGGATGATGAACAGGACGGCACCTGTCATGGCAATGGAATCGATGACGATGGGGATGGTTGGATAGACGATGCGGACCCGGACTGTGCCAACGGCATTACCGAGAGCGGGTTCGACTACACGGCCACGGCTCCCGAATGCAATGATGGTGCGGATAACGACGGAGACTTTCTGATCGATGCTGCCGATCCAGGATGTGTGGTGGCTGCCGATACAGTGGAAGACGACTCGGTATCAGACTGTGAGAACGGCTCGGATGATGATGGGGATGGTTGGGTGGACCAGGATGACCTCGATTGCCTGACGCATTCCGTCGAGATCAGCGTGACTGGCTTTGTGTGCAACAACGGTCTGGATGATGATGGGGATGGGGATGCAGACGCGGACGACGTGGACTGTGTTGTGTCCTGGCAGGGCTTTGAAGAACTGGATTTGCCCTGCTTGGACTTTGTGGACAACGACGGGGATGGTTGGACGGACAGCGAAGACCCGGACTGTGCCCTCTATGGGGAGGAGATTGGTTTCTCGGCGGCCCCTTGCAACAACGGTCGAGACGATGATTTGGACACAAGCACCGATCGTTTGGACAGTGACTGTGGATCTGCGGATACGCTCAGTGAGATCTCTTTGGACGCCTCGTGTGAGAATGGGCAGGACGACGACACCGACGGGTGGACCGATGAGGCCGACCCGGACTGCATCGATGGCGGTGTAGAAGGGACGAATGGATACCAGGCGTCCCAGTGTTCCGATGGTGTAGACAACGATGGGGACACCCTGGTGGATGCTGCGGACATCGGTGGATGTTCCAGTGCCTATGACAACGACGAAGATGACTCCAGCGCGGGGGATTGTCAGGACGGTAGCGATTCGGATGGAGATGGCTGGGTGGATGACGCCGACCCGGACTGCACTGAGTGGGGTGTGGAGATTGGATTCGGGCCTTCAGCCTGCAACAACGGCCTCAACGACGATGGCACGGAAGATGTGCTGGTGGATGCCGGCGACCTGGGCGGCTGTGTTCATGCGCTGGACAGATCAGAAGACGACTCCAACCTGCAGTGTAGCGACGGCTTGGATACCGACCTGGATGGCTGGATTGACGAGGCTGACCCAGACTGCGTGGACGGCGTGGCGGAGTCGGGTACCGGGACATCGGAGTGCAATGACAGCGTAGACAATGATGCAGACGGAGCGATCGATGCGCTGGATTCAGGCTGTGTGGATGCTCTGGACAACGCGGAGGGGGGCGTGTCTGATCCCACCTGCGTGGATGGATTGGATTCCGATGGGGATGGCTGGGTGGATGAAGAAGACCCGGATTGTGCGTGGGGCCTCCAAGAGTTGACCTATGTGGCCAGTTTTACCTGCAATAACGGCGCGGATGATGATGGAGACGCTCTGGTGGACAGCCTGGACCCAGGCTGTGCCACGGCGTTTGATTCCGATGAAACCCATGTGCCCGAATGTGGGGATGGCCTGGACAACGACTCCGATGGTTGGGTGGATGGAACCGACCCCGATTGCATCAATGGATCCACCGAGCAAGGTGGTTTGAATGCGACATATGCCTGCAATGACGGCGTCGACAATGACTCCG
>JAYZDK010000147.1:0-7502 GCA_036337845.1 Myxococcota bacterium | reverse complement strand
TAGAAATCACCTCGCCGGTTGAGAAGTCCCAGAGATCCGTGCCACCGACAAATACGCTGTCGAGGTGCGGGCCATCGCAGTGGCCTGCGGTGAGTACGAGTGTCGGGGCAACCAGTACTCCCGTGCATTGGTGGACCTCCTCAGACTGAATGGAGGCGATGGAAGGCCACGCTCCCGCAGGCGCGGCGGTGCCTCCGGTCACCCAGTGGGGCCCCGTGTCCTCTGCCCCCCAAGCCCCCAACATCGCGATTCCTAGGATGCCGAACATGCCTATAGGGTGTCACCGACCGGTAGTGTCGTCCAGGTATGGACTCGTCAGTTGCTCCAATTCTTCTTGTAGCTGCTGGAGCCGCGTGACCTGGGCCAGGTCGTTTCCGGCACGTTCCAGTGCCAGGTGGTGTTTGAGTGCCTTGAGCGCCCCTCGGAATTCGCCAGTTCGTGCACATTGGGCCATGGAGTTCTCGTAGCAATCCACGGCCTCCAGATACCGGCCAGTGAGCGCATGGATGTCGCCGTGGGCTCGAAGGCATCGTGCGCTGGCCGCCTGTTGTCCGGTATGGAGAAAACCCAGCATGGCGTTGCGAATCATGCTTTCGGCACGCACGTATTGGCCTTGCCGCAGAAGGAGTTCCGCGCCCCGTTGAGCAATATTTGCCTGCAATTGGGGGGACTCCTCGGCATTCTTGGCTGCGCGTCGTAGCCGGTTTCCTGCTTCCCGGAGCTCGCCACGGGCCAGGTGCAGTGTGGCTCTGCCCAAGTCTAGATTGCTTTGTTCCTCCTGGGACCTTGGATGATTGCCCAACAGGTGTTCGGCTTGTTCATACAGTGCGTCGGCGGTTTTGATTTCTCCGGAGTACACCGCCAGGTCCGCTGAGCCACGTAGGGCAGCGGCATGGATGAGGGGGTCATCCAGCTCGCGGGCCAGGTCTCTGGCTTGTTGGTATCGTGAGTTTGCGGGGTCGAAGAGGGCATGGTTGGCCAGTGCGTCGGCACAGCGGCGGAGCATGGTCAGACGCAAATCCGGAACTTGCCTCAGTCCAGTGTCGGCTCGTTGATATGCACGTTGGGATTCCTCAAGCAGGCCACAGCTCAAGAACAGTTCTCCTTGGGTCCAGTGGAGCAGAGCCAGGTCGGACTCGCTTGCGTTTTCATGTCGCCCCATCGTTTCCTGAACGAGACTCAACGCTGTTTGGACTTGCCCAGTGATTGCCAGTAAACGAGCGGCGGTGGCTGAGGCGGCACATGCATCCGATGCCCACGAGAGGTGTTCCGCCAAGAATCGAGCCAGGAGAACTTCGTGGTGTCGGGGAAGTTGCCGGAGAGGCCCGCCGGTGGCCAGCGCGAGATGAGTGGATGCATAAGGGAACAGCACTCTCGCGGCGCTTTGGGGGTCGCTGAGGTGTTCTTGGAGAAAACGATGCCGATGTTCGGGGCGCAACGCAACGGTATGTGGATCGATTGGCAGCGCAGCCCAAGCGGGTAGTGGCAATTCGTCGATCCCGACACCGCCCGGGACATAGGCCAGCGCGGATTGAATAGCGGTCGGGGTAGACGGGGCCTGTTCGACAATGGGAGCAGGTAGTTGAGCCAACACACTGGAAAGGTCCAGCCGGGGGACTTCATGGTGGATATTTTCTGCGCCCAATAGGATTCGAACGTGAGGAGCGAGGCCGCGCAGATTGTCGATTACCTGGAGTGTTCCAGGCGCGTCTGCCCCTTCAAGAACGAGAAGAATGTTTCCCATGGTGGCCAGCGCCTTGCCCACTCGTGTGGCTTCTCCTGGAAGAGGTAGTTTCAGGGCAAATCCGATGGCGCGAACGACGTCTGGAGCATCGACACACCCCGTCAGGCGAACTGCCAGTACTTCACCTGGGTGATTGTTGGAAATGGCAGCCAACAGCGTGAGGCGGGTGGCGCCTTCTGGCACTGCCAAGCAGCGCAACCCTTGATCGGAAGCCAATTCACGTCTTGTTTCCTGGAGCCAGGAAGCCATGGACGGATGGTCCGGGCAGGGGATGAGCCAGAGAGGGTGCTTCATAGGGGTTCGACGGTTAGAGTCGCTGCCCTGACAGTGTTTCACGAATTTCAAGGAGAAGAGGCGTGTCGATTGAGACCATAGGCGTTGTGGGTGCCGGACAGATGGGGAATGGAATTGCCCATGTGGCCTCTCTAGCTGGCTACCAGGTGGTGATGACGGATATTTCGCAGGCTGCCTTGGACAAGGGTTTGGCGGTCATTGAGAAGAACATGGGCCGGATGGTGAGTAAGGAGAAAATCTCTGAAGATGACGCGGCAGCGGCACTGGGGCGCCTTCAACTTTCCACAGGGCTGGAAGCGCATTCGGCGGCTGGGCTCGTGGTGGAGGCGGCCACCGAAAACGAAGCCTTGAAATTTGGAATATTTGAGGAGTTGAGTCGGGTGACGCCGGCCGGTACGATTCTGGCTTCCAACACGTCTTCGATTTCCATTACGGCTATTGCTGGGCATACGGACCGTCCCGAAAAGGTCGTCGGGGTGCATTTCATGAACCCCGTTCCGGTGATGAAGCTCGTCGAGTTGATCCGGGGGCTTGCGACGGACGATGCTACCTATGCAGCGGTAGAGGCGGCCGCCCAGAAAATGGGCAAGACGACTGTTGAAGGCCGAGACATGCCTGGGTTCATCGTGAACCGGGTGTTGATGCCGTACATCAATGAGGCTGTGTATGCGCTCTACGAGAGCATCGGTAGCGTGGAGGATATCGACACCGCCATGAAGCTGGGCACCAATGTTCCTATGGGTCCGTTGACTTTGGCTGACTTCATTGGTTTGGATACTTGCCTGGCCATCATGGAAGTGCTTCACACGGGGTTGGGAGGGGATTCGAAGTATCGCCCTTGCCCCTTGCTCAAGAAGTATGTGGAAGCGGGCTGGCTTGGACGTAAGGCTGGGCGGGGCTTCTATGATTACGGGAGCGGAAAATGAGCGGGGGATTCGAGTACCTCAGACTGGAACAACAAGGTGCGGTAGCACTTCTGACTCTCAACCGGCCACCACTGAATGCTCTGAATACTGCGCTGGTTCACGAAATCGGTGGTGCTGTTGTAGAGATTGGCCAAATGGATGGTGTTCGCGCTGTCGTGGTGACAGGTGAGGGTCGTGCCTTTGTGGCCGGGGCAGATATTGCCCAAATGCAACATTTGGAAAGCTCTGTTGCTGCGGAGTTCGCGGGAGTAGGTCAGGACATATTCAGCCAGATTGAAGCGCTGCCGATGCCGGTAGTGGCGGCAGTCAATGGCTTTGCGTTGGGGGGCGGCTGTGAGCTTGCCATGGCGTGTGACATCATCCTGGCCTCGTCCTCGGCAGTATTTGGACAGCCTGAGGTCAAGCTCGGAGTCATTCCAGGGTTTGGTGGTACGCAGAGGCTGGTAAGGCGAGTCGGTATTCAGCGTGCGAGAGAGCTCTGTTACACCGGGCGTACCATCAAGGCAGACGAGGCCGTTGAGATGGGCTTGGCTTTGAGGGTGGTCGAAGGCGATGTCGTTGAGGCCGCTATCGCCCTTGCTGAACAGATAGGAGCGAACAGCCCCACAGCGGTGTCGGCCTGTAAGCACATTTTTAATGAATGCCGAGAGATTCGCGCTTCCGAGGGGATGCTGCTGGAGCGCTCCCTCTTTGGCGCCTGCTTTGAGACTGAGGATCAGACAGAAGGGATGAGTGCCTTTCTGGAGAAACGTCCCGCGAAGTTTCCGGGTCGATAGGAGAACTTGTGTTCGATTTACCCGAAGATACCCAACAGATTCGTGAGCTTGCTCGGGATTTTGCGCGTAGCGAGATTCTGCCTGGTGCCGCCGAACGTGATCGGACTCATGCGTTCCCGGAGGCGCTTGTGGCCCAGCTCGCAGAGCTCGGCTTTATGGGCATGTTTGTGCCGGAGCAATACGGCGGAACCGGGTTGTCCATCCTGGATTATGTCGTAGCGCTGGAGGAGATCTGCTACGCGGATGCGGGCGTTGGGGTCATCATGTCCGTGAACAACTCTCTAGTGAGTTGGCCTATCCTCAACTTTGGATCAGAGGCCCAGAAGGAGAAGTACCTTCCGTTGTTGGCGAGCGGTGAGAAGCTCGGATGCTATGCCTTGACCGAGCCAGGTGCGGGTTCTGATGCAGGTGCTCAATCCACGAAGATTACCCGCAAGGATGACGACACGTATGTCCTCAACGGCACCAAGATGTGGATCACCAACGGTCCCCAGGCGGATGTGTGCGTGGCCTATGCAAACCTCGCTCCGGAGGAACGTCATCGAGGCGTGTGTGCGTTTATTCTGGAGAGTGACTGGCCTGGGTATTCGGTGGGTAAGGTAGAAGAGAAGCTTGGGATTGCCTGTTCGGGAACCTCCGAGTTGGTGTTTGACGACTTGGAAGTGCCTCGATCCAACCTGCTGGGAACGGAACGGGAAGGGTTCAAGGTGGCCATGGGTACGCTCGATGGGGGCCGTATTGGAATTGCAGCGCAGGCGCTGGGTATTGCGCAGCGGGCATTGGACCTTGCGGTGGCCTATGCGAACGAGCGCAAGGCTTTCGGAAAGCCGATTGCAAGCAAACAAGCCATTCAGTGGATGATCGCAGATATGGGGACGCGGCTGGATGCTGCCAGGCTCTTGACCCATCGGGCTGCGGTGCTGAAGTCCCAAGGAGAGAGGGCGAGTCGCGAGTGTTCTATGGCGAAGCTGTATGCATCTGAAACGGCGAATTTCTGCGCGGACCGGGCGCTACAGATTCATGGAGGCTATGGGTACTCCAAGGAGTACGAGGTGGAACGCTTGTACCGAGATGCACGGATCACGACTCTGTACGAGGGCACCTCGGAGATTCAGAGGTTGGTCATTGCGAAGAGTCTCCTCGGATGAGTGAGGCGCAACGACTGCGTGTGCTCGTGGCGAAACCAGGCCTCGATGGGCATGACCGGGGCGCCAAGGTGGTTGCTCGAGGCCTGCGAGATGCAGGGTTTGAGGTGGTGTATACGGGCCTGCATCGCACACCTGAGGAGATTGCCGAGGCAGCTTTGCAGGAAGATGTTCATGCCGTCGGGATTTCCATCTTGTCGGGCGCGCACAATCGACTGTTGCCCGAGATTGTTCGAGCGCTCAAGGAGCGAGAGTTGACGGATGTTCTGGTCATCGCGGGCGGCATCATTCCCCCGGCTGATGCTGCAGCGTTGAAGGCTGCCGGGGTGTCGGAGGTCTTTCCACCAGGGACACCCGTGGGAAAGATTGCTGGATTCATTCGGGAACGGGCAGCCAAGCGATGGTAGAACAGAGTCTGGCTGGGTGCTTGGTGAAGAGTTCACTGGGCTGACCAGTCGTGTATAGGCACGACCGGGAAGAACGATGGGCGCTGGGAGCGGACGTTGGAATCGTGATTGCGCGGCACTCCTTATGGGGACGAGCAGCGAGTATCTAGGGCGCCGGCCTCTTCCGAATCTGCTGACCGAGCGAACTTTTCTTCTGGTGTTGGGGCTGCCAGGGGTGGGCAAGACGAGTGTTGCGCGCCGAGTGTTGGGACCCAAGGCGACACTATTGAGAGGAGCCAACCTTCAAGCCGCGGCCGTTGCGGCGGTCCGTCGGCGACGCTGGCCTGAGGAGTTGCAGAGCGCAGAAGCGTTGATCATTGATGGCCCCACGCTCCTGCATCGCCGTCCTGGTGTCATGAGGCTCCTGCAATCGCTGATTCGGGAACGTTCCGAGCGCGGGCTTCGAACGGCCGTGTGTCAGGGTGCAGGGGATGACAGTGTGTTGTTGCTGGTGGATGGGCTGGACGAGCATGACCGGGTCACGCTGAATTTGCGTTTTCCCGCGGGACGAGGTCGCGTGCGTTGGACCATGAGGATGTGCCAGGAGTTGGGTGTGGACAGGAACATGGCGCGTCAAGTGCAGCCCGATGGCCCCTGGACCTACTTGAAAGTCATGCGTGCCCTCAAACGGCTTCAAAAGGATTCGGAGTCACCAAGATCGCTATGACACAGGGCTGTATGGTTCGGGTATCTGTTGGGCGTGACCTTACCTGCATGGAACCGACTTGCTGAGCACCACGCAGGGAAGGGCGGTGGCTTGCGTTGTCCACGGTGTCTTCCTGGGATTGGTGTGTGTGTCACAGCAATGGGAAAAGCTCGTGCAGGCCTGCTGGGTATTGGAGCAGGATCCCTCAGCGGTATCCAAGGCGGTTTGTCTGCTAGTCGGGTTCTCACCTGTGTTGGTCTTTGAGGGGCTATGGCTCTGTATGGCTCCCTTGCGTGGCGCCTGGATCCGAAATGTCTGGAAGTGGGGCTTCATCAACAGTCACCTGTTGTTCTACATCGTGGCCACTCTGGAGAACCACTACTACATGACCACCGGTTCGCCGTTGACGATTGAGATGTTCTTGTATGGATTGCAGCATCTGTTGATGTTGAAAACGCTCTTGCAGTTTCATCTCCTCGGCTCAGATCTGGTGGTGCGCCTGGCGTTGATATTGCTTTGGGCAACCGCCGGCGCGTGGGTGGCGGAAAGGGTGCCCCGGAGGTCTATTGCGCCTGTCTTCTCCGTGATTGTACTGCTCGTAGGGCTGGCCTTGCCGAGGTTGGCCGAGCAAAATGAAAGTTTGAAGATATCGCCCAGTCTTTGGACCGATGCGTTGGGGGCAAACGGTCAGGACCGCAGTTTTTCTGAGCTTTTGGAAGGCCAGGAGGTGGGGGAGCGTGTCTATCTCCCGCCCCAAGTCGGAGAGGGTGGGGAACGCATGGACGTGTTCGTATTTGTCTTGGAATCGGTGTCGGCTTCCCGTCTACCGCCGCGCGATTCGGCTTCCGATCGGCTCCGGCATCTGAGCCGCATGGCTCACGAAGGGGTAGCGTTCAAGTCGGCCTATACCACCATCAGTCACACCTCCAAAGCGCTGACTTCAATGCTCTGTGGATTTTGGCCGCGTCCTAAAATGCTGGTGGTTGAGGCCAGCCCTGGGGGGCTGGGTCCGCTGCGTTGTGCGCCTGAGTTGCTTGGGGAGCTCGGATACAGCACGTTGTATGCGCAGACGGCTTTGGGACTGTTCGAAAACCGACCGACTCTTACGAAGAACCTTGGGTTCCACGCTTCGTTGATGCGCGAAGATCTGGCGGAACTTGGGTACGAGGAGGCGGGCTACTGGGGCATGGATGAGCGGGCTTTGGTGGAAGGTACCCTGGACTGGCTGGATACCGTTGGGGAGGCGCCGGTGTTCGTAACCATGCTGACCTCCACCACGCACGACCCGTTCTTGGCTCCCGGGCAGATTCCCAGTGGAGTCCCGGAGGACGACCAACTTGAGGCGCTGGTTGCAGTGGATGATGCTTTTGGCACTCTGATAGAAGGGCTGGAGGAGCGAGGACGCCTGGACAATGCCCTTGTTGTGATTCTGGGCGACCATGGAGAAGGCTTTGGTCAACATCGGCGCCAATTCCATGACCTGGTCCCCTTTGAGGAGGTCACTGCTGTGCCCTTGATTCTTTGG
>JAYZDK010000146.1:0-8629 GCA_036337845.1 Myxococcota bacterium | reverse complement strand
TCCAAGATGCCGTTAACGAACGCCTTGGAGTCTATCGTGCCAAAACGCTTGGCCAGCTCTACCGCCTCGTTCAAGGTCACGTTGGGCGGAATATCCTCGATATGAAGCAGCTCAAACACCCCCATGCGCAAGATGTTCCGGTCTACAAACGACATCCGGTCCACACGCCAGTTCGTTGAGCTCTCTTCAATCAGGGCGTCGAGTTCCTCCCGACGTTCCTCTACACCTTGGGCCATCTGGCGAGCGAAATCCACTTCCTCGGTATCCGCTGCCCGACCCCCAAATGCACCATCGGTGTCATCCATCAGGGAGTCCCACAGAGCATTGAGTGCTCCCTTGAGATCTTGCTGGCCCATATCCGCGGTATACAGCGCCTGAAGCACGTGCTCTCTGGCTCGACGACGACTTCCCATCAGGCCTCCAACGCTCGCCCCAAAGACACCATTTCGAGAGCCGCCAACGCCGCCTCGGAGCCCTTGTTCGCATGGGTTGCGGCATCCGACTCACCTGCCCCCACATGGTGTTGTGCAGGTACATCAAGCCCCCGAGTGCGCTCTAGAGCGGACTCCACCGTATCGCAGGTAAGCACCCCAAAGGTCACCGGAATCCCCGTATCCAGCGACACCCGGCTCACCCCAGAAGTGACCGCATCACAGACATAATCGAAATGAGGCGTGCCCCCTCGAATCACACAGGAAAGCGCAATTACCGCCTCAAACCGTCCACTCTCTGCCGCACGCTTACAAGCCAGTGGAACCTCAAATGCACCGGGCACCCAGAATCCCGTCACCCGGTCCTCAATCGACACCCCATGACGCCGCAAGGTTTCCACCGCACCGTCCAAGAGCGCATGAGTGATGGTCTCATTGAACTGTGAGACCACGATCGCAAACCGACCTCCCACATCATCCGGACTGCCCTTCATCTCACGCATGTCTGTTCCTCCTTACACGCGCTACTTGCGAGGGAGTTCAAGCAGGTGTCCCTGCTCTTCAATCTTGGCTGCAATCAAGTCGCGGTTGGCCTGGGTGGCTTCCACCTCAATGGGCACTCGCTCCACAATCTCCAGCCCATAACCCTCCAGGCCTGCAATCTTGCGAGGACTGTTCGTCAGTAGCCGAAGCTGGCGCAATCCCAGGTGGAGCAAAATCTGAGCTCCGGTCCCAAACTGCCGGAGTGTATCGGTCGGTGGGGTTCGAGGGGTATCGCCGGGAGGAATCGTGGCCTCATCATCGGGCAGCAGGTGCGCCCTGAGTGTCGACAGCAGGGACTCCGCACTGCGTCCACCATACAAGTGCATATAGAGCAGAACCCCACCTTCTCTGGAGATATGGCGAAGCGCCGTCTCTATCTGTGCGGAGGCGTCTGAGCTCTCAGCCCGAAAGACATCGCCCACTGGGTCCGAGGACTGCACGCGCACCAGTGTGGGGGCTTCGCCAAGCTCTCCCCGCCACAGGGCCAGATGCAATCCGTCATCGGTAAGCGACTTGTAGACCCGGCAGCGGAACTCTCCCAGGCCGGGCACTGGCAGACGCGCACTGAGCTGAGACTCCACCAGGCACTCGTTGCGCAGCCGCCATTGGATAATGTCGGCCACCGTCACGATCCGCAGCTGGTGCTCCTCGGCGAAGACCTTTAGATCCGGCAGCCGAGCCATTGTGCCGTCATCTTTCATAATCTCGCAGATCACCCCAGAGGGGTTGAGGCCCGCCATGCGAGCCAGGTCAACCGAGCCCTCAGTCTGTCCCGTGCGCACAAGCACGCCACCATTCCGAGCTTTCAGCGGAAACACATGCCCGGGCGTCACAATGTCCTGGCGCCCCTTGGAGGGGTCAATCGCCACCTGGCAGGTCAGGGCACGGTCGGCTGCAGAAATCCCTGTGGTCACCCCCTCGCGCGCTTCAATCGAAACCGTAAAGGCGGTCTGGTAGGGGCTCTGGTTCTGGGTAGCCATCATGCCAAGACCCAGCTTCTCCACGCGTTCTTCGGTCATGGTGAGACAAATCAGGCCTCGACCATGCACAGCCATGAAGTTGATCGCCTCTGGCGTGACCATTTCGGCCGCCATGGTGAGGTCGCCTTCGTTTTCGCGATCCTCATCATCCACCAAAATCACTATCTTGCCTGCGCGGATATCCTCCAGCGCTGCTTCCACCCGGACAAGTGGGTCGGTTTCCATTGGGACAAAGCTCATCGATTCTCCTCGCGAGCGCTCAACAATCGCTCCAGGTACCGAGCAACCAGGTCAACCTCCAGGTTGACCCGAGTGCCCTCGTCATACCGACCCACGTGGGTAACCTCCAGCGTGTGCGGCACAATATTGACCCGGAACCGAGCGCCATCAACCTCGTTGACCGTCAAGGACACCCCATCTACACAGATGGAGCCCTTGCGCGCTATATATCGGGCCAAGCCAGTCGGCGCCTCCATCCAGATCACTGTAGATTCACCTTCCTGGCGACTGGAGACCACGCGCCCTACGCCATCGACATGTCCAGAAACGATGTGCCCCCCCAAACGATCGCCGGCTGCAAGCGCTCGCTCCAGGTTGACCTTGCGACCCGGTGTCCTCTCATCCAGGTTCGTACAAGCCAGTGTTTCCGCTCCACAAGTCACCCAGAAGTTGGAGGCCGAGAATCGTTCCACGGTCAAACAGACCCCATCGACTGCAATCGACTCTCCAATCTGGAAATCCGGGTCCTTCCAGGACGTGGAGATCTCCATCCACAGTCCATCGTCCCGCGGACCCAGCTCAACAATCTCCCCCATCTCGCCAACGATTCCCGTAAACATTCAACCCTCCAGCCTGTATTCCAACAGCAAATCCGGCCCCAACTGCAGCGTATTGACCAGGTCGAATGAGGGCGCCTCATCCAACCCGAGCGGAGCACCTCCCACAAAAGACTTGCCGCCCGGAAGCAACTTGGGAGCCAAAAACAACAAGAGCCGATCCGCCAAACCGGCATCTAGGAACGAGCGATGTAGCTGCCCCCCACCCTCCACCAGGAGGTTGTGCACGCCGCGGGACGCCAGATCGGCCAATACAGCGCCCAGATCCAGGCCTGCATTACTGCGGGACACCCGAATCACGGTGGCAGGGAGTTCCCGCTGTTCGGCATCCACGGCACAATAGATGAGCGGAGGCTGCTCCGCTTCGAACAAACGAGCGGACTCCGGGCAACACAGGTTGGTATCCAAGACCACGCGCAGCGCGTCCCGCCCACCTGAAACGCGGGTGGTCAAGGCCGGGTCATCCGCGAGCAGCGTACCCGAGCCCACCAGCACCGCGTCCATCCGATTTCTGAGCTGGTGAACATGCTCACGGGCAAGCTCTCCCGTAATCCACTTCGAGGCTCCATTGGCATCTGCGATCGCACCATCCAGCGTTGCTGCAGCCTTGAGCCAAACCTGTGGGCGTGCCTTCAAAAACGTACTGGAATAGCCCGCGTTGAGTTCTTCACAGGCCTCCTGCAGCACTCCTACTTGCAGTTCGACACCGGCCTCTTGGAGCTGGGCAATGCCCTTTCCGTGCACCAGTGGGTTGGGGTCCACCATCCCGACAACAACCCGGCCGACCCCCGCGCTCAGAATGGCATCCGTGCACGGGCCGGTGCGACCCACATGACAGCAGGGTTCGAGATTTACATACATCGTGGCTTTGGAGAGGTCTCCCTCCAAGCCTTCCAACACCATGCACTCCGCATGCAGATCACCGGCCTCCCGATGAAACCCCTCGGCAAGCACCACACCATCAAGCACCACCAGTGCTCCGACCATCGGATTGGGGGCAGTCCGTCCCTGTGCACATCGGGCCAGGTCGATGCATTGCTGCATCCAGCCCTGGTCGGTCACTTGCGGTCTCCAATCAGCGGATTGAGAATCTCCAGAAATTCCTCCGGAGAGGCCAGTTCCTGGTAGACCGACGCAAACCGTAGATACGCAACCCGATCCAGATCGAGTAAGGCCTCCAACACAAGGTCTCCCAAGCGTTCCGAGCTCACCTCGCGATCAGACTCCGAAACCACCTTCTGGACCAGCCGATCGGCAGCCGACTCCAACGCTTCGGTTTCAACCGGTCTCTTCCGACAGGCCAGCATGAACCCAAATCGGAGCTTCTCTCGATCGAAGGCCTGTCGAGTCCCATCCTTTTTCACCACCTGGGGCAGTCGCTGCTCCAATCGCTCATGGGTCGTGAAACGCTTCTCACAGGACTCGCACACCCGCCGCCTGCGAATGGAGTTGCCCGCATCCCTGGAATCCAGGACCCGGGTGGAGTCGTGATTGCAGTAGGGACAGTTCACACGCCTACCGATTTTCCATAGACGGGATGACGGCTGCACCAATCGGCCACCTCCGCACCCACCCGTTCGGAGACCGTGGAGCTCTCGGGCGCCTCGATGACATCTGCAATCCAATCCGCCACACGAATGGCATCTTCAGCGCTACACCCTCTCGTGGTCATAGCGGGAGTTCCAATGCGTATTCCAGAGGTGACCATAGGAGGCCGCGTCTCTCCAGGTACGGTGTTTTTGTTGACGGTAATACCCACGCGACCGAGGGCCTCTTCGGCATCCTTGCCCGACAACTCTCCTTGTCGGAGGTCGAGCAGCATCAGGTGGTTGTCCGTTCCGCCAGTCACCAGGTCAATGCCGCGCTCAATCAGACGACCCGCCATGGCCTGCGCATTGTCGATCACACTTTGAGAATAGGTCTTGAACTCCGGCTTCAGTGCCTCGCCAAAGGCCACGGCCTTCGCAGCAATCACGTGGCAAAGCGGACCGCCTTGAGTCCCCGGAAACACCGAGGAGTTCAGCGCCCTCATATGCTCACGACGTCCCATCACCAGGCCACCACGAGGTCCCCTCAAGGTCTTGTGGGTGGTGGTAGACACATAGTCACAATGAGGAAACGGGCTCGGGTGATGTCCGGTGACCACAAGACCCGCCACGTGGGCGATATCCGCAAACAAAACGGCCCCCACTTCATCCGCCACCGACCGGAAGGCCTCGAAGTCCCAGACCCGCGGATAAGCGCTCGCTCCTGCAACAATCATCTTGGGGCGATGTTGCAGAGCCAAATCTCGAATGAGGTTCATGTCCAACCGACCCGTCTTCGGGTCCAGACCGTAATGTACGGCGTTGTAGAGCTTCCCTGAAAAGTTGACCGGCGAGCCATGCGTGAGATGCCCCCCATGGGTGAGGTCCAGCCCCAGCACGGTATCCCCGGCGTTGATTGCACACAGGTACACGGCCGCATTGGCCGTAGCCCCGGAGTGAGGCTGCACATTCGCCCCATCGGAGTTGAACGGTTCTTTGGCCCTCTGACGAGCCAGGCGCTCCACGTCGTCTACGTGCTCACAGCCTCCGTAATACCGGCGACCGGGAAGCCCTTCCGCATACTTGTTGGTCAGAGAGGTACCGAGCGCCTCGAGCACAGCGGGAGAAACGTAGTTCTCGGACGCGATGAGCTCCAGGTCCTCCTCCTGACGAAGAGCTTCCGCCTGAATCGCCGCGTAGACCTCGGGATCTTGTTGTTGTAAACCGCTCACTTCTGCTCCCCCTGTTCAAGTGCCGTGATCTTGCCGATGCGCCGAGCATGCCGCCCGCCCTCAAACTCTGCGGACAGAAACGCGTCCACAATCTCACAGGCGAGCCCCGAACCCACGACCCGGTCCCCCAAGCAGAGCACGTTGGCGTCATTGTGTTCTCTTGTAGAGTGTGCCGTGAAGGTATCTGCACATACCGCTGCCCTCACACCCGCCACCTTGTTTGCGGTAATGGCCATACCTTGGCCCGTTCCACACACCAGAACCCCCAAATCCGCCTCTCCAGCAGAAACCGCGGATGCGACCTGCGCCGCATAATCGGGGTAGTCGGTGGACTCGCTGGTGTGGGTCCCCACATCCTTCACCTCATAGGACATGCCTCCGAGGTGCTCCAGGAGCTTGTTCTTCAACTCCAATCCTGCATGGTCGCTGCCAATGATCAACCGCATCTCTTCACTCCTTGAAACGTCCGAATACCAATGAAGCGTTGGTTCCACCAAATCCAAAGGAATTGGAGAGAGCCACATCTACCCTTGTCTGCCTAGCCGCGCCTGGAACGTAATCCAAGTCGCACTCGGGATCTCGATTCTCCCAGTTCACTGTTGGAGGCACAATCTGGTTCCGAATGGCCTCCACAGTCGCCAAAGCCTCTATTCCACCCGCCGCACCCAACAGATGGCCCGTCACAGATTTTGTCGAAGAAACCATCAGGTTTTTCGCGTGATCGCCAAACACATGATGAATCGCCCGCGTCTCGTTCGCATCATTCTGCGGCGTAGAAGTCCCGTGCGCGTTGAGGTAGTCCACCGCATCGAGGTTGGTATTCGCAGACTGCAGGGCCATGGTCATGCAGCGCTCCGCTCCGCCCCCCCCAGGTGCTGTGAGATGGTGTGCATCACAGGACAACCCATAGCCAAGTACTTCAGCCAAAATCTCCGCGCCACGAGCCTGGGCATGCTCGAGCGATTCCATCACCAGTACGCCAGCGCCTTCTCCCAACACGAACCCATCTCGCTCCCCATCAAAGGGCCGAGAAGCCGCAGCAGGGTCGGAGTTCCGAGTCGACAAGGCCTTGATCACCATGAAACCCGAGACTCCCACCGGGACAATGCACGCTTCCGAACCCCCGCTGATGGCCACGTCGGCCTCACCATAGCGAATGCATTTCCAAGCCTCACCAATAGAGTGCGTACCTGTGGCGCAAGCAGTCGAGACACACACATTGGGCCCTCTGGCCCCGAGACGAAGTGCCACCATTCCCCCCGCCATATTCGTCAACAGACGAGGCACATAGAACGCCGAAACCCCCTTGGGTCCTCGCTCCAACAAGCCGTCATAGCCCGTTAGCGTCTCCTGGATTCCGCCAATGCCGGTACCGATATAGACGGCAACGCGATCTCGATCCGTTGCATCCAAGTCCAAACCGGAGTTCGCCACCGCCTCCTCTGAGGCCACCACAGCAAACTGAGTGAACCGGTCCATTCGCCGCGCGTCTTTACGACCCAACAGTGGCACCGGGTCGAAGTCTTTCACCTCAGCCGCAATCCGAACCGGCCAGTCCGAACACTCAAAACGCGAGATCAATCCTGCGCCGGACCGCCCCTCCACCATGGAATCCCATGTGTCAGGCGCATTGTTGCCACAAGGAGAGACAGCTCCCAGTCCTGTCACCACGACACGGCGTGACATCAGCGGGCGCTCTTTCGCGTTTAGGCCAGGTGGTTGCCGACGTAGAAGACCGCGTCCTGAACAGTCGCAATCTTCTCCGCATCCTCGTCCGGAATCTCAATCGAGAATTCCTTCTCGATTGCCATTACCAACTCCACAATATCCAGAGAATCCGCGCCCAGGTCCTCGATGAAGGAAGAAGAGACCTCAATCTCGTCTGCGCTTACACCCAGTGACTCGGCAATGATTCCGTTGAGCTTGGTCGAAATCTTTTCGTGGTCCACGTCGTAATCTCCGTACTGCAGTTTACTCGGAAGCCGGAAGAAGTTGGCGTCCGCGATAGGTTCCGCACTGCGTGCATGCATGGTGACGCAAATGCAACTCACCGCATGACTCACAGACTTCCACTGCAGCCGTGTACTTCAAGGAATCATGCGCTCGGCGCATGTTACGCCGCCGCTTGGCGGTCTTTTTCTTGGGTACAGCCATTTCTCTCTCTCCCTAATCCAGTTTGAGGGATTGAAGCGCAGCAAACCTCGGATCGATGTTTACTGCATCCGGAGTTTTCAGTGCTTCCTGAGTGCAGCCAACCTCGAGAGACTCGACGTTTGGCTGGTCACAGAAGATCTGAAGCGGAAGAAGCAAGGCGATATGGTCACAGACCGCATCGGACAAATCCAGGCATCCATTCTGATAGAAGCCAAGTGCCATGTCCGATGAAGAAAGCTCCCGAACCCCTTCATCCTCCAAGAATTCCGGACGGTATTCAAGCTCAACGCGCCCTTCTATCGTGAGGTGCACAGGCGCGCCACACCGGTCGCAGTCGCGCTCTACAAATGTCCGCAACTCACCACGAACCAAAGCGGAGTCTCCACGCACCACCACGTTGAGTTCTCCAGCAATATCCTTGAGCTTCCCGCCCAAGGCCCGCTCTGCCGCATCAAGCGCCCAGCGAGAGCGCATGCCGACTTCTTCGAGGTGCCCCTGGGGGGGCACGTTTGCCAACTCAATCCGCATGATCTACCCAAATTCCATCGCCTTTTATGGGTTTACAAGCACATTCGCAAGGCTTGGGCGAGAAGGAGTCAGCGGCGGGAAACCAGCTTTGATGGCATTAATTCGAGAATATCCAGGCAATCCTCAGACTCTTTTGCCCCCAACTCCGTCCGGGAGCTCCAAGCCACCGCCGGGTCCTCTTCCGGCAGCCTACAGAGAACCGAGCCTGTGTGCGATGACAGCACACTGCCATCCGCCAGCAGGATCAACCGAGGCGGGCTCTTCACGTGACGACCCTCCAAACGCTGACGTAACAACGAGGGCGTACAGTTGGTTTCCCCGATTGAATCAATCGCTTCCAGAGCCCCTTTCGGAGCGGACTGCCCAGGAGGAATCGTGAAAAAGACTCCTGTCGCCCCA
>JAYZDK010000145.1:0-11469 GCA_036337845.1 Myxococcota bacterium | reverse complement strand
GCCTTTCTCTCTCAGGATTTCCCTACACTCAGTATGCAGCCCGGGGGGTGCCTCCACCGGAGTTGGCTGCAGCGAACCCCAGCCTGATGCGCCGAAGTCGATTGGCGGTAGCTGCCCGCGAGGCTCGTGAGCGCAGTGAAGATTCGCTTCCGGCTCAATTTGTGACGATGGATACGTCGGTTCGGCATCTCTATCGGTGCCTGGAGAACAACGAGCTGGTGGGCATCGCCTTGGAAGGCCGGATCGGGCGTCGTTTTGAGAAGGTGGAATTCCTGGGCCGTGAGGCTCTGCTCAATCCCGGTCCCTACAAGCTGGCTTGTTCTACGGGTGCGGCGCTGGTTCCTGCGCTGTGTCACAGCCCGGCTAACGGTCGGAATGTCTGCACGTTTCGACCCCCTGTTTTTCCGGAGAAACGCTCGCCCCGGGAGCTGCTGGAGATCTGCTTGAAACAAGCGGTAGAGCCCTTCCTTCGCTCGCACCCATCGGACTACGGTTTGTGGTTGGCGCACTGTCGAATGCGAGCAGGGGTCGATGACCATCCGTTGTTCATCGACTACGCTCGTGATGAGCGCTGGAGGCGACACACCGGATGAAGGACGACGCATTGCTCGAAACCCTGCATGAGCGGACGCTTGATTCGGTGGTCGCACATCATGCCCAGACCATACCTGGGGACCTCGCTCTCGTGGACTCCACCGGGACGATGAGCTGGGCGGAGTTGGAGGTTTCCGTAGACCGTCTAGCAGGAGAGCTGTTGGACCGGGGTCTGAGGCCCGGTGGGCTGGTATTGGCGTTTCCTCGGCGGACCATGGAGCTTCCGTTGTTCTTTCTGGCTGCAGCGAGGGCTGGTGGTATTTTTACGCCGTTGGATGGTCGGGCGGACGCGGATCGTTTGAACCGGATTCTCGGCGAGGGGGTGCAGATCGCCTGGGTGCCAGAGGGGCTGGATGTGGTGGCGGAGAAGCTCGCTCGGGGCCTGGGTGATCCCGCCCGTGTGATTCGCTCAAAGCCCTCTGTGGGGTACACGAGCCTGGAAGAGATACTCGATGGTGCCGGTAGCGGGCCGGGGCCTTCCGAGGATCCGGAGAAGGTGTGCTATCTCAACTTCACCAGTGGGAGTACAGGACTGCCCAAAGGCGCGTTGACCACACATGCGCAAGTCCAGTGGAATACCCGCGCCACATTGGAGACGTTCCCGTTCACCCGGGAAGATCGATTTAGTTGTCTCTTTGCACCCTTTGCGCATCCTCACGAGCACTTCGCGAGACCGTTGGCCCTTGGAGCGCGTTCGATCCTTGTGGAGACACTGAGGCCCAAGAGTGTTCTTCGAGCGATTCAAGAGCACGGAGTGACCTGGCTTTTTGCGATTCCCAGCGCGTATGAGCTGTTGCTCTCACAGCTTGGACAAGAGGTTCACGAGTCGACCTTGAGGGTGGCTGAGTGTGGGGGAGCCGTGGTCTCACCAGACCTGGTTCGACGGGCTGAAGCCACCTTGGACTGTGATTTTCTCCCAATTTGGGGATGTACGGAATCTACCGGAGTGGTGTTGCATGTTCCTTGCTGGGAAGCCGATCGGCCCCTGGAAATGTTGGGACGGCCAGTGGCTCACTACGAGGCTGAAGTCGTCGATCCGGACCCGGTAAGCCGCGTGGGAGAGCTCCGAATACGAGGCCCAGCGGTTGTTAGCGGCTACCGGGGAAGACCTGAGGAGACGGCTGCGAGTTTTGTGGATGGTTGGTATCACACCGGTGATCTCGTTCGACAGGAAAAAGAAGGTTTCCTGCGGTTTATGGGCCGAAAGGAAGAAATGATCAAGGTGGGTGGCGTGAAGGTCTATCTGCTTGAAATTGAGCGGGTAATTTCGGGATTTGAAGAAGTTTCACGAGTGGCTGTGGTTCCGGGATCGGATCGACTTCATGGGGAAATCCCACGAGCTGTTGTGGTGCGTAGGCCTGGCTATGACCTGACCAAAGAAGAGCTTCTCAGCCGCTGTCGACAGCGGCTACCAACACCCATGGTTCCCCGTCGTGTGGAGTTTTGGGATGAGCTCCCTACGTCTGCATCTGGCAAGGTGGACAAGCTTGCGGTCGCCGAGCGCCAGACCCATCCGGTTGCCTTGGCTTTGAACTCGATGATCATTGCGGAGAGGCCTCTTGATGAGGTGTTTCGGCTGGCCGCTGCAAAACGAGAAAGTGCCTCTTTCGATGTCGTGGTGGATTTGCGATCCCGTCGTGATGCCGATTCGGATCCAGGGGGGGTTTGGGCGCTGGCGCACCACAACTCCGATTTCGATCTTCTGGATCCCGGGAGCGTAAAACGCGCCGTTTCGTTGTCCAAGCTGCACGGAGTGCCTGTAGCTGCGGCCAGCGCATACCTCGGAGCGTGCCATCCCCAGGATTTGGAGGTCGGGTTTCGCGTCATCGACGCGGCCTATGAGTTGGCAGAAGCGGCGCCGGATCGAACGCTGTTGTTGCGGGTACTCGGAGGGGATCTTGTTGCGAGAGCACGTGCGCTTGAGGGGCGCTGGCAAGACATTCGTGCGCGTCTCAGAGACGAGAGTCTTCAGACCCTTCTGGCCTGGGAGGCACACACGAGACAGCGGTCTTTGGAAACCGGCGCTCGTGTGGTTCTGGGTATGGAAATTCATCACGGCCAATATCTGGGTGACCTGCATGACATTCACCATTGTTGTCGCGGCTTTCGGTCCACGGGCTGGGAGTTTGCGGGCTTTATCGAGGATCCGGCCAATCGATTCGTGGCCACAGAAGGGGACCGATTAGGCGCAATGGACTTTGCTCGGATGGTGGCGGCGTGGGGGGGAAGAATCCTGGCCTACCATCTCAAAGATGTCCGGTATGTGTCCTCCTGGAGCCGGTTTCATCCGGAGCCACTTCAGAGGGTTGGAGAGAAGTTCTTCGTATGGGGAATGCACAAGTATGAATGGATGCCGCTTGGCGAGGGAGAAGTCGATCTGGACCAGGTCATCATGGCGGCCCAGACCCTCTCGCTCCCCCCCCATGACAGTTGCCTGATCAGCACTGAATTTGTGGCAGCTACCCGTGATGAAAAGGAAGCCTCGGAGCTCGTCGATGCCTATGTTTCGCTGGTGCGAGATGGACGGTCGAGCTTGCCTAACAGGGGTCCGACGGAATAACCTGCGGGGGTGCACACAAGAAGAGCGAATCCACGTACCCTACGTGCGTGGCCACTGATCCGTAGTCTCGGCTGGAGATTGGCCCCAATTATGGCCCTTCCGCTCATTGTGATGGGATCTGTCATGGCTAACAGAGCTCTGAATCACTCGGAAACAATCCTGCTGGACGCTCGATCTGCATGGTTGGAGGATGCGGATTTGGATGAGGCCATGAGGCTCTATCGCCTCGCCGTTCATCGCGAGAGCGGAAAGAAATCAGCTGCGATTGCTCGGGTAGAGCTTGCAGGGCTTTTTGAGCGTGGATTGAACCAACCGGTACGCGCAGCACGGATGCTTGAGGTGGCTCACGATGAGGACCCCACGCATCCGGATTCCGCAGGCTGGTTGATGAAAGCCGCCGACCTCGCCAGTGCACAGGACCGCCCCCAATGGGCACAGAAATTGTGGGAAAGAGTGGCGGACACCCATGTAGATCAGGCCAACAAGGCTTTGTTGACCCTGGGTCGTGAGCAGTTGGCTCGAGGAGACCAGGCGGCTGCCTATGCCTCGTACCAGCGTGTGGCTTTGGACGAGGCGACCGCTGAAGAACGATCACTGGCTCGTATCGGTATGTCGATTTGTTTGGAGCGCATGGGCGATCGAGATGCAGCCCTGGCTGAACTCGATGAATTGAGCCGGGAAGACCCCATGTGGAGACAGCGGCGAGAGCGATTGCAGGTGCGCCATGAAGCGTCCTCTGGAAGTCTCTGGTAGCGCACCTTCTAGGTCTTCCTGTCTTGGAGGAAAGGCCTGATACATAGAATGTCCGTTCTACGCGGGTTTGACGGGTTTTCGGCCTCATGCTATGTGCCCGCCCCTTCGAGGCACGAAGGGTGTTTCGCCCCAGGGCACAGTCGAATGATTCAACCCGCTAAGCTACTGAAAGAGAGTCTTGTCCTGTTGGCATTGGCGACGGCGCTATCTGTGGGTTTCAAAGGCTTCTTTTTCGGAATGAGTCTGTTGCTGGCTGGCTTGCTGGCCGTGGCAAACTTCTTCTTTCTGGGTCGTCTTGTGACACGGGTATTGAGTCAGCGACCGGGTCGATTTGCTGTCGTTCTGTTGTTCAGCATGAAGTTCTTTGTGGTCACAGGAACGCTGCTTGTCATGCTTCTGACCTTGGAGCCAGCCGCTGTCCTGGTTGGTTTTGGTGTGGTGCTTGTTACAACCACCATGCGCGGCACCTTAGGTGCTGTTTCACCTGCCTCGCTCGGATCGGAGTCCTGATGCATCATGGGTCTTGGTTCTACTTGTTGCCCGGCTTTGCTGATGGAAGCAGCCCGTTGTTTGCCTTCTCGGGAGAGGCGGGAAAAGCGGGTGCACATACGCTGCCTGCATCCTGGTTGGTGTTCTTCGTGCTCACGGCCATGTCTTTGGTTGTGCGTAGGAGCATCGTGAGTGCTCGGGCCCAAGGCGGCACGCTCCAGTATGTTCCCAACTCGAAGTTTGGTGTTCGAAACATCATGGAGCTCCTCATTGGGGGGCTACTCAATCTGTTTGAGACGGTATTTGGTGATCGGAAGAACGCGGAGCGCTATTTTCCGCTGATTGGAACCTTGTTCCTCTACATTCTTCTGAGCAATCTCATGGGAGTGATTCCCGGCTTCTTGCCGCCGACCTCAGACATGTCCACCAACCTTGCCATGGCACTTGTGGTGTTCCTGGTTTTCAATACCGCTGGCATCATGGCCAACGGGCTGGGCTATTTCAAGCACCTGATGGGACCGCTGCTCGCGATCGCCCCCATGATTTTTATATTGGAGGTGGTCGGGCTCTTCGTGCGGCCGGCCTCGTTGTCTCTGCGCCTTCTTGGAAATATGACCGGTGACCACTTGGTCCTAGGCATCTTTTCGAATCTGGCGCCCTATGTGGTTCCGGCAATCTTCCTGTTTCTGGGGATTTTCGTTTCCTTCATTCAAGCACTTGTGTTTTCTCTTCTGTCCGTTGTCTATGTCGCGTTGGCAGTTGCCCATCACGACGATCATTGAACTATCAAATACCTGTTTGAGAGGTTTTTCATGTCCAAGCTGATTTCTTCTATTGCTGTTGCTGCTGCGGCGTTGCTGCTCAGCCCCGTTGCCTTTGCTGCCGAGACCGCTTCTGGAGGCGGTGGCGGTATGGTTGGTGTTGGCGCAGGCCTCGCCATTGGTCTTGCGGCCATGGGCGCTGGTATTGGCCAGGGTCGTCAAGGTGGCTCCGCCATGGAGGGGATTGCTCGCAACCCCCAGGCTGCCGGTAAGATCCAAACCAACATGATTATTGCGCTGGCGTTCACGGAGGCTCTTGCTCTCTATGGATTCGCGGTCGGCTACCTGCTGCTCGCCAAGATCTAGAACGCGAAATCGCGAAGATTTGAGGAGGCTCCTCGGTTCGTCCGAGGGGTCTTTTCTTCGTGGTTCCTGCACCACTGAGCGTATGGAGATAGATTGCCGCCCGTATTTCGGGAGAAATCCATCATGAATCGATCAATGTTCGCTCTGTTGAGTGTTTTTGTCCTCGCATCTTGTGGTCCAAAGAAGCCTTCAGCATCGGCCGCTCTTCAAGAAGGTTGGTTTACTGAAGAAGGCTGGACGGGGTCCTGTTACGCACCCCCGGATTTCGAGAAGCTCGAGGTAGATGGAGGAATCGCTGCCCGCAAGATGAAACGATCGGATGTCATGGAAGACATGATGGCTCAGTGGCGTGGGGATCGTGAGGATGGTGTTTCGTTTACGCCCAAGATCATTCAGGATGCTGAAACCGTGCTCCTTGGACATCCTGCAGACATTGAGTCTGTGGCATTGGAAAACCTGGCCCACTGCCGTAAATTTATGGCCTCCGGGCAGGGGACGGGGACTTGGTCGGCTTGGGTCAAGCAGCTGCCGGAAGCTCTTACGGAAGGGGAGTGTCTGAATCCCTTGACCTACACCATCTTCGATTATTTGGATCTGGGAGCGGCGTTCCACCTGGTGATCCCCCTGTGTGCGGAAGATATGGCCAGGATTACGGCCACCGAATCGGACAAGTTCCGAATTGAGGACAGCGGCACATGGATTACAGCAGCGGGAGATCCCGACAAACCCACGCACGCTGAAGCGGAGTTTCCCTGCAATGTGGAGAACTGCTATGCGGGTATGTTGATGGGGAAATTCACGGGGGCTTCGGGAGTGGAGACCCTGTTTCCGATTGGGCTGGCGACGACCTTTAGAGCACCCGAAGATGGTGCCTTGGCCCTCGGTATCAACGATCATGCTTTCTACGACAATTCCTGGTACCAGTCTGGTGGTCTGATTCACCACACGGGTATTGAGGTCAGCCCCGCAAAATAGTGTCGATCCATCGGAAACTACTCTTCACTGGTATAGCGGTCGCCTTGTTTTTCGGCGCCGCAGAGGCCCTGCTTCGTGTTGCAGGATGGCCTGGGCTGGATGATACGGGAGTGTTCGAGCACAACGATGTGTACTGGATTCAGGACCCCAATCTGGACAATCTGGCGTTTTCGCATCGCGAGACAGGGGGCAGTTTTCAAGTGTCCACGGATGCCAATGGACTTCGTGCACCAAATCATCCGGAAGCGAAGGACCCTGGGGTATTTCGCATTTTGTTGATGGGTTGTTCGACGACGTTTGGCTGGGGGGTAGAAGATGCTGAGACCTATCCCGCGCGTCTCCAGGCCTTGGCTCGAGAAGCTGGCTACGAGAAGGTAGAGGTCATCAATGGAGGCCAGCCGGGCTACACGTCTTTTCAGGGACTGTGGTTTTGGGAAGAGGTGGCCTCAAAGTACGAGGCTGACCTGGTCGTGCTGGGATTCGTGGTCCAAGATGCTCGTAAGGCGGCATATTCGGACCTGTCGCAGGCGATTCTCACGGGAAACGGGTCCTTTCTCAAGAGCAATGTCCTCTACAAGTGGCGCTTGTACTTGTTGTTGAAGACTTTCCAGGGAGACCTGGTCGTTCGCACCAAGGAGCGGCCCGATGGCGGAGATGGAGGTGTTTATCGGGTATCGGAAAGCTCCTATCTTCAGAACCTGCGGGATCTACGTGGTCAAATCGAGGCCACCGGAGCCAAGGTGATGCACTTTGGATTTCCCTTGGAGAGGATTGGTTACACCGAGCAACACCGACGGCTCTTGCGATTGGAATCGGAGTCGGCAGAGATCCCGTTCTATGACCCGTCCGAGGAGATTGAGCTGGCCTCCCGAAGTACTCAGCTATATTTCGAGCAAGATCGAGGACATCCCAATGCGGAGGGCTGCGAGGTGATAGCTAAAGGGATGCTTGGATTCCTGGAGGAGCGTCAGCTTCTGTTTCGATGAGTAAAACGCCACGAGATGCCGCTATCGTTCTCCTCACTCTCAACGAGATTGAAGGATTGCAGTCTGTGTGGGATGAGCTTCCATTGGATTCGTTCCGAGAGGTGGTGGCTGTGGATGGGGGGTCTGTGGATGGAACAAGAGAGTTCTTGGAGGAGCGTTCGATTCCGATTCTTGATCAGTCTCTGCCGGGTCGAGGCGTTGCGTTTCGGGTGGCGGCTGATGCCTGTTGCTCCGAACGTTTGATTTTCTATTCGCCGGATGGGAATGAAGATCCAGCGGATATTGAGCGCTTGGACGATCTCTTGTTGGGCGGTGCCAGGCTTGCGATCGCCGCGAGATTTGGCATGGGTGCCACCAATGAGGAGGATGTGCATCTGCTCCGGCCGAGGAGTTGGGTGAACCAGGCTTTGACTGCCATTGCAAACCTGACGTTCAACGAGGGTCCTTGGGTGCACGACACGATCAATGGGTTTCGCGCCTTGAGGCGCTCTGATCTTCTTGATTTGAACACCACCGTGAAACGATTTCCGATTGAGTACCAGATTTCTATACGCGCCATGCAGCGTCAGTGGACGATTGCCGAGGTGCCTACGTGTGAAGGACAGCGGGTAGGGGGGGAATCCAAGGCGCTGTCCTGGCCTGTGGGATTGGACCACTTGAAGGTCTTGGCAACGGAGTTGCCGGGGGCTCGCTTCTTTCGTTGAAAACACGGGGGCTTGCCAGCGAGGGGTTCAGCCGGGATGATCCAAGCATGAAGTCCATTACCGAGTGGTTGGAATCCAAGCTGCAGGGGCTGCCTGTGGAGAGGCATGACCCGGCCGACGGTCTGCCGTTGCAGGTGGTTTCCTATGGTGCCGCTGAGGTGAAGGCGGCGCTGGATGTGCTCTTGTCCACCTGGGTGACCCTGGGCAAAGAGGTGTCGGAGTTTGAGTCCGAGTGGGCGCAGTGGTGTGGGACGCGTGAGGCGGTCATGGTCAACTCGGGCTCGTCTGCGAACCTTGTCGCGCTGGCGGCTCTGGTTCATACAGGGGCACTGGAGCCGGGTGATGAGGTGATTGTTCCAGCAGTGGCCTGGTCTACATCGCTGTTTCCAGTGGCTCAGATGGGACTGGTACCTGTGATTGTGGATGTAGACCCGTGCAATTGGTGCGTGTCGCTGGAGGCTGTAGAGGCGGCGAGAAGCTCTCGTACTCGTGGAATCGTTGCAGTACATCTGTTGGGGCAGCCAGCGCCGAGCCGGGATCTGGTGGATAGCGGATTGGTTGTATTGGAGGATGCTTGCGCGGCACCTGGGGCGAGAGAATCTGGAGCCAGGGTGGGTACCTTAGGGAGTGCTGGCACCTTCTCCTTCTTTTTTTCGCATCATATTTCCACGATCGAGGGCGGGATAATCACCACGCAGGATTCGGCGATTGCTGATGCAGCGCGCTCTCTTCGTGCTCATGGTTGGATTCGGGAGATGAAAACCCGGGATGACGTGTCGGCCCGGCATCCGGATATCGATCCGCGTTTTCTGTTTGATTCTGTCGGTTGGAATCTGCGGCCGACTGAGATTGCAGGTGCGATGGGGCGACAACAACTCAAACGCTTGGACGCCTGGCTGGAACAGAGACGTGTGAACCACCGAACGTGGTGTGGACTTCTTGAAGACCTGGATGAACAAGTTGAAGTCTTTCCAGAACTCGACCATACGGAACACGCGGCTTTTGCCTTTCCGCTTCTGTTGCGAGAGTCTGCGCAGGTTTCCAGGCAAGCGTTGATGTCTCATCTTCAAAGCCGGGGCATTGAAACGCGTCCAGTCTCCGGATCCAATCTTTCAAGGCAGCCAGCCTTTTCACGGATTGCAGGAGCACGGGTGGCCTCTGAACTGCCGGTGGCTGACGCGATACATGAGCGTGGGCTATTCGTAGGCAATAGCCATGCCTTTCATGAAGGTCATGGTGAGTTGTTGTCCGAGGCCTTGCGGGAGGTGCTTCGTGGATGATTCTAAATGCGTGGTCGTGACGGGAGGTGCAGGCTTTTACGGCAGTGTGCTGGTGCGTCATTTGCTCTCCAAGGGATATCGAGTGCATGTGGTGGACAACCTCACCTATGGCCCTCAACCGGTCATGGACCTGTTGATCAACGACTCCTACAGCTTCTCTCGTGGCGACATATTGGATCGGGAGTTGTTGAAGCGAGAGCTCGCAAAAGCGGATGCGGTGGTGCACCTCGCGGCAGTTGTGGGCTACCCGCTGTGTAAGAAGCGCCCGGATTTGGCTCGCGCGGTGAATGTGCAGGGCACCATCAATGTGCTGGATTCCATTTCGCCCGAAACCCCGGTGATTTATGCCTCTACTGGCTCGAACTATGGGGAAGTGCGTGGTGTCTGCACGGAAGACACCCCCTTGAACCCGTTGTCGCTGTATGGCGAAACCAAGACCGAGGCAGAGCGGCTCTGCATGGATCGGGGAAACAGCATCTCGTTTCGATTTGCAACGGCCTTTGGTCTCTCACCGCGTGTGCGGCTCGACCTGATGATCAACGATTTTACCTACCAGGCACTCGTGCAGAAGTACCTTGTGGTCTATGAAAAACACTTCCGGCGCACCTTCATTCATGTGTTGGACATGGCGAGGGCGGTCGCTCACGGACTGGAACATTTCGACACCATGAAGGACCAGATCTTCAATTGTGGAGATGTGACCATGAACTTCACAAAGGAAGACATCGTGGGGATTCTTCAGTCCAACCTGGACTTTCTGGTTCATTTTGCCGAGGTGGGCACGGATGCAGACAAGCGAGACTACGAGGTGAGCTACACCCGGATTCGCGAAGCGGGGTTTGAGACCCGGATTGGAATTCAAAGAG
This sequence comes from Myxococcota bacterium, assembly GCA_036337845.1. GTDB lineage: Bacteria > Myxococcota_A > UBA796 > UBA796 > CAJQPC01 > JAYZDK01. Next base: position 1,135 of record JAYZDK010000145.1, on the reverse strand, counting down.
GGATTGAGGAGCTCATTGGTGGGTTGAGCCTTCTGGATGTCCGCAGACCATTCTCCAACGTGTGACGGCTGTGGCCTCGTCTTTCTTTCAAGGTAAGAGAGTCCTGGTCACCGGGGGTCATGGGTTTCTGGGGAGCTATGTGGTCGACCAGTTGCTCGAAACAGGAGCACAGGTCGTTCGGCCCACCTCTGCGGAGTGTGATCTTCGAGAAGCCGAGGCCTGTGAGAGGCTCTTCCAAACCGAACGGCCGGAAGTGGTGCTCCACTGCGCGGTCGATGGGGGTGGTATCGCCTACATGAGAGCCAACCCAGGAAGTGTTCTGACACACAATGTGAAGATGAACACCCATGTGATGGATGCAGCGAGGCTCCATGGTGTGCAGCGGTTTGTGGGGGTTTCGTCGGCTTGTGTCTACCCTAGAGAGGCGGCTGTCCCCATGCGTGAGGCGGACATCTGGACCGGCTATCCTGAGTCTTCCAATGCTGCGTATGGCATCTCCAAGAGATTGATGATGGAGCAAGGTCAGGCCTATCAGCAGCAGTATGGGTTCTCCTGCGCATTTCCTGTGCCCGCGAACCTGTATGGCCCAAGAGATGACTTTGAACCAAGTCGCTCGCATGTGGTCGCGGCGTTGGTGCGTCGCTTTGTAGAGGCTCGGGACTCAGGGGATGAAGAAGTGGTGGTCTGGGGCTCGGGTCGCGCTACGCGAGAATTTCTCTATGTGGAAGACTGCGCGTCGGCAATCCTTGAGATTGCGGCGTCTGAAGTATGCACAGGGCCCATCAATCTGGGAACGGGCGTTGAGACCTCGGTCTCTGAGCTGGCGCAGCTTGTGGCGCGGGCTTGTGATTACGAAGGGCGGATTGTCTGGGATGAAGCAAAGCCGGATGGTCAGCCCAGAAAGAGTCTGGATGTAACGAATGCGCATCACGAGTTGCAGTGGCGTGCTGCAGTCTCGCTACAGGAAGGCTTGGAACGGACGGTACGATGGTATTCCTCGCGCTGATTCTTGGCTGTCTGGAGAGGACCGGAGAGGAGGTCAAGCTTCTCGATCCGAGGTTCACAGAGCTTCCAAGCGGGGTGGGAGCCGAAGCGGATGGGGGAGGCTGGCAGGGGCCTTTTGAGGACTATGAAG
>JAYZDK010000144.1:0-5932 GCA_036337845.1 Myxococcota bacterium | reverse complement strand
TCCCGAGCCTATGCGGTGTTTTCCAGTCGGGAGATTCGAGGCACCCTCTCCGCAATCGAGAACAATGGTGGTTCCGCCCGATACCGACCCGCCAGCGTGACCGACCCCGCCGGCATCCAAGCTGTACTGGAGGAAACCCGCCAGGACTGGGGCCCCATTACGGGCCTGGTACACGGCGCGGGCGTGCTGGCCGACAAACGCATCGCAGACCAGACAGACGAGCAGTTCGACAAGGTTTTCAACACAAAGATCGAAGGGCTTCGCGTATTGCTGGATTCTCTTGCAGAAGACCCACTGAAGGTCTTGTGCATGTTCTCCAGTGTTTCCGCTCGCTGCGGAAACAATGGCCAGTCTACCTACGCCATGGCCAACGAAGTACTCAACAAAGTGGCCTGGAGTGAATCCCGGTCACGAGGTGCAGACGTTCTTGTGAAATCCCTGGGCTGGGGTCCTTGGGAAGGCGGGATGGTGAACCCCCAGTTGAAGGCACATTTTGCCAAGCTCGGAGTACCCATGATCCCACTCGCCATCGGAGCACGGATGTTGGCCGATGAACTCCACGGCTCACAACCGGGTCAAGTAGAGGTGGTTCTCGGCGGCGAGCCTCGTCCCGAAGCCCTTCTGGTGGTGGGAAGCGAGGCCCGAGCCCTCAACTTGGAGGTCAAGCTCAGCCGCGAGACTCACGCCTACTTGGAGGGACACACCATCGACGGTGAAGTCGTCGTCCCTGTCGTGCTCGTCCTTGAGTGGTTCAGCCGAGTCGCACAGGCGTTTCGCCCCGACCTGCATCTGGACACCATCAAAGACCTGAAGGTGCTCAAGGGCATTCAGGTCCAGGACTTCAACGGCGGTGGAGACCGGCTTGTGCTGAGTTGTCGACAGCTCAGCAACGGGCACGGTGCTCTCTTGGGCCTCGAACTGCACAGCCCCAGCGGAACCCTTCATTACCGTGCGCAAGCGCAAATGGTGACCACTCCCACGCCAGCCTCCACCGATGCTGCCCCCGACCTGTCTTTGAACGATTGGGGCGGCGCTCCCATCTACGGAGACGTGCTCTTCCATAAGGATGAGTTTCAGGTGATTCAGGCCTTGAATGGCGTGAGCGACAATGGCATTTCCGGGACCCTCAACGGTGTCGATCAAGCACAGTGGGGTTGGGAACGCTGGAACACAGACGTCGCCGCACTCGACGGCGGCTTGCAGCTCATCTTGTTGTGGGCTCGCAACACCATGGGCGGGGCGGCACTGCCCATGGGTATCGGCGAAATTCGGATGTCCACGGACACCCTCCCGGAGGGTCGTATCGAATGCACTGCGCAGTGCCGAGCCGACTCGAAAAACCGTGGCACGGCCGATGTGACCTTCCACAACGCAGAAGGAACCCGGTTCGCCGAGTTCAAGGATGTGGAACTCATCCTGCGCCCTTCTTCAAGCAAGGCCAACGCCTGAGCTTTACGCCATGAAGTTCTCTCCCATCGCCATAGTCGGACGCTCCGTCGTCCTTCCCGGTGCGCTGAGCCCCGAAGAACTCTGGACCGCGGTGTCTGAGGGTCGGGACCTCGTGCAGTCGGCTCCCGAAGGCCGGTGGCGAACGGACCCAGCAGACCTCATCTGCTCCCCCAACCGCGATCCCTCCAATCGCGCATGGTCCGACAAGGGTGGCTACGTACATGGCTTTGAGGGCGTCTGGGACCCCAGCGGGTTCGCAGTGGCCGCCAGCGAACTGGCAGGGCTCGACCCGCTCTTCCACTGGACACTCCACTGCGCACGAGCCGCACTGGAAGATGCTGGAGATTCCCGCCGCGGTGACGTCGAACGACCCCGGGTTGGCGCCGTATTTGGCAATCTGGGCTTTCCCGCCAGCGAGATGACCCGCTACGCCGAGTCCGTTTGGCAGCACAATGAATCCCATCCGGACCCCCGAAACCGGTTCATGTCCAGCGGCGCCGCCAACCTCCTAGAGCGCTCCCTCGGGCTGGCCCCAGGGGTGATGTGCCTGGACACCGCCTGTGCCAGCTCGCTTTATGCAATAAAGCTCGCCTGTGACCAACTGCACGACGGCACGGTAGACATGGCGCTGGCCGGAGCAGTCAATCGCTCCGACGACCTGTTCATCCACGTAGGTTTCACAGCGCTGAACGCCATGAGTCAGTCCGGGCAAAGCCGGCCGTTCCACGCCGAGGCAGACGGCCTGGTTCCCGCAGAAGGCGCTGGATTTATCGCCCTAAAGCGCCTGGAAGACGCCCGCCGCGACGGTGACCATATCTACGGCGTGATCCGAGGTATCGGCCTCTCTAACGACGGTCGTGGACGGGGGTTTCTCGCTCCCGCGAAAGAAGGCCAACAGCGCGCACTTCGGCAGGCATACGAGGGCGCAGACATTCGACCCGAAGAGGTCACACTACTGGAATGTCATGCCACTGGAACCACAGTGGGAGATGCCACCGAGATCCATAGCACCGCCGAGCTATTTGCCGGCTGCAACAACGTGCCAATTGGTTCACTCAAGTCCAATATGGGACACCTGATCACGGCCGCTGGTGTCGCTGGAATCATCAAGGTACTTGAGGCGATCCGCCATCAAAAACGCCCCTTGACCCTCCACACCGAGCGCCCGAATGACGCGCTTAAAGACAGCCCGTTCCGACTCCTTGAAGCCACGGAGAGCTGGGACATCTCCGGCCCTCGTATCGCAGGGGTGAGCGCCTTCGGATTTGGCGGAAACAACGCCCACGTGCTGGTGAGCGAAGAACACAGCACCATCCCAGTTCCTGAAACCCCAACATTGCAGCCCACTCCACTGGCCATCGTGGGTGTGGGTACCGTCGTGGGAACTGCCGGAAGCCGTCCAGCTTTCACCCAGGTTCTGCTCCAGGGGCAGTCGCTGGTAGGAACCGATGATGCCCGCACTCAAGCCCTGGACCTAGCACTGGAAGGACTTCGCTTTCCGCCCAAAGACCTTGAAGACGCTCTACCTCAGCAATTGGCGCTGCTACAGGCTGCACGAGAGGCTGTGGCTGAAACCAGCCCCCTTCCCAGTGAACGCACCGGTGTGTTTGTGGGAATGGAGCCCGATGTCGAGGTATGCCGCTACGGACTGCGCTGGCGCCAGGCCCAAAGACTGCGTGAACAGGGCCAAAACCCAGCCGAGCACGCCGACTGGCTAACGCAGGTGAGCGAATCCATTGTGCCCACACTCACCTCCGCAGGGGTCGTGGGCACCATGCCAAACATTCCGGCCAATCGCCTCAACAGCCAATTTGATCTCGGAGGCGCCAGCCTCAGTATTTCCGCTGGCGAGGATTCGGGACTCAAGAGCCTCGAGCTCGCAACCCGTGCTCTGTCCCGTGGCGAACTCGACGCGGCGATCGTCGCGGCGGTCGACATGAGCTGTCAGTCGGTTCACACACAGGCACTCCGAGAGATCGAAGGGCAAGACACCGCTCCCGGTGACGCCGCCATCGTTCTTGTGATCAAGCGACTCGCAGATGCCCAAGCCGACGGCGATTCCATTCTGTGCACACTGGAGAAGGCCGCTACCCCAGAACCCACGATACGGCTGGACGACCGCCTGGGTCGCAGCTGGGCCGCGGGCGGACTTCGTGATTTCACGGCCCATGCACTCACCCTGTCCCATCATGCACAGATCGATGGACAACCCTGGCTCCTGACGTCGGACCAACACCCAGAAGCCACAGTGGGCAGCTTCACCCTGCGATCGCACCAGGCTCCCCGACCGGCCCTGGTGATTCCAACACTACATCGCTTTGGGGGACAGAACATCAGCGCACTGATGGAGTCCATGGACCAAGACATCGAAGGGGGAGAGGGCCCCTGCCAGCTAGTGCTCCTGGCCCAGGATGCCGCTCAACTGACCGAGCGCAAAGCACAAGCTCGTCGCCACATCGAAGGAGGACTACCCGCAGGGCCCGGAATCCACTTCCGGACCCAGCCCATCCAGGGAGATCTTGCCTTTGTCTTCACAGGCGCCGGGTCCGCCTACGGTTCAATGGGCCGAGAACTCCTCCAGGCTTTGCCGGAGCTCGGCCAGCGTCTTGCCGATCGTTCCCACACTGCAGTGAAGGCCATCAGCGCCCCATGGAATCAAGAAGACCGGGTTCCCCCACTCCAACGGCTTTGGGCCAGCTCGGCACTATGCCAGGTCCACAGCATTCTGACTCAAGAACTGCTTGGATTGCATCCCGATGCGGTGATTGGGTACTCCTCGGGCGAGAGCAACTCCCTGTTTGCCACCGGGACCTGGAACGATCTGGATGCCATGGTCCAAGACCCGAGCGCCGAGACGCTGTTCACCGAAGAGATCGGCGGTCAACTCAACACCATTCGTCGCGCCTGGAACCAGGACGTCCAGTGGGAGACCTGGACGGTGCTGGCACCCGTAGAAGAAGTCCGGGCCGTCACAGAAAACCTGCCTCATGTGCATCTGTCCGTCATCCATTCCGATGGCGACTGCATTGTTGCCGGAGATGCTGCGGGCTGTGCGCAGGTGTGCGAATCCATCGGTCACCATCGATGCTTGCGTCTCCACTACGATCTCGCCGTTCATGTGCCCGAGCTCGATGGCGTCCGGGAAGCCTGGTTGGAACTCCACCGTCGAGAAGTGACCCCACCGTCGTCCACGCGAATCTACTCCGCAGGCCACGGGGGCGCCTACACACCCAGCACCGAGGCCTGCGCGGAGGCCATCCTGGCCCAAGCCAATCAAACCCTCGATTTTCGCCGGGTGATCGAGCAAGCCTACGCAGACGGCGTGCGCATTTTCATCGAACACGGCCCCCAAGGTAGCTGCAGTCGCTGGATTCGAGACATCCTCGGAGACCGTGAAGCGCTCGTTGTGGCCCTGGACCGAAAAGGCGGCGGCCTCGAGCCCTTGCTTGAAGCCACAGCAGCTCTAGCAGCAGCAGGCATCGAGGTGGACCTCGATGCGCTCACGGACCGCATCGGCGTGACCAAGAAAGAAAACGCTTTTCATCTACAGTTCGAAGCTCATCCCACACCTGTCGACCTCCCCGAGCTCCCCTCGGCGGTTCCGAATCAGGAGTCTCCCATGCAGACCATGCAACCGGCCCCAAGACTCAAGCCCATCACCACAGGCTCACAGTCTTCTGCACCCGCTCAGCTGCCTGCACAACCCGCTGCACAACCCGCTGCACAATCTGTAGCGTTGGCCGCCGACAGCCCAACGCAAATGCCAACCACCGACACCATTCCCACCCCGGCTGGAACGGTGGCTGCGACACCTCAAGACCCTGTCCTCAACGCGTTCCGCGAACAGGTCATCGCTCTGGGCAACAGTGAGCAAGCCCACATTGCACAGCAAACGGCACTTCACGAGCGCTTTCTCGCTCTCCAAAACCAAGCCATGGCTCTTTTGAGTCAAGCGCCCGTCACCGAGTCAACGCCGACGACCCTGCCCGCCGCCCCTACCCTCATCAGCCCAGAACCCACGCCAATAGTCGCGGAGCCTGCCCCCGAACCGGTCGTTCCGGTAGCCGACAGCCTGCCCGTGGTAACCCGTAGCACTCCTCCCAAGACCGCTCCTCCCAAGAGCGCCGTTCTCCAGACTGCCACGTCCCAACCCGAGGTACCCAGCCCGGCCGTGGGAGCACGTCCGGAGCCCACAGGGCCCACCTTTGATCGGGCCCAGCTTGAGATCCATTCCAGCGGAAAAATCAGTGAGATCTTCGGAGAGCAGTTCAAGGTTCAAGACGACTTCCATCGCCAGGTGAGAATGCCGGAGCCCCCACTACTGCTCGCAGACCGAATCACCGGCCTCGATGCCGTGGCCGGCTCCATGGGCAAGGGGACCATCTGGAGTGAGTCCGATGTGGGCGCCGATTCTTGGTACCTCCACCAGGGTCACATCCCAGCCGGCATCATGATCGAATCGGGCCAAGCGGATCTCATGTTG
>JAYZDK010000143.1:0-3927 GCA_036337845.1 Myxococcota bacterium | reverse complement strand
TGTGCATGGGAATCCAGCCCATCGTCTCTTTCGCCACGAGACCATTCTGCCCACCCCCCGAATATCGACCTACAGGCGCTACCTGAGCCTTGTCGGGCCAGGATGGAGAGTTCGACCGGGTTTCGGTTCTGTCCAAACTCGGTGCATGCGGCCAGTGTGAGTGCTGCGAACCCTGATGCAGAGGAAGCGAGGCCGGCGGCCATGGGGAAGTTCAGTGTGCTGCTGACTGTGACGGGTTTCCGCCAGGGATCCAAGAGGTCCAGGTGCTCAAAGATGCGGCTGGCTGCTTTGCCTTCAAGACGGGCCCCGTTGATCCAGGCTTCGTCGGATTCGGCACCCAGGTGAACACTGGTCTGTGTCCGATAGGGCGCCAGGGTCAGGGACAGTGAGCCGGTTGCCGGGAGGTTCAGCTTGGGCTCGCGTTTTCCCCAGTATTTCACCAGGGCGATATTTGGATGCGCTATTGCTGTGGCCATCAGTTCTTCGGCAGGCTGCAGGGAAAGGCCTCGATACCACGCTCGCGAGCACTCTGCAGCAGGGATGCGCTTCCATTGGGGGTCAAGGCCACGACGACACCGCCTCCGCCGGCACCGGAGAGTTTGGCGCCTACAGCACCATGTTGCCGTGCAAGCGTGACGAGAGCGTCGAGTGCTTCATTCGAAACACCGATTTGCTGGAGCAGTGTGTGGCATTCGGTCATGGCCTCGCCAAGTGAATCTGTGTCATTGAGGGTCTTGGCCGCCTGGTCTGCCAGGTCGCCCATTCGATTCAGTAATGGATCGATGCCAGGGCGGAGCGCTGAGACAGCGGCGACCATCTCCGAGGTATTCCCAGTCATGCCAGAGTCCAGCACCACGGCTTCCACCGGGCGCATGTGCAGTGTCCGAGGGGCTGCATCCTTTTGATAGAACACAGCTCCACCTTTGGCGGCAACGGCATGGTCCATGCCGGACGGGTTGCCGTGGAAGATACGTTCCAGTTCGAAGGCTTGAGCATGCACTTCGTCAAAGTCTAGTTCCCGGCCCTCAAGGCTTGCTCGAGCCCGTACCAATGCAACGGAGAGCGCGGCCGAGGAACCCATTCCCCGTCCGATGGGGAGCTCGCTTTGGATCTGAACGTGGAGTCCGGTATTGGGAAGTGCCTGAGCCAGCGCACGTGTGAGAGAAGGGTCTGGATTGGTGATGGAGCAGGTTGTGGGCCCGGGCCTGCGGTGCAGTTGAACTTCGGTGCCCAAGGACAGCCCAACGGCAATCGCGGGGTACCCATAGACGACAGCATGTTCGCCCAGAAGGATGAGTTTCCCGCTCGCGCGGCCGGTGGCGACTGTGCTCACCTGTTCCGCAGCTCTTCCAGGATTTCGCTGGCTCGCTCCACCGAGTAATCCTGCGCTTCACACAGCCCTTCGACAACCGAGGCGCTTTCCTCTGGCGTGGCTCCTGCCGTTGCAGCGATGCTTCGTGCGTGCATACGCATGTGCCCCTGTTGAATTCCTTCGGTGGATAACGCTCGGAGTGCTCCAAGGTTCTGGGCAAGTCCCACGGCGGCCATGACTTCTGCGAGTTGGTGGGCTCGCTCGATGCCGAGTACTTCGAGGTTGGCCTGAACAGTGGGGTGTACTTTGATGGGCCCGCCCACCACGCCTACCTGGATGGGAACTTCGATACGGCCGTGTAGGGTGCCTTGTGAATCTATTTTCCACGAGGTCATGGGCCGGTATTGTCCGCTCCGAGCCGCGTAGGCATGTGCTCCGGCCTCGATAGCTCTCCAGTCGTTCCCTGTTGCTACCGCGACTGCGTCAATGCCGTTCATGACCCCTTTGTTGTGGGTGGCTGCCCGGTAGGGATCGGCGTAGGCGAACCGGTAGGCGGCAGCGATACCCTCAGCGACTTCTTCACCTGTGATGTCTCCGTGATCGAGGTGTTCTGGGCGCAATGCCACGTGGGCCCGCGCGAGGCGTTTATCAGCCAGGTTTGAGAGAATACGGAGTCCAGTGGGTGCGCCAGCGAGTCGGCTTACCTCGGGAGCCAGCTTTTCAACGAGCGTGTTGACCATGTTGGCCCCCATCGCATCTACGCAGTCCAGGTGAAGGTGGACCACCACATAGGATTCTGCGGTCTCTCCAGGCTCGTCGTAGTCGATACAGCGAAGCTCGAAGCCTCGGAGCCCCCCGCCTCTTTCTTCCAGTCTCGGATAGAGGCCTTGTGTCCGTTGAACCAATGCGGGCAGATGGGCCTCTAGGTTCGAGACTACCTCTTGGGGGTTTTCGGTCAACAGTTGGATTTGCCCAATCATCACCGAGGGATCAGATTCCGCCCAGAACCCTCCACTGGTGCGTGACAGGCGGGCCATGTTGGACACCGCAGCCACGACGCTGGGCTCCTCCACCACCATGGGCACGACCACGTCTTTGTTGTTGATCAGAAAGTTGATGCCCATCCCGACAGGCAAGGCAAAGGTACCGATTACATTTTCGATCATGGAGTTCGCCAGATCGATGTCGAGCCCTTTCTCAGAATACGAGTCGAGATGGTCCCGGCGGAGGCCGAGACGCTCTTCGATAGTCGACAGCCGAGCCTCAGGTGGAAGCCGGTAAAAGCCGGGAATTCGAGAAGACATTGGCCGCCGAAATAAGCGCTATAGGAGCTCCAGGCAAGCAGCCGGCGCTCCGAACTGGAGGAGAAAGGGGCTCAATGCCCCTCCCTCGGGTAAGCGCTGCAAGGGTTGGGGCTCGGGTGCCGACGAAAGAAGGCTGCGCCTTATTCGTAGAGACTATCGAGTATCTTCTTGAACCTTTTCTCCACCACGCGGCGTTTTACCTTCAGCGTTGGGGTGAGTTCACCGGATTCCTGAGAGAGCTCTGTTGGGAGGATGTGGATTTTCTTGATGGTCTCGTAGGAAGCCAAGGTGTCATTCACCGACTGCACATCACTCCAGACTCTTGCGTGGATTTCTTTGAGTTCGGCGAGTGATGACCCCTCGGAGAGCCCGAGGCCACGGTCTTTCGCCCATTGCTGGGCGTTTTCCTCGTTAAGGGCCACCAGAGCAACGCAATAAGGCCGCTTGTCTCCATGCATTACTGCTTGAGAGATGAGGCTGCTCTTCACTTTGAGTTTGTTTTCGATATTCTGCGGCGCAATGTTCTTGCCGCCAGCGGTGACGATGATGTCCTTCTTGCGGTCCGTGATCTTCAGATATCCTTCCTCGTCTACGACTCCGATATCCCCGGTGTGCAGCCAGCCATCGACCAGCGCTTCTCGGGTGGCCTTTTCACGGTTGTAGTAGCCACGCATGACTCCGCGGCCCTTCATGAGGATTTCGCCATCATCGGCGATCCGGATTTCCATACCGGGCAGTGGCTTGCCCACTGTGCCGAATTTGAAGGCATCCGGGCCATTCACTACGGAGGCCGCGGAGGATTCTGTCATGCCATAGCCCTCAAGCACGAGTATGTCGGCGGCATGAAAGAACGAAGCAATCTCGGGAGCAAGAGGAGCGCCGCCTGATATGAAATACCGGATTTGGCCCCCAAACTTTTCCTTGAGTTTGGAGTACACAAGCTTGTCAGCGAGCTTGTGTTGAATGGCCAGGCTGCCTCGGGGTTCTTGTCCCTTCTGACGTAGCGCAGAGACGGCATTTCCCACATCCATTGCCCATCGAAAGAGCCGATACTTGGCGCCGCCGGCCTCTTTGGCTCCAGCTTGAACGGCGTCGTATACCTTCTCAAAGATACGGGGTACACCACCGAAAACGGTGGGTTGGGTGGCCTGAAGGTTCTCCAGGAGAGCGTCTGGATCGCCATCGACCACCGTTGGAACTCCCAACCGGATGAAGGCGATTTCCATGACCTTAGCGAAGGAGTGGGCCAGGGGTAGGAATAGGAACTGCTTGTCGCTGGCTTGCAGCACGGAGACCTTGTCCAGCGCTTCG
>JAYZDK010000142.1:0-4190 GCA_036337845.1 Myxococcota bacterium | reverse complement strand
ATTCAGCAATCGGCGCGACCTGCTCGACCTCCATAAAGTGTTTCAAACTCCGACAATACTCTTGTCGTGTCAACACTTTGAGTTCTACCATGATGACCAAAGCAAGACCAAAGATATCAAGGAAATTTTTGTATGTACTTAAAGTGAAATCACTAGATTTAGTTGACACGTCAACACTTTATGAGCGTTGCGCTGGGTGCAAAATTTCCTGCTTCTTTTGAAGATGAGTTGCGTCAGAAGGTTGCAGCAATGCGGCGCACACGGCAGATCGGGTTCATGTTTGTGCTTGGTATCGAAACCAGTTGTGATGAGACGGCCGCCAGTGTTGTGGGCCCTGATGGGATTCTGTCTGATGTGGTGCATACCCAGGAAATCCATGCGGAGTATCTGGGTGTGGTGCCCGAACTGGCTTCCCGGGCTCACGTAGAGAAGATGGTGGCTGTGTGTCGTGCAGCGCTCGACCGGGCAGGAATCGAGCAACCTGACGCGGTTGCAGCTACGGCTGGGCCGGGCTTGATAGGAGCCGTACTTGTGGGCTTGTCATTTGGGAAGTCCCTGGCCCTGGGTTGGAAGGTTCCGTTTTTGGGCGTGAACCATCTGGAGGGTCATCTGCTCTCGCCGACTTTGGAGTCCGATGACCTCTGTTTTCCCTTTATAGCGCTGGTGGTGTCCGGGGGGCACACCACCTTGTATGTGGCCCGGGGGCTGGGCGAGTATGAAGTGGTGGCGACGACCGTAGATGATGCTGCGGGAGAGGCGTACGATAAGGTTTCTCGAATCCTGGGTGAGGGATACCCAGGAGGACCAATCATCGATCGACTGGCTGCACAAGGAGACCCGGAAGCTGTGGATTTCCCGCGCCCGAAGCCCAAGGGGCTTGATTTTTCATTTTCGGGTCTGAAAACGGCTGTTCGTACCCACGTGATGGGGCCGAATCCCGCATCCAAGGTCGATATTGCAGCGTCCTTTCAGCAGGCTGTAGTGGATGTGTTGTTGGATCGGGTCCGGCGGGTGGTAGACCAGACGGGAATCCGCTCGGTTGCCTTGTCTGGCGGTGTCGCAGCGAACTCGGCTCTTCGACAGGGCCTCATGGAGATGGAGGGTGTGGACGCATTTCTCCCTGAGCGTTCCCGATGCACGGACAACGGCGCCATGATTGCTCATGCTGGCAGGTTGCGGCTTATGGCGGGCCAGGTGGATGGGCCTGGCACCACAGCCAGACCGCGCTGGCAGCCCGGCGAGCCATGAACGAGCACCCATCTAAGATTCTGGCGAGGCTGGAGCAGCACGCGAAGAAGCGTTTCGGACAGAACTTCCTGGTGCATTCCAACTCTCTGGACCGCATCGCGACTCTGGCAAAGGCCGGGCCTGGCACGAGGGTTATCGAGATCGGTCCGGGATTGGGTGCACTCTCCAGAACACTTCTGGCACGAGGTGCAGCCGTACGTGCAGTCGAGATCGACACAGACCTGGCCTCGTTCTTGGAAGTCGAACTTCCGGACTTGGAGTTGATCCGTGGTGATGCGCTCCAGGTGGATTGGGCTCAGGTCGCGGATGGAGAAGGTTGGACGGTATGTGCAAATGTTCCGTACAAGGTGGCCACTGCCATCGTGACACACCTTGTGACCTTGGCGCCCAGATTCAGCCGGCTGGTCCTCATGTTCCAACTGGAGGTGGCCAAGCGACTCGTGGCCCAGCCGGGAACAAGTGCCTATGGCTCCCTTTCGGTTCATATTCAGGCCCATGCGGATGCTCGGCTGGCGTTTACGCTCCCTCCTGGTGCCTTTCACCCGGCTCCCAAGGTCAAGTCGGGTGTGGTGGTTCTTGAACCCCGCATCGAGCCACGGACTGGAGGGTGTGACCCCGCCTTCTTCCAGTCGGTGGTTAAGGCTGGTTTCTCGCAGCGTCGGAAAACTTTGAGAAATGCACTGGGTACACGGTTTGACAGAAATCTGGTGATTGGGGTGCTTGAAGAGACCGGACACCTTGGAAAGCGAGCCGAGAGGCTCTCATTGGAGGATTGGGGCGTATTGTCGGCAGCGCTGAGGGACGCGATTCGGGCCGTATAGGCAACCATTACCGCTCTGTGAAACGCACAGTTCGCTTGAAGCCGGCTCAGAGACAGACTAAAAGCGGGGGCCGCTCGGCTTTGACTCCCGGAGAACCCCTATTATGCGCGTGACCTCATGTGGAATCACCGATGTGGGGATGAAGCGGTCGAATAATGAAGACAACTACTTGATCAACGATGAGTTGAATCTGTTTGTGGTGTGTGATGGCATGGGGGGGCATGTTGGAGGGGAATACGCTTCAGCCATTGCGGTCAATACGGTCGAGGAAGTACTGACGACCATCGAGCTTCGCCCCGATGATCTACCGGATGCCGATGGAGGTCCGGTTGAGGTGACCCGTTCCAAGTTGCGATACGCGTTGCGGCTTGCGGGCAAGAGAATCCACGAGAAAGCGACGGCAGACCCCGAGTACAAGGGGATGGGCACTACAGCGCTGGTTCTTCTCCTCGACGGCAACAATGCGTTTGTTGCACATGTGGGGGATTCCAGGGGGTATCTTGTTCGAGGGGGTCGAATCGAACAACTCACTGAGGACCACTCGCTCGTGAACGAAAAGGTCAAGGCCGGTGTGATCACGCTGGAAGAGGCGCAGAATCATCGCTTGAAGAACATCATTACCCGAAGCTTGGGGTACCAGGAAGAGGTGAAGGTGGATGCTCAGATCAAGGCGCTGAAGCGAGGAGACCGCTTCTTGTTGTGCTCGGATGGTCTATCCAACCTTGTGAGTACCGCGGAGATCGGGGAGGCGGTTCAGCGGAATGGCCCTCAGGAAGCAGCCCGAACGCTGGTACACATGGCCTGTGAGCGAGGCGGAGATGACAACATCACCACGGTTGTGGTGAGGGTGGACGAGCTCTGAGCACCGAGGAAACCGAAGACCGCCGATGGACCGTGCTGATTGTTCCGGACCAGGGCGGCGGCCAGGTCAAGCAGATTCAGCTGACCCACAGCGCTCTTCGCCGCTGGGGACTGGTGACTGCGTTGTTGGTGGGCGTCTTGATCAGCATGGTGATGATGTCTGTCATCACTGTTCCTCGGGCAATCCAGCATGGAGACTTGCGTGCAGAGAATCTGGAGTTGAAATCGAGACTCGAGGAAGTGGAGGTGGTTCTCGATGAGGTGGACCGGACGCTTCGTCGGATTCGGCTCTATGACGCCCAACTCAGAGAAGTCACCGAGTCCGACCTTCTTCCGGGATTTGGACCGATACCGACGGAAGACGCCGAGGTTCTGGAGCTGTCGGTGGAGGCCCAGGATGATGAGCCCTGGGAGGGAGAGGAAGGGGCTCCGATGGAAGAACTCTACGATGCAGCAGCGGGTCCCGGAGACATCCGGCCTGTGGAGACCTGGGCCTCGGAAGTGAAGAATCGCGCGGATCTTCTCCATCGTCTGCTCGATGAGGTGGAGCCTCGTTTGGGGGTTCTGGCGGAAGAAATGGAGGACCTGTTCTCTCTGCAGTCGGCGTTTCCCCAGATTTGGCCGGTAGACGGGCACCTGACTTCGGGGTTTGGCTATCGGTACGCTCCGCTCTCTCGGGTTCGAAAGTTTCACCGAGGAATCGATGTGGCTGCACCCCGGGGGGCTCGTGTCTTTGCGACCGCGCCTGGTGTGGTGCTTTTTGCTCAGTATTCCAGTGGATATGGGCGGACGGTGATTATCGACCATGGGTATGGCATTCACACTCGTTATGCGCACAACACCTCTCTGTTGGTGGAGCAGGGGCAATGGGTTGAGGTCGGAGAGGTGATCGCAACAGTGGGTTCTACTGGGCGTTCCACCGGTCCTCATGTACATTTCGAATTGCTGTTTGACGGCCAGCCCGTCGACCCTCTCGACTACCTGCCTCGTTAGCGCGGGTTAGTAAGGGCGCGGCCTGGAGAATCTGGCTTGACGTTTCGTAGAGCGTGATTCTATTTTCTCGGCCTTTTGCCTGGTGGAATCTTCATGATGAATATCGAAACCGCACTGAAAAAAGTTTTTGGCAGTGCAAACGACCGAATCCTCAAGCGTATGCAGCCGGTGGTGTCATCGGTTGGCTCGTTGGAGCCCAAGTTTCAGGCGCTATCCGATGAGCAACTCAAGGCTTGTACTCCCGACTTCAAGCAACGTATTGAAAAT
>JAYZDK010000141.1:0-9217 GCA_036337845.1 Myxococcota bacterium | reverse complement strand
GCCTCCGAGTCTCAGCCCGATGACCGAGATGGATTGGGTCAGCGCGACATCTACACGTTTGTGCCTGAAATGATGACGTTGACGGGTACGGCCATCTATGCGGAGGCTCGCAGTGACCATCGCATGGGTTTTGACTACGAGTTCGTGAACTCGCTGGTGGGCTATTCCACCATCCTGGACAACTTTCTCAAGGTCGATGGCACAGATGATGCCCATGATCTCAACGACGACAGCGTCGTAGATACAGACGATTTGCAGGCTCTGGTCGACTTTGCTCGAGGTCTGCCGAGCGCCAAGTTCCGGTATCTGGGTGCGGAGCGGGGATACTGGAAGCTCGGAGACTCCCCTCACTCGGTTCCAGTGGTGGTGACTGCTCGAGACGATGTGTTTACTGTGGACCCGAGCTACCGTGCCTTTCTTGAAGCCGAAGAGGCCAACGATGTTCCGGATATCGTTCTGATTGCGGCCAACGACGGCATGTTGCATGCGTTTCGACTGGAAGATGACCCGGTCACTTCTTGCACCATTTACAACTCGGGGCTTGGGGGTGCTGAGGACTGTGATGAGGCGGGTGAGGAGCTTTGGGCCTGGATACCCGCCTATGAGCTTTATCGGGAGCCTGGCGAGGACTGGTCTGGGCGTCTCATTGACCTGATGCTCTATGGTCGAACGTTTCTCTTTGATGGCTCACCTGTCGTGGAAGATGTGTGGATCGATGAAAACGATGATGGCCTCAAGGAGTCGGATGGCTCTGAGTGGAGGCGGATCGTTGTCGTTCAGCAGGGCAAGGGTGGTCCGGTCACGTTGGCCCTGGACATCTCGGATACCCAGGCACCAGAGTTTCTCTGGGAGCAGACGAATACCAGCGATTACTCGGCGATGGGCTACACCGTTTCACGTCCTGTGATCGGAAATATCTATGATGCCGAGGACGTTACCGAACCTCGAGATCGCTGGGTGGCGATGTGGGGTGCGGGCCGGGCGGTTCCCTACAGCAGTTCCTCGGCTTACTACAAGAGCTCAGAGCCGAATCTCTACATGTGGCATGTCTCGGACGACTACTGGGGCTCCACAACCAGCGCCAAGAGCTTTGCCGTAGAGGGCTCCAACCCCGGTTCCGAACATCCTGGGGCCGGCTCAAACGGTTCCAGTCTGGACATGGATGGAGATGGGCTCTACGAGTATGGCTACATCTCCGGTGCTATTGCAGCCGTGGATGCGGATTCCGACGGCGATATCGATGTGATGTATTTCCCGGTAACGGTGTCTTATGAGCCATCGGACATGGGCGACCTGGACAACGACGGTTCCTCGGGGCTCAGCGATCTCGCGGATCCTGGGCACACCTGGATGTACAAGGCGATTCTGGATGTGAACGATCCGGATAGTCCGGCGTGGTGTCAGTTCTATGACCCCTACGACTTTATTTCGGTTCGACCGGAGATCTACTACGCGGCCACCACGTCTTGGCATGCCGATGGCAGTCTCGGAGTGTACTGGGGTAGTGGAACTCCGTATTCGCGAACCAGTACGGACTATGGGTGGTTTTTCGCGATGAAAGACACTGCGCCGAAGGCGTGTGCTGAGGCCACTCCCATTACGGATTGTGCGGCCTATGGGGCCTATAAGCTGGATGCGGGCGAAGGGCTTACGGGCGACCCCATTGTCTATGCGGGAACCGTGTATTTCTCGACATACCTGCCGGATTCCGACGACCCATACTGCACCAAGGGTACGGGGCGTATCTATGGCTTGGCGTTTGATGACTGTACCGACAGTATCGATACGGATGGCGATGGCGTAGCCTCGAATGACCCAGCCTACCTTGAGGTCGATGGGTATCCCAGTGCGGTGTCTGTTTCTGAGCAGGGAACGGTGTTTTATGGCACGTCGAATCCAGACACGACGCAGTCCGGCGCCTCGGCTATCGGGGAGATCACCGCTCAGGGCGATCCGTTCATGGGTACGAAGACCATGGGCCTCAGAGAGGTCTACTAAGGCGCGGGCTCTCCCGCCGTGGCGGGCTGTGCCTGGTCTGCAGCGTCCTGGCAGCGTCTGAGGTTTTCCTGAGCAGCGGGATTACCGGGTTCAGCTGCCAGCACCTTTCGAAAGCTCTGTACGCAGCGCTTGTATTGACCTCTTCGGGCATAGACGAGGCCGAGCCCTCCCTGGGCCTGCCAGTTGTCGGGGTCACTGAGCACAGCCTCTTGGAAGGCATTTGCTGCGGCATCCACCTGGTCGACCTCGTAGTAGGCTTTGCCTCGTAGATAGTGGTTGAGGCCATTGGGTTGGAGAGAGGTGGCTCGTGCTGCTTCGACCAGGGCTCTGGTTGGTTGATTGTTCGCCAGGTAGAGCTGCGCCAGAGCGGAGTGAGGTGCGGCGATGGACTCTCCGGCGAGGTGTGCGCTCTTTCTCAGTCTTTCCTCGGCCTCGGCGAAGCGGCCTCTTTCGTAGAGGAAGACTCCGAGGTTGTGCACGGCTGTCCAGTCGGATGGGTTGCGCTCCACTGCTGTGACCAGGTGTTGTTCGGCTCCGGCGACATTTCCTCGTTGTAGTGCCACGCGTGCCAGACCGTGGAGCGCGTCGACCCGGCCTTCCTCTAGCTTCAGTGCCTTTGTGAAGTGTTCTGCTGCGCGGGCGAGGTTGCCTTGAGCCAATAAGGGTTCACCCAGCAAGGCCTGAACGGCAGCGGATTTGGGATGGAGCAGCTGAGCCGTGGAGAGGGAGCGCTGAGCGCGAGTCCAGCCGGAGCTGCTGGGGCCTTCTTTGAGGCCTTGAGTGATACCGGTGCGTGCGGACTCCAGGTAGGGTTCAATGACGGGGTCGAGTGCGCGTGCCCCACTGGACTTCTCCAAGAGGGCACGACTTTGAGCGTAGACCTCTCGGATGTCGCCATGAGTCGCTTGTTCGAGAAGCTCCAGGAAGTTGCGTTGTGTTTCGGCTCGGTCATCGAGGAGGTCTCCGATTCTGGGCTCCAGGGTCTCTCCAAATAGTGACCGGGCTCCCTCCAGGGAATCTCGCATGGTCGTCAGGTGCATTGCGGGGCGGTTGTGGAGGTTGGAGCTCAGACCCCAAGGCCTCAAAGAAGTGGGTTGTTTTCCGAGTTCGGCCATGGCTTCGCTTCCAGAGATGGCACGGTCTGCCAGGTCCAGGGCGGAACGGATGTCGAGTGTCGCCAGGGTGTCCAGTCCTCTAGCGGCGCCCTCCAAGAAGTTGTCCCAGCTTGGAGAGGGCTCGGTTTTCCAGCCGACGAGAACTACCTGGTCGGCGCCGTTGGGTGGAAGAAACGCCCACGCAGCGGGAAAGACCTCCGCCATGTCGGAAAGAATCCCTCGGAATTGTTTTGCCTCCATCCAGGAGGTGGTGGCCACCAGTATGTAGAGTCCATGGGGAGCCAGTGCGGCCTTGCGATGTTTTAGCTCCTGGCGCTTGGGTAGGCCCTGAAAGGCATCGGTCCAGGGAGTGAACGCAACCTCTAGCAAGGCATCAATATCGGAGGCGCCACGAATACGGACCTCGGCTGCGGAGCGAGACAGCCTCACGGACGGATGGAGCATGGTGTTCATGTAGGCCGGGTCTGTGTCGGCGAGGTGCCTTACTGTGGCTACGTTGCGGGTGACGACCTCAATCTGGGAGAACTCCTGCTCAATCAGCCCACTTGCGAGGGAGCCCAGGGGGTCGAATACCACCAACGCTTGCTTTCGCTGCGGTAGGAAGGAAGCTGCCAGATGTGGGGCCATAGCGATTGCAGCAGCGGCGCGGCTGGTTGGCTCCACAAGATAGCCATCGAGCTCGACTTCGGGTGAAGCCGAGCCGAGCGATCGAATCGCGCTGGCACCACTGGCTCCCCAGTTCACCTGTCTGTCAACGACTTGTTCGAGTTGGCTGCGTGCGCGGCTGGGAGAGCGGGCCTCTCGGAGGTGTGTGATGCGTCCTTCCCCCAACCCGTCTGCGGGCCAGGTGATGGGTCGAATCCAGGCGACGAGGCTGGCCACCACGAGCGCCGCGCCGGCGATGCGACGATTGGCTTCGCCTCGTCTGAGTGCCAGCGTAAGAGCGAGCAGTAGGCAGACTCCAATCGCCCAGTCAAAACTCTGGTTTCCGGCCCGAATCCCCAGCCACAGACCGATGCCGGCCGCGAACCAGCTAGAAGCGTTCGGGCTGGAGCGTGGGAGCAGCCATCCCAACGCCAACCCAAATGGGGCGGCTAGAGCGCCTTGGAGCAACCAAACAGTCCAGCGAGGGTCTTCTCGGCCGGCCAGTTCTCCCAAGAACTGCCAGCTCCGATGGGGGAGCTGGGTCAGGGCGATTGCAGAAGTGAGCGCCGCGAACGCTACGAGCCAGGTACCCACAGCGGTAGATTTTGTGCGCCGACTTGCCCATGCGGAGGCGGAGGCAAAGGCCAATGCGGCTCCAATGTAAAGGCACAATCCGCTGCTGGTTGGATCCAGATTGGCGCGGCTCGCGTTCCAGCTAGCCGCTCCAACAGTCGTCGCAAGCGCCAAAAGGGGGGCATGGGACCAAGAGGGAGGTGTAGAAGAAATCGCGGGGCGAGAAGGCCTGTCTGGCCAGGTGCTGAAAAGTCCCAAACACAAGGCGGGAACCGGCCAAAGAAAACCCAGGCATAGGCCGCCTCCTGTGCTTAGGAGGCCGAGGCCGCTTGTGGGCATAAATTGAAGCGCGATTCCCCATCCAAGTCCCAGTACCAGACCTAAGGCTGCTGCCGTGAGTTCGGAGTCCAAGGAGAGGGTGGGGATTAGACCCCAAACCGGCCCTGAACCCGCCATGGACGCACAGGCGCAGAGGCTGAGAGCTGCGATTAGAAGCCTTTTCAGGTTCTTTTGCGGCACCACCAGTCTTGAGGTGCCGACGCCAAATGCACCAAATGTGAGCAGTTGAAGAAGCTCTCCTGGTGCGGCACCCAGGGCGGCCGGGAGTAAACAGATCGCCGCGCCAAGAACGCTGCCAAACCCCAGTGATCTCAAGCCGCCAAGAAGCATGTATGGAGGATACCCCTGTGACGGGGTGTCTTGATTGTTGGGAGTGCAACTCGTTGACCCGAATCGGGCCTTTCTGGTATTACTTGGAGTGTTGGGCTCCTTTCATTTGAGTGGGATGGTGTGCCGGCTGGTTGACAGTACATACGAGAAGTTTGCGCAAGAGGACAAAGTTGCAGCGGTTTTTGGCCGGGCTTTATACAGGTCCGTCCGACTGGAAGTTCCCTTCCAGTGGTGTCTAAGCAGGTTGAGATAGCAGATGGCCCTCTTTCAGAAAAATACACATACCATTGGTCTTGACATCGGCTCGAGTACGGTGAAGCTCGCCGAATTGGAGCAAGATAAGAAAGACGGTACCTGGCATTTGCGCAATTTTGGAATGGCCAGCCTTCCCCCTGAAGCGATCGTGGATGGCGCGGTCATGAACACCAATGTGATCGTGGACGCGATCCGCGAGCTGGTGGGTCACCACAAGATCAAGACCCGAGACGTCACATGCTCCGTTTCGGGCCACTCGGTGATCATCAAGAGAATCAATCTTCCGCTGATGACTCCGGACGAGTTGGACGAGTCCATCCAGTGGGAAGCCGAGCAGTACATCCCCTTTGACATCAACGACGTCAACATCGACGTACAGATCCTCAGTGAGGAGGGAGATGAGGCGGGGCAGATGGAGGTTCTGTTGGTCGCCGCTCGCAAGGACCTCGTCAATGAGTATGTGTCGATTGTTCAGGAAGCGGGGTTGTCTCCGTCCATCGTGGACGTTGATGCGTTCGCGGTCGAGAACATGTTTGGGCTGAACTATACAGACATCGCTCGTACCGTGGCCCTGATCAATATTGGCGCCTCCAATGTAAACATCAACATTCTCGAGGATGGGGTGACAGCGTTCACCCGCGATGTGGGTATCGGTGGCCGGCAATTCACCGAGGAGATTCAGCGAGCCCTGAACATCTCCTATGAAGAAGCCGAGGCGATGAAGGTCGGCGGAAGTGATGAAGACGCAAGCGCGGTGGTGCCCGAGGAGATTGAGAACGTCCTGGCCGCTTCTGCGGACAACCTGGCGACCGAAATTCATCGGTCACTGGACTTTCACCTGTCAGCAACGAGTTCTACGTTGGAGCGGATCTTCCTTTCCGGAGGGGGCGCTCGGACGCCAGGACTGGCGCGGGCGATTCAGGAACGGACTCAGACCGCGATAGAGATCGCAGACTCTTTTCGGCGGATTGAGATCGACGAGCGAGAGTTCAACCCCAACTTCCTGCGAGATGTGTCTCCGCAGGCGGGGGTTGCGGTGGGCTTGGCGCTGCGGAGGGTTGGCGACAGATGATTCGCATCAACCTTCTTCCGGTTCGCGTATCCAAGCGCGAGGCTGCAGTACGACGTGAGTTGGCGGTGGGCGGTATCGGGCTTGCGGGCATCTTACTCGTGGTGGGTAGTTTCCAAATGCTCCTTCAGGGGAAACTCGCTGATGTGCGCGCCAAGAACGCGCAGATTCAGCAGGAGATAGACAACCTCAAGCAGGTTGTGGCCCGAGTCGATGAAGTTGATGTGCTGCGCCAGGAACTTCAGAAGAAGCTGGATGTCATCGGTGCTTTGAAACAGTCGAAAACAGGTCCCGTTCATATGTTGGATGAGATCTCAGTAGCCACGCCAACCAAGCTGACGCTCTCGGGAATTCGGGAGGAGGACCGACGTTTGTCGATCACGGGCTATGCGGTTTCGAACGAAGTCATCTCACAGTTTTTGTCCAACATGGAACTCTCGGATTGGTTTGATGAGGTGTACCTCATCGAGATCGATCAGGAAGAACAGGATGGCTACAAGCTCAAGACGTTTGCCATAACGGCGCGCTTGATTGTGCCAGGTGAAGAAATTTCCGGAGAGGAAGAAGAAGCCGCTCCAGAGGAGAAGGGTCGGCGTGGCCGACGCAAGTAGGTCAACGAGCGCATATGGATTTTCACACACTCATAGAAAAGCTCTCCAAGCTGCCTCGGGCGAGGCGGTATGGACTGATTTTGCTTGCGTATGTGGCGTTCATGGCGATTTTCTGGGGCATGTTCTACAGCCCGACGGCTGGGAAGCTTGCGAGCCTGGACGCGGAGACCACAACGCTGGATTCCAAGCGACAGCAGGTGCGCATTCGCGCTGCGGACCGGGAGAAGTTCGAAGAAGAGCTTCAACGGTTGACCGATGACCTGCGAACGGCTCTTAGAGAGTTGCCGAATGACCGGGAAATTCCCGACCTGTTGAAGCGGATCTCCTTGGTAGGAAAGAAAGTAGGACTGGAGGTTCGGAAATTCCAGCCGTTGCCAGAGAAGATGCAGGAGTACTACGCCGAAGTACCCGTGGCCCTGGAGGTGGTGGGCACCTTTCACGAGGTGGCCATGTTCTTTGACCGGCTGTCCAAGTTGGGTCGTATCGTGTCCGTTCGCGGGGTGAATATCGGGGAACCCGAAGAGCGTGGGGGGCGGGTAGAGCTCAACGTGACTGGACGTGCCGTGACGTATCGATTCCTCTCACAGGAAGAGATTGATGCCAAGAATGCGGCGGCTCAACCACGTGGCCGTCGCGGCCGGAAGGGGCGTAAATGAAGCGCCTTTTCTTGCTGATAATGGGTTGCGGCCTGATCGGGTTCATGGGGCCCGTGGGTTGTGGTGGTGGAGATGAGGACGGCGGCGCCAGTACGGAACAAGGAGCGAAGAAAGCTGGCAAAAAGAAGGGGGGTAAAGCCGATGCGGCACAACTGGAAGATGAGGATGAGCGGCCGGCCCTGGAAGGGGGAGCGGGTACCAGCGGTACCTACTCCTACAATCCAATTGGGAAGCGAGACCCGTTTCGAAGTTTCATTGCGGGCAGACAGGACGAAGAGATTCGCTCTCCCACGCCGTTGCAGCGCTTTGATATTGAACAACTCACCCTTGTGGGCATTGTTTGGGGGATCGACCATCCCCGAGCCTTGATTCAGGATCCCGACAAGATCAGCCACGTGGTGGAGCGCGGTACCTATATTGGTCGGAACTGGGGGAAAGTTGCGGAAATCACCAGTCGTGAGATTGTGATTACCGAGGAATATCAGACGATTGAGGGCGAGTTGGTGACCGAGCAGGTCAAGATGAACTTGCCCATTGAGGACGATTTTTAGGGGTAGCCTTTCAAGGGTTTCTCCATGGAGAAGACATGCACTTCCACAAACTAATACGACCGATAGGCAGTCTCCTGGCAGTCGTGTGCCTGGCGCTGGCGAGTTCACCCTTGATGGGCGAGGAAACGCCCATCACACTGACGGGAGTGGTGTTGAGTGCAGGGGGCGCCGATGAGGTGGAGATCCTCCTCAGCGGTGATGTGCCGAAGAGTTCGGTGAGCGCGTTTCACCTGGAGAATCCGTCTCGAGTGGTGGTGGATATTGTAGGCGTGGCATTGGGTGATGTGGCATCAGAGGTTGCAGGGGAAGCATCTGCTTTGGTGAGGAAGGTGGAGTTGACGGACTTTGCCGAAGACGGAGCGGCCATTGTGCGGGCGAGCATTCATCTTGGGGAAGCCGCAACGCATGAGCTGGAAGTGGAGCCCGGTACAATTCGTGTCGCGCTCAGTGTCGGGGAAAGTACCGACAGCCTTCTGGCGGCTTTGGGGGCCACGAGCGAGTCCGGAAAGACACTTGATAGCAGTAAGGGGCGTGCTGAGGGGCCGGGGACACCTTCTGGGCCCAAGAATATCGATGGTCTTTCACTTTCCAGCCTTGATTTTATTGACGGCGACACCGCTTCACGAGTGGTGTTGGGAACCACGCAATCGGTGGATTACGTGTCCAGCCAGCCCGAGCCCAACCTGGTGGTTCTGGACATTCCCGGAGCCAAAGTGCCCCGGTCACTACAGCGCGTGCTAGACACATCGCGCTTTGTGTCACCGGTTCGCATGGTTCGCGCCTACGCCACGCGAAGTGGAGCGCGTGTCGCCGTCAGCCTTCGAAACAACGTGCCTTGGACTGTCAGTTCTGGTACGGACGGGCTGGTACATATCGATTTCACCGTGCCCGAGGAAATGCAGGAAACCCGAAACCTCGCGTCACAGAGCTTCACGGAGTCGGCGCCTTCTGAGCCCTCGACGTCTGGTGGCGAAGATGGCTTGAGTGGTGCCTATACCAGCGAAACGCTCATCGGCGAGGCGGGACGTACCATGGACCCCCAGGCGGTGTTCGGTTCGGGCCGTGGTGCACAGAG
>JAYZDK010000140.1:0-15372 GCA_036337845.1 Myxococcota bacterium | reverse complement strand
CGATGCATTCGCTGAGCGCGAACATCGTGTGCTCCGCTCATCACCGTTGGTACCCGCGAACGACCCCACTCTGTTCTTTACCAACGCAGGCATGGTCCAGTTCAAGGATGTGTTCACGGGAGTTGAAAAGCGCGACTATGTGCGCGCCACCACCGTTCAGAAGTGCCTTCGCGTGTCGGGCAAGCACAATGACCTTGAGAACGTCGGCCGAACTCCGCGACACCACACCTTCTTTGAAATGCTCGGAAACTTCTCCTTTGGAGACTACTTCAAGTCCGAAGCATGCGCCTGGGCATGGGAAATCCTGACCAAGGACTTTGCCTTGGACCCCGAGCGGCTCTGGGTCACCGTGTTTGAGGAGGACGATGAGGCCTACGACATCTGGGTGAACGAGGTGGGCGTACCCAAAGAGCGCGTACAGCGCCTGGGTGAAGCCGACAACTTCTGGTCCATGGGGCCCACAGGACCCTGTGGTCCTTGCTCCGAAATCTTCTGGGACCACGGACCCAGCGTCTCCGACGATACCCGCGGACCCGCTGGAGAAGACGATCGCTACGTAGAAATCTGGAACCTCGTCTTCATGCAGTACGAGCAATACGAAGACGGGCGACGCGAACCCCTGCCCTCCCCCTCCATCGATACCGGTGCGGGCTTGGAGCGAATCGCGGCCATCAAGCAAGGCGTCTATTCAAACTACGACACCGATGGGTTCATGCCGCTGATTCAATGTGCGGGAGAACTCGCCGGCGTGAACATTGGAACCGATGAAGAATCGGATGTGGCACTGCGAGTCATCGCCGACCACTCTCGAGCCACTGCCTTTCTCATCGCAGACGGAGTAATGCCCTCCAATGAGGAGCGCGGCTACGTGCTGCGTCGAATCATGCGCCGAGCCATTCGATATGGGGTGAAACTCGGCTTGAAAGAACCCTTTCTGTACAAAACCGTCGACGCCGTAGTCGACCTGATGGCAGATGCCTACCCCGACCTCGCAGAGCGCCGAGACTTCATCTCGGAGATCGTACGCACGGAAGAGGAGAGATTCTCCGAAACGCTGGAGAAGGGCCTCGCATTGTTGGAAAAGGAGTTCGAATCCGTGACCGACAACATCTTGTTGGGCGACGTGGTGTTTCGACTCTATGACACGTTCGGCTTCCCAGTGGACCTCACACGCCTCATCGCAGAGGAGCGGGGAATTGCTCTGGACGAGAGCGGCTACGAGGCCGCTATGGAGGCACAACGAGCCGCGGGTCGTGCGGCATGGAAGGGTTCCGGGGAGACCCGACTACCCGACCTCGCTCTGCCCGAGGACCTCGAGGGCACAGAGTTCACCGGGTATGCTCAGAACCGAGACAGCTCTGAAATCGTAGCGATTGCTGTCGATGCGGCCTTGGCTGAGACCATCACAGCTGGACAGGCCGGAGTCATCGCCACGATGAGGTCTCCGTTCTACGCCGAGGCCGGTGGTCAGGTGGGAGACAAAGGCACGATTACCACTGAAGGCGGTGTGTTTCGGGTGGTGGACGTCCAGAAAGGCCAAGGTGATGTCACCCTGCATCTGGGCGAGGTGGAGTCCGGAACCCTCAAGGCTGGCGAGACCAGCGAGCTGTCCATCGATGAAGCCCATCGTGCCGCGACCCGTCTCAACCACACCGCCACCCACTTGTTGCACGCAGCACTTCAGGAAGTCCTAGGAGACCACGTAGCCCAGAAGGGGTCATTGGTGGACCCCGTCCGTCTGCGATTCGACTTTGCCCACCACAAGCCGATGACTCCAGAGGAACTGCGAGCCGTAGAAAATTGTGTCTACCAGCAGATCATGAAGAACGAGATTGTGGAAACCGATGAAAAGGACCTCGACACCGCTCGTGCGGATGGCGCCCAGGCCTTGTTCGGCGAGAAATATGGAGAGTCCGTCCGGGTGGTATCCATTGGTGAATTCTCCATGGAGCTCTGTGGGGGAACCCACGCCAGCGCGTCTGGGGACATCGGGCTCTTTCGGATTACTTCGGAAAGCGGAATCGCAGCAGGTGTGCGACGCATCGAGGCCGTCACCGGCGAAGGCGCGATGGAGTGGATTCGTAGCCGAGACGACGCCGCGACTCAATCGGCACAGCAACTCCGGTCCACCATCGTGGATTTGCCTGGCGCCTTGGAACGACTACTCGCTGACAAGAAGCGCCTGGAGAAGGAACTCGATGCAGCCCGCCGCGAGTTGGCGCGGAACGCCGCCGGTGACCTCCTGGACAAAGCACGCGAGATCAACGGCATTCGAATCCTGGCAGCCGAGGTACCTGGGGATGCGTCGATGCTGCGCGATGAGGCAGACCGCGCACGCAGCAAGCTCAAATCTGTTCTCGTCGTGTTGGGTTCGCGAAGTGAGGGATCTGTCCAACTTGTGGCTGCAGCGACACCGGACCTGGTGAAGCGAGGAGTCCATGCCGGCAACATCATTCGAGATGTCGCCAAGATTGTAGGAGGCGGCGGCGGAGGCCGGCCCGACATGGCTCAGGCCGGAGGCCGAAACCCAGACGCACTACCTGGCGCCCTCGAAAAAGTGTTTGAATTGGTGGAAAGCCAAGAAAGCCTGGGTGCGTAACCGAGGTGGCACCTAAGCCCCCAACCGCATAGATGCGGTGACACCGAACCCCCTCCAGCAGCGCTGAATGGCGGTTCAGTGTTCGGCACGGATTGTGCTGTACTAATCCCAAGCATGACGCTTCCCGCATATCAAATCCCCAAGGGTCCGTTTGGAGTGGTGTTGAACGCCAACGCCGGACGGGTCACTCCACGACTCGCGCGTTCCGTTCGCCGTGTCGTTGGGCGAGACCACGTCTTCCTCACCGAGTCCAGCGATCATGCCCAGGAAGTTCTTGAGCTCTGTGTGGAGCGGGAGTACCAAACCATCTTTGCCGGTGGTGGCGATGGCACCATCGTGGACACCATCAACACCCTGGATCAACATCGCAGCACGGGCACCCGGGTGCCTGCTGTGGGCGTACTGCGTCTCGGTACAGGAAACGCTATCGCTCGATGGATCGGCTCCGGACGAAACCCCGTTCGAGATATCGCCACCTACGCCGCAGGAGATGTTCACAAGAGCGTTCCCCTGAGGATGGTCCGGTGTGAGGGAACTCTGTTTCCGTTCGGGGGCATTGGATACGACGCCGCGGTCCTCAACGACTACTACGCGCTGAAGAACCGGTTTGCGAACACCGCGTTGAAAGGCCTCTGTTCTGGCTTTACGGGCTATCTGCTCGCTGGGCTTGGCGTGACCGTACCCCATTACATGCGTCGTCCCGCCCCAGAGGTCACCGTGCTGAACCTGGGTCGGCCCGCGTGGCGTATCGGGCCCGACGGCAAAGAGGTCGGTGACCCCATCCCCACAGGTGGCGTGCTCTATCGAGGCCCCGCATCCTTCTTGGGAACCTCTACCTCCCCCGTCATCGGCTACGGCCTGCGCTTCTTCCCTCACGCCAGCGAGCGGTCCGGTCGTTTTCAATTGCGAATCCTGAATATCAGCGCACTTGAGTCTGCCTGGTTCCTCCCCGCAGCGGCTCGAGGCACTTTCCAGCACCCTCGCCTCCACGACTTCTACGCGGACCGCGTACGGGTACTGGTAGATGAAGCCATGCCATTCCAGCTCGGAGGCGACCCCAAAGGTTACCGCAACGAGTTGGTATTCGACCTCGCCGAACGCCCGGTCACGTTTGTAGGGCGCGCCTGAGCCACTGGTTTTCCATCCGAGTACAGACCGGTCCGCAGGGCACGTTCATTGGGTGGTTTGCCGCCTGCGGTAGAGTCCGTAAGGTGAACACACCAAATGACTCGTGCTGTAGCAGGCCGCGCCTGCTGACTCTCACTGCACTGGGATTCAGTGCAGTGGTGGCCTGCACCCCCAGCCCAAGCCCAAGTGAAGCACCAAGTCAGCTTCAGGAGCCAACCGAGGCCCAACAACCCGACGCTAATGAGTCCCCCAGTGCTTCAACCAACGAAGCGGCTCAGCATGTGGTCCAACCCACAACCAACACACTCCCACCCACCGACGATTCTACCGCCCCCAGAAAACGAATACCTCCGACGTTCAACTCTCTGAACCCTCTCTTCGAAACCTGGGCGAGCCCTAACGACTACCACCGATGGTTCAGCGAGCTTGTCGCACAGGGAGTTCCTCCATTGGTGGGTTTCTCCAGCCCGGTCAAATCTCTGAATCCCCGATTGTTTCAGATCAAACCCGGAGAAACTGTGGCCGATATCGGCTGCGGCACCGGCGCATTGGAGTTTGCGCTTCTTTCCAGTGAGACCCCCTTCGAAAAACTCTACGCAGTGGACATTGACGCCACCTCCCTGGATTTCTTGAATACCGCTCTGAACACTGCCGGAGCGGACCCGGACGGCCGTATCGAAACCGTCCTGTCGAGCATGGATGACGTCAGTCTGCCCCAAGACTCCATCGATGCCATGCTGGTGTTGTACACCCGCCTGATGCCGCCGGGAGTCGCCGATCGCAGCGCCATGAAACACCCCACGGTCAATGCACTGTTCGACTCCATCAAGAAGGCTCTGAAGCCCGGCGGGAGGCTTCACATCGTCGATTCACTCCACGAGTCCACAGGTGCCGGGGAGGATTCTCACCGAACCGCAGCCCGCCCAACCCGCTCCTTGCGAAACTACGACCCCGAGCATGTCATTCAATGGATGACAGGCCTGGGATTCGCACTGACCAGCCAAGCAGAAATATCGACCAGCCCGGCCGGGGAGAGAAACTACCATCTGACCTTCTCCTATTCGGACTGATTTCACCGGCCGGGACGCAGCCGATACGAATCCGGTTATGTGCGTGGCTCCTCAAGAACACAGGAGTTCCTCATGAACCTCTCCGATAGCAAGGTACTCGTGACCGGTGGCGCCTCTGGAATGGGTCGTCACTTCAGCTTGGCCCTGGCACGCAGCGGCGCCAGCGTGGCCGTATGCGACCTCAACCCCGAAGGACTCCGAGAGGTCGAGGCCAGCGCAGCTGACCTGGATGGAACCGTCGTAGGATTTGAGGCCAACGTTGCGGACGAGGAATCGGTCTCCAAGCTGGTCAAGGATGCCGCCGAGGCTTTGGGTGGCCTCAATGTGCTGGTCAACAACGCCGGGATCTTCCGAGATGGATTGCTAGTCCGAAAAGACCGCGAAACCGGCAAGATCTCAAAGATGTCCCTCTCCAAGTGGCAGGCCGTCATCGACGTGGACCTCACCGGCCCCTTTCTCTGCACGCGCGAGTTTGCCGCACACGCTATCGAGAGCAATACAGCCGCCTCGGTCATTGTGAACATTTCCTCCATCGCCCGGCACGGGAACCAAGGACAAACCAACTACTCGGCCGCCAAGGCCGGGCTTGTCGCAGACACCAAGCTCTGGGCCGGAGAACTCGCTCGCTACGGCATCCGGACTGGCGCTGTTGCCCCCGGGTTCGTCGACACCCCGATTCTGCAGGGAATGCGGCCCGAGGTACTTGAACACATGCTCAAGATGGTGCCCCTGCGTCGAGTAGCCGATCCCGAAGAGGTATTTCTAGCCGTGAAGTTCATCATCGAGTGTGACTACTTCACCGGCCGCTGCATCGATGTAGACGGCGGAATGGTGGTCTAAGACCAGCAGCGCTCAGAGTTCGCTATCCGTCGCCGAATAGCGCCAGCGTAGATGCCGGTGTGCTTTCTTGGCTTCGGGATGGTTCTCTGAAAGCGCAGCTGCCATTTCAGCGGCCCTCTCAAGTTCTCCTGTCTGCTCCAAGCTCACAGCCAACATGGCTATTGCTTGGGGCACGTCGGGTGACTCTGGATACTGGGTCAGCAAGCCGTCGAGGCGACCAATAGAGGCGACATGAGCATCGCGCTTGTAATAGAAACGAGCAATTCTCAACTCTTTGCGAGCGAGGCGATTGCGACTGCTTTCCAGTAGCCCCACTACCTCGTCGAGGTGTTCGGACTCCGGAAACCGCTGTGGGAAGTTCGACCAGGTATTGACCGCTTGGCGCGTCCAGGTCTGATCCCTATCCGCAATCCTTGAGGCTTTCTCCCAAGAAGCAAGCCCTAGCTTGTACACCACATAATCGAGCTTTTCGTGCCTAGGATGAAGTCGCTGGAAGTCCGCATAGCTGACTCGCGCAAGGTCCCACTCTCCCTGGTCGTAGTACACATCCGCGATGGCCAACTCGGACAAGATGGACATCGGGTGTTCCCGATGGTGATTGCGAATGGCCTGGAACTCTTCAAGCGCCTTGGTGTAGTAGCCACGCCGCAGATACCGCTGCCCGTCCTCGAATCGCTCCTCCACGCTTCCCGCCGCAAGGGCCGGCCCCATGGTCCAGACACTCAGCAAAACCAAAATCAAAAAGCGCACTCGATCTCCAAGAAACCACCAACTAACCCGTTGCTCACTTAGCCGGGCACCCATTCAACCGTTAGAAAGTGGTTGGAGAATGGAGATGTCCTCGAGCCAACCCGCCGTCAGTTTCAGTTCCTTTGTCACCTCGCTCTATGTCTCGGCGCTGTACCACATGGGCCAGAGTCCGGAAAAGAATCCTCCAGACCGACAGTTGGCACAACAGACCATTGAGCTGCTCTCAGTCCTGGAAACCAAGACAGAGGGCAACCTGGATGAAGAAGAAGCTCGGCACCTCCAAGCACTCCTACACGACCTGCGTTTGCGATTTGTCGCGATGGAAAAGCCAGATTCGGGCAATGAGACGGGCGAAGAGTAAGCCCGCTTGTTACGAGCCACACCGCTGTGGGCACACTCCCCACAACCATTGACACCCACCTCTTGGGCCGACTAAGTTGCGCCCCTAATCAGCACGAGGAGCCAAAATGACCCGCCTACTTCCCCTTGCCGCACTGGCCGTGGTTGCCTGCAACGGCAAAGACGCCGTCGAAGACACTGGAACGCCTCCCTGTGGCGTAGACATCCGGGAGACCTTTCCCGCTTCTGACAGCGCTAATTTCTATCATCGAGGCCTGATTGAGTTTCACCTCAACAAGGCTGACGAAACCGCAGTGGCGAGCGTAGACGGTGTCGAGGGAGTCTCAAGCCTCAACGAACGCAACGACATCGTGACGTTCACCCCCACGGCGGCCCTGGCCCCCAGCACCTCCTACACCGCAGCATTGTCTTATTGCACCGGTGACGCCACCTTCAACTTCACCACCTCCGAGCTCGGCACCGATCTCGCGGGCGAAGATGCACTGGACGGGCAGGTCTATACCTTGGACCTCACCACCGGACGCGTAGTGATTCCGGAAGGCGTGGGCGCCGTGCTTCAGGAGTATCTGGACTTCCAGATCATGCTCACCCCGAGTGAGATCGCCGGCGACACCATCACCATGCTCGGCGCTCTTGCGGACGAAGACGATGGCAGCCATCAGTCCTGGTGCGACCCCAGCATTCCCTTCCCCGCTGGTGAACTCGACGGTTCCTACTTCCAGATTGGTCCCCAGTCGACCACGATTGCCGTGGCTGACTACTCGGTCACCATCGAGGGCCTGCTGATTTCCGGCACGTTCTCCCCCGATGGCACCTGGTTCGGTGGTGGCGTACTCGCTGGTGAAGTGGACACACGCCCGCTCGTTCCCCTCCTGTTTGAGGGAGAAGACGATCCCAACGCAATCTGCTCCTTCCTCGTCGGGTTCGGCGTGGCTTGTAAGAACTGCAACGGCGACGCGGAGGTTCCCTACTGCCTCGACATCAAGGCCATTGACCTGGTGGGCGCTGCGGTGGACAACGCCACACCCCTTGAGGCCATCGACTACGATGACTCCCACGAGAACTGTGAGGACACCTGGGTCATCGACGAGGCCACTCAGTTGCCCGTGGAAGATGTAGACGGCAACTGGACGCTTACCAACGAGTCCTGCGACCTGGCACAGCCTACCGAATAGGTCAGTCTGAACCTTGAAATGAAAACGGGGTGCCCTCGGGCACCCCGTTTGCGCGCTTGTCATTTGACCTCAAACACGGCTACCTTCTCTGGGCCCACACACCCGGAGTCTCCATGCGTTGCCTCGCTCTTTTAGGTCTGCTGCTCACCCCTGCATGTAGCGATAAGGACGACATCACCGACACAGGTATTGTAGAGGCCGACGCGGATGCGGATGCCGATGCCGATGCCGATGCCGATGCCGACGCCGACGCCGACTCGGATGCCGACGCCGACGCAGACGCCGACGCGGATACCGATACCGACTGCACAGCTGAAGTCACCAGCCTCTACCCCGAGGACTCCGCCATTGGCGTGGCCATCGATGCGGCAGTCCAGGTGGACTTTTCCGAAGGGGTAACAGAGCTCGACAAGTTTGAGGTCAGTGCACCAGGAGGTGCCATTGCCGGCACAGTGGTTCTCGATACAGACAACATGGGGGCCACGTTCACAGCCGATGAAGCACTGGAAAACGACACCACCTACACCGTGGATGTGACCGTGTGCGGCTCCAGTGTAGAGAGCTCTTTCTCTACTGTGGGGCTTCCCCTCGACACCAACCCGCTCATTGGCCGGGTCTACGACTTTGACTTGAACAACGTCACCTGGGTGAGCCCCAACGCGGCAATCGGTGGCACCCTCACCTCTCAGCTTGAGACGGACCATCTGCTGTTTCAAGCCGCCGGGTTCGACGATAGCGCGGAAACCGTCTCCTTCGTACAAGCCTTAGGCTACGAAGACAGTGCCGGCACAATCATGCAATACCACTGTGCTGAACCCCTCCACTTCGATGGAGTGGACTTCTCGGGCAACCCGGCCTTTCACTTAGGGCCGCAAACCAGCTCCTTTCCCTCGGATGTGGGAGAAATCAGCATGGAGAATATGGAAATCACCGGAGCATTCGATGCTACCGGGGACAACCTGGTCACCCTGCGGCTGATCATGTACGCCGATATCCGAGATATGGACATGAATGGAACCGCCGTCTGTGACATGCTCCCGTTTCTCGGAGGCGCCTGTGTGGCCTGCCCCTCCGATGGCGTAGCCGGTTGCGTAGAAATGGATATCCGAACCAGCCAGGCCCCCTATCTTCCGGGCTTGAGCAGTAGCTTCGACCCCAACGCGACTGCAGCGAACTACCCGAGCGAGTGCAACTGACGCGCCTGGTCGAGCACGCCCTGAAAATCCGCAGGCAGGTCCTGCTCAAACTCCATCCAACGCTTTTCCACAGGGTGTTCGAAGGCGAGTTTGTAGGCGTGCAGCAACTGGTGGTCCACCGGGTCCACTACAGCCCGCAACCCCTCCGGTGGATTGCGCCCTCTGCGATAGACTGGGTCCGCCACAACAGGAAACCCACTCTCGGACAAGTGGACACGCACCTGGTGGGTGCGACCGGTTTCCAGGCGACACTCCATGAGCGTCACGCCGCCGAGTCTCTCCACCACACTCCAGTGGGTGATGGCCTCCCGACCTCCACGCTCCACGGTGGCAAACCGCAACCGGTCTGTGGGGTGACGGCCCAGGTTCGAGCGCACGGTGCCCGCATCCAAATCAGGCCCTCCGTACACCAGCGTCCAATAGCGACGGTCCAGGCTGTGCGCAGCAAACTGCTCTTGCAAACCCCGGTGGGTCACATCATCACAGGCCACAACCATCACCCCACTGGTGCCTTTGTCCAGCCGGTGCACAATCCCCGGGCGCTGTTCTCCTCCAACGCCCGAAAGCCCCTCAAGCGCATGGAGAAGCCCATGCACCAAGGTGGGGCCCTGGTGACTTGAGGCCGGGTGGACCACAAGCCCGGAAGGCTTCACCACCACAGCCAGGTGGGCATCTCGGTAGAGAAGCTCCAATCCCAGGTCCAGCGGTTCCAAGTCCACAGGGGTCTCGGCTGGAACCTCCACAATCACATGAGCATCGACTCCGGGCCGGTGCGAGCCGCGAACAAGCTCCCCGTCCACCCGGACATGACCTTTTCGAATCAGGCTCTGCACTCGGCTGCGTGACAACTGGGGAAATGCCTCCGCTACGAGCTTGTCGAGCCTCTCCCCAACCTCCGCCACGCGAAGCTCCAGAACTTGCGGTGTGGCCGCGATAGGCTCAGTCTCCGCGCTGCCTCGAGAACAGCGCCAGGAAGCCCTCGACGACCTCGTCCGCATCCAGGTCCAGCACGCCTGCAATCTCTCGGAGGTATCCCTTCACGAAAATCGCAGACGGCAGCCGCTCGAACGCGTTGGTTTCGATGGCCTCGATATAGCGAGGAGAAATCTTGGTGGCCTCAGCAACCTCTTCGATTCGAACCCCCTGGGCCTGGCGCACTGCTGCCAGGAAGCGTCCGTCCAAACCAAACGACTCCCGAAGGCGATCCAGTTCTTCCGAGGAGATTTCCTTACGCTGTACCACCGCCGGTGCAAAACCCGGATCGGTTGAGCTGATGGCCGGCTCAGAAAAACCAGGCGCTGCGGGCTCGGTCTTCTCCTCCTGAGGGTCCCGGACCGGTGCCGCCAGCGGAAGGTCTGGGGGCGGTGGGGGCGGAGGCGCCAAATCATCTTTCGGTCGAGACTGATTGAACCCTTCCCCCATCGGCAGCGAGGTCAAGGTCCGAACCACATCCACGGCCGCAGCGGCGGCTGGATCGACCATGCCGGTATGAATGTCCTCCCAGAACGCCTGGGGCTCTGTGGAGAGGTCTTCGCCTTCCAGTTGCTGGAACCGATCGTAGCGGCGTCGGCGGGTTGGGTCCGACAGCACGTCATGGGCTTCCATGAGCGCATGCTTCTCCGCTTCAAGCACCGCAGTATCTGCTCCGGACTTGTCGGCTTTGCGAAGCTTTTTGACCAGACGAGCCAATTGGTTCTGATACGCCGCCGAAAGTTCATCCGTCGTCGCGTCAGAAGAAATGCCAAGTCTTGCGTAAAAAGCCGTCATCCTGGCTTATTCATGTCCTGCGGAGCCAGAGTTTGCAAGGATCAACGCATCGACAACCACGTCTTCGTCCCCTGGGAGTAGGGTTCGCGGGTCAATTCGAACCGAATTGTGCGCAACCCGAACCAGAATTGGCGGGTCGTGGCTGCGGAGCAAAGATGCAAAAGTTCCACAGGATTCTGCCTCAATGGCTATCGTCCAACCCGGCAACTCTTCTCCGGGAAGTGATCCACCGCCGGCATATCCCACATCTTCGACCAGGCTCGCGGGAATCCCCTGAGCCAGAAGTCTCTCAAGCAGCGCAGTTGCCGCTTCTCGGCCATCCCCTCTGAGCGCCCGAATCCCCGGCACTTCATCTTCAAGCCCACAGAGGTGCAACCTCAGGGTCGCCTCCAGAGCCGCCAACGCGAGCTTATCCAGGCGCATGGCCCGATACAGCGGATGCTTGCGACACGCCTCTATCAACTCTTTGCTTCCCACCAGAAGCCCGGCTTGGGAGCCGCCCAGAAGCTTGTCTCCCGAAAACGTGACCAGGTCGGCTCCAGCCTCCAGCACATCCATGACTGCCGGCTCCTCCCCCATTCGCACCAACGCGCCGCTGCCCAGGTCCTCCACCAGCACACACTTCAGGGCAGCGAGGTCTGCAGTCGAGGGCCTCTCGGTGAAGCCGGAAACCCGGAAGTTGGACGGATGAACGCGCAATAGAAGCGCCGTCTGCTCCGTGATGGCCTTTTCATAGTCCTCCGACCGGGTGCGGTTGGTGGTCCCCACCTCCACGAGAGTGGCCCCTGAGACCTCAAGAATCTCTGGAACCCGGAACGAGCCGCCAATTTCTACCAACTCTCCCCTGGAAACCACGACCTCCTTGCCCCGTGCAAGGGCCGTCAGTGCCAGCAGGACTGCCGCTGCATTGTTGTTGACCGCCAGGGCCGCAGGAGCCGACGTCAGCAAGCACAGCGCCTCTTCCACCCCGGCGAGCCGTCCACCCCGCTGGCCAGTCTGGAGGTCCAACTCGACGTTTGAGTACCCAGAGGCCACCTCGGTCACCACCCGAACGGCCTCGGGGGCCAAGGGGGCTCGCCCCATGTTTGTATGCAACACAATGCCCGTTGCATTGATCACGCGGCGCAAACGACAACGCCCCAACACCGCGGCTTCTGCACAAACCTCATCTACAAGTGAAGTAATCTCAGTGCGTGAGCCCTCTAGAATCTCCAAGCGAAAACGTTCCAGCACCCGACGAATACAAATTCTCGCCAGCCGACCCGGCAATGAAGCCAATGCAGGCTCTTCGAGGAGCGAATCCACACCCGGCAGGGACCTCAGAAGCTCATGATTCATGGGGAAGGCTCTCCGCATGGGATAGGAATTACACGTGAGTGCACTGATTTACCTGCTCGTGGGCGGATTGTCCGGCGTTCTGGGCTTGAAAGCCTGGAGAGAGGACCGGACCAACCGGGTTCGCCAAGACTTCTTGCTGCTCGCCAGCTTGACCATGATCGCCTACCTCGCGTTTTCGGTCTACCTGGCGCCCGGCTTGCCAGACATGCGCTTCCTGTGGGCGTTCAGTGCCTGCTTTCTTCCCGTTGCCACATTTCAGTTCCTCGACCACTTCTTCACCTCCGAGTCGCTGGACAACCGACCACTGTTGCGAAAGATGTGGCTGTTCACTCCACTGGCTGCCATCACCTGCGTCGGAGTGGGGTTCTTTTTCTTCCGGGAACCTCAAAAGCCTCAGATACCCATCGCCATCCTAGGCATCTATACCTATGGGAGCTTCATCCTAGTCCTCCAGCGGCTCTGGTTGATGCACCAGAGTGCTACAGCACGACTCGAGCGGGCCAGAATCCGACACCTGCTCGTGATGCTGGTGGCCGCCATCCTTCCCTCTCTTCTCGAGGGGGCCACCCGACTGCTGCAACACGAGCGCGTCCTCGATGCCGACGCACTCGATTTCTTCTCTCGAATCTGGGTGCTCCAAGGGGACATGCCTCCGGTCGGCCCCCTCTTTGCCGGCCTGCT
This sequence comes from Myxococcota bacterium, assembly GCA_036337845.1. Taxonomy (GTDB): domain Bacteria; phylum Myxococcota_A; class UBA796; order UBA796; family CAJQPC01; genus JAYZDK01. Next base: position 2,468 of record JAYZDK010000140.1, on the reverse strand, counting down.
GATCTATTCGTTGTCCCAGGTCATCGACTTGGACCGCCTGCTCGACCTCCACGAGATTCTCGCGCGGGTCACCACCGTGGTCGCCTCTGGACTTCTGCTGGTGTCCGTCCAGCTGACACTGCTCTTCTGGCTGGGCGATGGCTGGCTGGGTGATGACACCTCAAAACTCCACTTTGTCTACCAGCTCTTTCTCTCCTCCATCCTCTTCATTGTGCTCTACGAGCCATTCCGCAGACGTGTCCGCCCGCTGATTGTTCGCTCCCTGAACAGCCGGGGCCACCAACTCTCGATGACCCTCGCCGAACTTGAGCAGACCATGCCCCGGGTCGTCTCCAAGCAAGGCCTTGCCCGCGCATTGGTTCGCTGGCTCAACAGCTCCGGGCGGTTCTCCACATTAGCCATCTACATCCACGACCCAGACCGACGCCAGATGCGCCTCGCCGACTCTCGAGTCACCGACTCCGACCTCCCCCTGACCGCGGCTGCCATCAGTCCGTTTGGGGATGCCTTCGTGCGAGGAGTACCCGCCTACATTCGACAGGACCTTGAACGTTCCAAGGGAACCGGGCCTGCTGCCGAAGAGACCCTGGCCCGACTGCGCACTATGGACGCCATGCAGGCCGATATCGTCGTGCCCATGATGTCCGGCGAAATCGTCTTGGGATGGCTGGGGGCCCGAGAAGCCGAACACGCGGAAGGCTTCACCAAGGATGAAATCCAGCGTATCTGCCGAACGATGGGCCGAGCAGCAGTGGTGCTGGAGAACCTCAAGGGGTTCGAAGCGCTCAAGGAACAAACTCGCCTGGCCGCCTTGGGCACGATGGCCGCAGGGCTTGCCCACGAAATCCGAAATCCGCTCGCGGGCATCAAAGGGGCGGCGCAATACCTTCAGGACATCGAAGACCCCGAGGACTCCGAGGAGTTCCTCAGGTCATCACCACCGAAGTCGACCGCCTCAACGAGGTCGTAAAGAGCTTCCTCGACTACGCTCGGCCCTTCGAACTCGACCGCGAAAGCACGGACATCAACACACTGGTGGGCCAGGTGCTGGCACTGGTCAACGCAGAGCCGGCCTCCTCTGAAATGGAAATCCAGGAGTCGCTGGCGCCTGACCTTCCCCCATGCAGCATAGACTCTGGAAAGCTGGCCCAGGTACTCCTGAATCTTCTTCACAACGCCATTCACGCCACCAACAGCGCTGGCAAGGTCAAAGTCCAAACCCAGCGCAGCGCCCTTCGCGGCCAGCGAAACCGAGGAACTGCCGCGCTTGAAATATCCATCCAGGACAATGGCTCAGGCATCTCGCGAGAAGACCTGGAAAAGCTGTTCATTCCATTCTTTACAACCAAGTCTCGGGGCACCGGGCTTGGGCTGGCCATCTGCCAACGCATCATTCAAGCCCACGATGGCGAACTGGAAGTAGACTCCACACCCTCCAAGGGGTCCCGGTTTACAGTGCGTCTGCCTCTGGAGCTACCCACTCCCGCCTGAGCGCACGAAACAAGCGGCCAACCTGAACCTCAGCCCGCCAGCTCAGCCCCTCTGGCAGAACACCCAACAACGCCTCAACCCGGTTCAAACGTCGCTCAACTTCCGCTTCCTCCAAGAGCGCATCAGCACTGGGAGTGCCCGACAATATCCACGCTCTCTCCTGCACACTGGCTCGCTTCAGAAAGGCCTCAGGGGCATGCACCCAGCCCCCAACGCCACACTGAGCAAAGTACCGACGACTCCGGGCTACATGGTAGGCCGAGGTCACCACTCCCAACCTGTGGCCGCCTCGTTCGCCAAGAAGCTTCTTGGAAAGCAGCACCTCCTCCCGCGTGCTGCAGGTCCAAGGCCTAGCGACAATGTGACTTTCAGGCACACCCAACTCAATCAGCAATTCCTGGACAATCTCGCAACCCGCGCGACCCTGTCCCCGCAACACCCCCTCCAGCGTAAAGATCGGGGCCCCAGACAGCCGCCAGGCCACACTCGCGGCCGCAGCCCGCGCTGCCAGTTCATTTCGAGCCCTGTCCGGATCTCCGCGGAGCTCCTTACCCAGCACCTGAATGCTGTCCATTTGCGCCACATGCTCAAAAAACGAGCTCAAGACTCCGGCATGGCCTCTGGAACACTGGTTCGAATTCCATGCACCAGCTCACGACTCCGCTCCACATCGGCATGAGTCACCATAAAAACCCCCCAGCCCCTCTGAGGCCTGAAAATCATACCAAGACCATCATCTGAATAGGTTCTCAGAATGTAGGGGATTCCCTCTTGCTCAAACACCTGCTCGAACAGCCCAGACTCCACAGGCCCAGCGACAATAGCCACCACCTCAAAGCTTTGGTCCGTGAGTTCATCTCGCGCCGACTGCCAGCCCCTGAGCTGCTCTTCGGTCAGTGTCAAACCACCACAAACAGGACAGTCTTCCGGCGCGTCTTGATAGTCGGTCTTACAAGGAACACAGTGTCGCATCACTA
>JAYZDK010000139.1:0-9199 GCA_036337845.1 Myxococcota bacterium | reverse complement strand
GTGTTGGGCGCCACCGCCAGACAACGCACCACCCCGAGCATTCTTGGAACCGGGCTCTACGGACTCCTCTGCCTCGGGCCGGTCGCATCCCTCAACAGACAGCCGATCCGGATCGGTAGCTGGCCATTACTTCTGCCCCTCGCGCTGCTCTTTCTACCGGGGTCCCCCTTTCGAGCCGTGCACCACCCCTATCGAATGGTGGCCTTCCTGCTCCCATTGTTGGCTCTGATCTGCGCGGAGGGCGTGGCACGTCTGCCGCCAATTCTACGCTGGGGAGCCCCCTTGGTTCTGTTTGGGGAGTGGCTCCTGGTTTCTCCCGCTCCTTGGCCCGTCGCAACAACTCCCATAGTGCCCACACAAGTGCTCGCCGACGTTTCTGGGGACGGGGCCATTCTCGATTTTCCACCAGACCGCACCGATGCCAATCGTTGGTATGCCCTCGCCCAAGTCCGTCACGGCCGACCTATCGCCTATGGCCTCTCTCAGTTCCTTTCGAAACCACTGCTCAAGGACCCAATGATTGCTGAAGCGATCGGGGCACTCGACGACCCGGCTGGCCGTGCAAAGAATCGAGATGTGCCCTTTTATGGAGATGTGACTCTAACTCCAGAGGGAGAGTCCACTCGACTCTCCGAACACGGATTCGACACGCTACTGCTACACGAGCAGTTCCTCAGCGGGCCCGAGAAAGAAGCCCTCCAGGTGATTTTCGAGAAATGGCTGGGCCCGCCCGCAGCATCTCGGGATGGCGTCATCGCATGGACGTTCTAGTCGTCCAACGCCCCTGCCTCGATCCAGGCGCGCACCAACTCAATCCGCTCGCTCTCCATGCCCCCTCCCGGCGGCATCGGTGCCCCTAGGATGTCCTCGGCGTCGTCCATCTTGAGCATCAAGTAGCTCTCCTGAGGAAGCCCCTCTGCAACTAGCAGAAGCTCGGGCACTTGAACGCTGGGCACTCCCACCAGCGCATCGAACACGCCCCCCTCTTCCAGAGTCAGCTCCCCGGCCCCTTCGCCGTGACAGCTCGAAAACGCACAGGACGGAAGAAGCACCTGGTCTCGAACCTCCGAGAACGACGGGGCCACAGGATCCCGCCCCACATCCGGAAGACAGCCTGTGAGGCTCCAAACAGCCCCAGATAGACCCAAGACAACCCGCATCACCCCTCCTTCTCTACTTCAAGCCCGAAAGACCTTGCCACCGCACTGCCCGGTCGGCTCCCCATCTTGAACCACTAGAACCCCTCCTACAATCACGTGAACGATACCGTCGGGGCTGCGCTTCGGCTCATCATAGGTCCCCACATCCACCACTCGCTCTGGATCGAACACGACCAGATTCGCACGCGCTCCAGGCGCAACCACACCGAGTCCCTCCAGTCGAAAGGACTCCGCAGGCAGCAGAGTCATTTTGCGAATGGCCTCCGGCCAGTCCACCAGCCCGAGGTCTCGCACCAACCAACCCAATACCCTCCCGAACGCGTTGAACGTTCGTGGATGAGGCCAGCTTCCCACCAAACCATCGCTACACACGCCAACCCAGGGCTCTCGATAAATCTCCTGAATCACACTGTCCGACTGGGAGAAGGCCACCATAGACACACCCATCTCCTCGGCCAACAGCAGGTCCATGGCGAAATCCAATGGGTCCTGACCGGCTGCAGCTTCCAGAAGATTCTTTCCAGCCAGGTGCGCTCGGGGAGATTCCCGGCCCGCCAAACCGGCGATCCGAATGCCCTCCGGCCCCCCCCAACCCCAGAAGTTGTCCCAGGGCTGACGTTTGGCAGACAAAATCTCATCCCGCATCTTCTTGCGCACAGCGGGATCGGCCAATCGGTTGAGCACCTGCCCCCCCGCGTGCGCCCACGGCGGCAGGATTGCTCCCATCATCGTAGAACCCGCCGTATAGGGGTACTGATCGGCTGTCACAAGCACCCCATCCGCGCGGGCCTCTCGCACCTGGTCCAGCATCGAGCCACACTTGCCCCAGTTCCGCTCTCCTGCAAGCTTCATGTGGGAAATACACAGCCGGCAGCCGCTCTCGCGTGCAACGCGAATCACCTCGCTTACGGACTCCAATGCGTAGTCGCCTTCCGAGCGAATGTGGACCACAAACACCCCGTTGTGGCGAGCCACAACACGACAAAGAGCGATCAACTCCTGGGTGTCGGCAAAGCAGCAAGGCGGATAAATCAGCCCCGTCGAAAACCCAACGGCGCCATCTTGGAGCCCGGAGTCGAGCACGCTGCACATGGCATCGAGCTCCATCTCATCCGGCCGCCTATCCTCCATACCCAGCACAGCCCGACGCACCTGCCCGTGGGGAACCAGGTAGGCACAGTCAATCCCTGGGCCGGCCTGCTCAACCCGCGAGAGATAGTCGCCAACGGTGCGCCAATCCCATTCCAACCCTTCTGGATCCCCGTCCAGGCCTGCCAACTGCCGGCGAACCGAATCCACATCTTCTGCCCGAAGTGGCGCTACAGACACCCCATCCTGGCCCAACACATCACAACAAACCCCCTGCAGACTCTTGAACGAGAGCGTGGGATCATCAAATACCGCCAGGTCCGAGTGCGTATGGGTATCGATGAACCCCGGCGCCACTACCAGGCCGGAACAATCCAGGCGCAGCGCTCCTGTAGCCATTGCGGCCACCTGAGAGGCCGCCTCCACATGCACATCCGCCAGGCGTTCCGGCCCCCCGGTTCCATCAATGACCGTTCCACGCATCAAGCTGATATTCACTACACCCCCCTCTCATAGGCCGCCCATAGCTTACCGGCCTGCGCACAAATGTCATCGAGCCGCGAACGCGTCGCACCCAACACCCGCCCTTCTTCGAGCACTTTCACGCCCCCAACCCAAACATCCCGTACGTCTTTGGCGCTGAGGCTAAAGAGAAGATGCCCGACCAGGCTCTGAGAGTTCACCGGCCCCCGAACCGGACGCCTGATTCGCACCAGGTCCGCCACATGGCCATCCTGAAGACGCCCCATAGGGACCCCCAGGAGCTCGGACGCTATTCGATGGCCTCCCACCAACGCCGCAACTGGATCCAACGACACCCGATGCTCACGGGCCGTGAGAAAGGTCTCCCGCACAGCTCCCAACATGTCCGATCCAATGCCATCGGTCCCAAGCGCCAGCCGCGGCTGAAAGCGCTGGGGTCGCGCATAGCCCACGCGGTTGTTTCGATTGGAACTGGGATTGTGCACCAGCCAGCAGCCTGACTCCAACGCCTGAGCCACCTCCTCATCTTCCAGGTGGACTCCATGGACCAACACACTGCCTTCCCGCAAGAGACCGTGCGTGTTCAATCGGTCGATGACTCCCCGGTAGCCTCGTCTCCGAGCATCCTCCACATCCTGACGCCCTTCCGCAACGTGCACATGGACCGGCACAGACTCAGCGCCCACGCGGGCAAGTGTCTCGTCTTCCAAGGTGAAGCTCGCATGCAGCGCCGTCAGCACACCAAAATGCTCCCCTTGACCCGCTGCCAGCGCTCGGAGGTTCTCTTGAAGCCCCTCCAACCCCTCTCCTGGGTGGTTTCGGTCTGTGATCTCGTAGCCAGTGACCACCCGAACCCCAATGGTAGCCGCGCCCTCCGCGACAGCATCCAAGCTCCCCGCGATACAACTCGGCGATGCGTGATGGTCAATCACTGTCGTGGTGCCACATCGCAGCGCCTCAATGCAGCCCGACATGGCACTCGCGCGAATGGTTCCCACGTCGTGGCAGCGGTCCACCACCCACCAGATTTTTTCCAAGGCTGCATCGAACCCCGGTACCTCCGGCAAAGACATGCCAGGCACCAAGGCCGAGTAGAAGTGGTTGTGGGCATTCACCAACCCGGGAAGCAGGAGGTCCCCCTCCAAATCCACAACAGTCTCGTTCTCCAACACCGTGACCTCGCCCTCGATCCGTTCGACGATTCGCCCGTCTCGGATGCGAAGGCTTCCCTGACTGACCCCCGGGGGATCCAGGTCCACGAGCGTGGCCTGGGTCAGCAGGGTCGGTTTACTCACTGATCGTGAAGCTCAAATCGGTAGATGGTGGACTCGGGTGGAGCCATCAGCAACTCCTGAGCAGCCACGCGGCGAATCCCAAGGGGCTGGGTTTCCAGTACACGAAGTTCTCTCCTCAACTCCGTGTTGCGTTTGCGCAAATCTTCCACCCGATGCTCAATATCGATCCGTTCTTGCCGCAAATCATGACGTCGCACGAGGCCATGGTCTCCGAAAATGGCCATCATCACCACCCCTGCCATCATCAGGAGAGGTGCCGCGGATAGCGCTATTCTGCGGAGCGAGAAGGAAGACACAGCGTGGAGATACAGCGGGGTAGAGCGAGTAGCGAAGTGGAAGCTTGAATATATCAAAAAACCAACGAAAAGTCAGGGACTTGCGCCTTTTTCCGCCGAGTTTTTTCCGGGTGTGGGATCCGTGGCAATGGCCAGCCGGTTCAGACCCGCCTTACGGGCCAGATCCATCAGAGTGACGACCCGACCATGCCCCACCTCAAGGTCGGCCTTGATCACCACGAGCGTAGAGGGGTCCGACTCCGCTGTCTTGGCCAGAATCGAAGCCAAACCATCCATGTCCACTGGCTCCCGATCCACAAACACACCCCCTTCTCCCGTCATCCAAACCTGGAGGTCATCCTGCTCACGCACCAGTGAGTCCGAGCTTGCCCGCGGAAGGTCTACCTTGAAACCGGGCGCAGAAATAAACGTCGTGGAGACCATGAAAAACAACACCAACTGGAAGATGATGTCGATCAAGGGCGTAAGGTCGACCCGGGGAGGCTCACGTCGGGGACGCCCAAACATCAGGCCTCCTCACCACGAACCAGTTCCAGTACCTCAAGCGAGACATCCTCCAGCCCCAGCACCATCTCGTCCACACGGGCCAGGAGAAACCGGTGCGCGATCAATGCCGGAATGCCCACACTCAGCCCCGCAAAGGTAGTAATCAAGGCCTGGGAAATCCCCCCTGCGAGACTGGAAACGACACCCAGTCCCTGGTCCTGAATGACCTCAAAGGTCAAGATCATCCCCAATACAGTGCCCAACAGACCCAACAGCGGCGACACCGCTGCCACCACACCCACAACGCCCGAATAGCGTTCGAGATCCGCTGCTTCACGTCGACCCGACTCTTCCATCAAGGTTTTTACCTTTTCCCGGGTCTGCCCCTGAGCAAGAAAGGCTGTCTCCAGAATACGGGTCAGCGGGCTGTCACTCTTACGACACTGGGTCACCGCATCCGACCATCGGCCCTGACGAGCCAACTCAATCAATTCGACGCGTGTCTCCCGGGGAAGCACTCGGGATGGACGCAGGAACCATAGGCGTTCAATAAACACCGCCAGGCCAATAACAGAGGCCACCCCAATCGGAATCATGACCGGGCCGCCGCGTGCAAGGAATTCGATCAAAGCCAAACCTCGTGGTTTTATGCGAGAGAAGGCGTATCCTGTCACGGATGCCACGTGCCAGGAGAGATGCAATTCATTCCACGGAATCCACCGGCCCATCCCTCCTTCTGATCTCCCGTGCTTTGCTGCTTTGCGTAGCGCTCCTGGGATGCCAGGGTTGCTACGTATTGCGGTCTGGCTGGTACCAGGCCGAGCTGCTGTTGGCCCGAGAGCCCGTCTCTGAGCTGCGAGACAACGGAACCCTCACGGAACATGATCTCGCGCAACTCGACCTCATCGCAGACACCAAGCGTTGGGGCGGCGAGATCGGACTGGCCGCCACAGAAAACTACGAAACCCTCGCGGTGGACTGGAAAAGAACCATCTGGAACCTGACCGCTTGTGACCCCGTCTCGTTTACGCCAACCACGTGGTGGTTCCCCATTGTAGGCCGGGTACCCTACCTGGGCTTTTTCGTCGAAGAGGACGCGAGGAAACGAGCTCAAAAACTCCAGAAGTCAGGGCAGGATGTGTACCTCAGAACGGCTGGCGCGTATTCGACCCTGGGCTATTTCCGAGACCCTATCCTCCCGGGAATGTTGGAGTGGTCCGAAGCCAACCTCGTAGACACCGTACTGCACGAGATGACCCACGCAACACTCTGGGTCGCGGGGTCTGTGGACTTCAACGAGTCTCTGGCCAGCTTCGTGGGTGAAACCGCCGCCTTGCGCTATCTCGTAGAGCGCTACGGGGCGCACAGTGAGCCGGTCCTCCAGGAACTCCAAGCCAGAGAGGACTGGGCGGCCTGGCGCAGCCTCCAGCGAGCACTGCTCGGAAAGCTAGAAGCGCTGTATGCAAACCCCACGCTGAATGACGATGAGAAACTCCAAGGAAAACAGCGAATTTTCGAACAATTTCCCGAAGACGTGGTGGTTGCGGGCTTCCACCAACCCCAACGCTACATCGACGCCGCCCGAAATGGTGTCTGGAACAATGCACGCCTGATGCAGTTCCAGACCTACAACGAACAACCCCAGTTGTTTCAAAATATCTTGGACATGGAATCCGGAGACCTGGTTCGGTTTCTAGACCGCGTCAATGAGATCACAGATTCAGCCGATGATCCCTTCGCTGCGATGGCTGCTTTCGTACAAGATTCTGGTACATTGTAGTCTTTTTTTGATAAATAGTTCTGGGAATGTAGGTTCAAAGCTTGAATTGTAGGGCCCCTACGCGCCCCAGACACCCTGGCATGTCTCTTGCTCTTTACTTGGCCTGCAGGAAGGAGGACTTGTATGGCCCGAGCGAGGAGAGCTGTCAGCAAAATTCCAGGAAACGAACTGCTCAACCATTACTTGAAGTCAATGGGTGAGATTCCGCTCTTGTCACGAGAAGACGAATCCGAGGTGGCCCGACGGGTTGCCGAAGGCGGCCCTTCCGGGGAACTCGCCAAGATCGTTCTTATCAACGCCAACCTTCGACTCGTCGTGTCGATCAGCAAGCAGTACGGCTACCGCGGCTTGCCACTGTCCGACCTCATCCAAGAAGGCAACATAGGCTTGATGAAGGCGGTGGAAAAGTTTGATTGGACGAGAGGGTTCAAGTTCTCCACCTACGCCTCTTGGTGGATCCGCCAGTCCATCATTCGAGCGATCGAGTCTCAGATTCGCACGATTCGCATTCCCATCTACAAACTGGAAGTCGTCAACCAGGTTCATCACACCCGGAAGGCCCTGTTCCAGGAGTTCGGGCGAGAGCCGACATTGAGCGAAATCGCCAAGCGCCTGGATCTTGAACTCGAGCCTCTTGAAGCGCTGATCAAGCTCACTCGTGAGCCCACCAGCATCGATGCGCCCGTGACCGATGAGTCGGATTCCACAATCGCTGAGTTCATTCCGAACGAAGACGCAGCACTGCCTTGTGACGCGATCGAAGAAGCCTCCATCAAGCAGGCCATCGAAACGGTCCTGTGCAGCCTGACTCCCCGGGAGGAACAGGTCCTCCGCATGCGGTTTGGAATCGGCGAACCCGTTCCCCGCTCACTTGAGGAGATCGGCACCCACTTCAATCTGACCCGAGAACGGATCCGTCAGATCGAGATCAAAGCGCTCAAGAAGCTGAGAAACGGGGAAGACAGCGACCACCTGGTCCCACTGTTGAACTAGACTACCAGGTCATCCACCAGCCATCTTCACCCTGCACCGGCGGTGCATCTGGGTCCTCGCTGATGGTTTCCAGGCCTGGGTTCAAAAGCCCATGGCGGATCCTCAGCGCGCGAACCACCTGTGGAGGGGTCGCCTCCGAGGTAAACAAGAAGGGATAGGAGATCCACAATCCTTCCGCCTTTCTGGGCGGCGGGAAGTTCAGGTCTTCCACGAGCCCAAGCACACAGGTTTCCAGGGGCGCATCGTTTAGCGTCCCCAGGATGGTTTCAGCCGTCTGTACCGCCCCATCCGCACCCACGTGAATTCGAACACGCAGCTCCCCGTACACATTGGGATGGGTCTCCAGCGTCGAGAGATAGCAGTCTAGAGCAGTCTCATTGGTTTGCTGTAGAACGGCCAGTACCGAACTGCGTTCCGAGCGCGTATCCAAGACACCTTCCACCCCTCCCGTTTCAGCCTGTACATGAGTCACCGGCAAAGCGGGTGTGGATTCGGGAACAGTAGACTTCGGACAACCCAACAGGAGCAGAAACAACACGGCAGAACTTCCTTGTGGCAGGACCATAGGACTATCGGAATTTCACCGCGACGGCATGTCCGAGCCACCATGATGTTCCGGTATCTCTCCTTGTTCATAGAGCACCACAAGCCCTCCATCGGAGATCGTCGACTGAACCCTCAACAGCTCACCCCACGGCGTGGCCAAGGGCAAGCCAGTGTACCGGGAGTCCACCTGGAAGGAGGTACTCCAGCGGTCGGAGTCCGCAAACTCATTGTGTGGCAGATCGGAGAGCTGATCTGGACCACACAGAATTTCATCAGCTTCCACCGGGGGCCGGCAAGCGAGCGCTTCCACCGCATCGGCCACCCCAAACTCGGCCACCCGAATGACCGCTACTTCCTCATGTTCCCAATCCCCTTCCAGCCCCGACTCCACTCCGACTTCTTCCCACGCGACAATAAACGGGTTGTCGACCCGGTGATACACAATGCCCTGCTGTGGATCTTCGAGGAGTACTTCAACCTCCAACGGAAAGCCCACCACAAAGGCCTGCTCCAAACGAAGTCCCGCCAAGGGCGGCCGTGCATCGGCCTCGCTTACCTCGAGATCCAACACCTCACCGAAAGGAAACTCCCGGCCATCGCAGCTCTCCAGCTCATACGTGACCCGATCCTTGTGATCGATCTGACGCTGAAGCGGCCAACTGCCACTCTCTCCATGCAACCAAATACGACAACCCGCATCCAGCGTGCCCCGCAGATGCCAGTTGTCCCCCGGTCCAGGAGCAGGCCCGTGTTCCTCATCTCGGGGCTCAGGAGGCGCATCGTCATCTACGTCGTCAAACCGTGTGGTTTGACACCAACCCTCTTCCTCGGGAATCCCAACAGGCTCAGACATGGGAGCTTCTCCCATCCCCATCCCATCACTCTCACCCACACGCGTGAACGCCACCTCAACCTGGCAACGCTGGAGAGTCTCCCCCCAATTGTTGCGCTGAAACCCCACATCAAAGCTGACGTTGATGGTGCTAGCCGCCGAGCCCAGATGCTCGATGTCCTGGCCGGGTGTCCAACCCGTGGCAGGATGCGCAATCCCATAATCCACACCCTGGCAAC
>JAYZDK010000138.1:0-12511 GCA_036337845.1 Myxococcota bacterium | reverse complement strand
GACCGAAGAAGAAGAACTCTAGGACGGCTGTACGCCCCTCAGTGGTATCCGCGCACCGTTTCAAGACGCAGTTGAAGGTCCCATTTCGGGTCCCAGTCTTTGTCGTGACAAGACGTGCAGACCTCCTCGATCACACATTCCGGGCAACGTGACCCAAGCCCTAGAATGTTGTCAGCGGTAGGAGAGGCGGCATGCGTCTCTCCAGGGCCATGACAACTCTCACATCCCACACCTCCGGACCGCTGAAAACCCTCCAAAGCCTCGGGCTCTGGCCCGGCCGCCATCGGTGTGGCATGGCATCTCACACAGCTCACCCGGCTCGCATCTTCTCCCTCCAGCGAGTCCATCGACTTGGCATGGGGGCTCTTTCTCCATGCCTTCCACTCCGCCTTGTGGCAGTCACGACACACCGAAGAACCTATGTTTTTTCCCTCAGCAAATCCGGCCAGTGGCCGTTCGGCTTCGCCTCTGGCGAGCTGACTCCAGCGGGCCTTTACCTCCGATTCATCCAGCGTAGACGCGAAGTAGTGGTCAATATGCGGCAGCCCCGCCTCTACCGTAAACGCCAGACTGTGGTCCCGATCATGGCACTCAGTGCAAGTCTCGAGGGCATCCTGGCGCTCTCCATCATGAGGGCCTCCCGGCCCGTGGCAGGACTCACAAGTCACCCCGGATAACGGAGAGCGATGGTCACCAAGCTCAAAGCCTCCCTGATCCATTCCCGTGACATGGCACCCCACGCACGCCAGGTCCGAGGCCCGGTTCCGCAAATACAACGTGGCATACGCCACGGAATGATGAGTGAGGCTCCAACTCATGGACTCCACCTGGTGACAGGCAGCACAGGTATGCCGACCGGTGTACACCCCCGGCTCGAAACTCGAGAAGGGGTTGTCCCGCGAAAAGCGAAGCTTTACCAGGTGCTCCGCTCCCCGGTAGAAGGGGGCAAATATTTCTCGGAGCTCATAGCCCTGCGCAACCGGCTCAACCCAAAGCACTACCGGAGTAGAGCGCAAGCCCGCCGCCCTGGCCAGGGCCCTGTCTGTGTCCTGCACCACCTCGAACGGAAGCTCAAACTCCTCGACAAAAGCAGAGACCTCTTTGGGATCCGAGGCAGCTGATGCCACCCCCACTACATCGGCACGCCCCTCCAAGTCCGACGCCAGCTTCACAATGCTCTGAGCAGTCTCGCGACAATGCGGGCAGGTCGGCGAAAAATAGTACAGGAGGGTAGAGCCCGAAACCCGCTGTGCAATGGTATCGGGCAATGCCAAAGGCTTGGCTTCTACCTCTGCCAGAACGCTTCCCACATCTGCACCCGGCTGCCCCGGCGTCCACCCGGAAGGCACCGCTCCCAGCAGAAGGACACAAGACACCAGGCCAGCAACAGACAAACGACGCATATTGGACCCTATCGCAATCCAGAAGGACTTGACCTTAGCAAGCCACCAGAGCACTCAACGAATGACATGATCGACGTACTTCTCAGCCGACTGAACCAGGGAAACGAGCCTACCGGCCCGCTCGTGGACCGCGCCCTGGGAGAAACCGCCATGCGACGTGTTGGGGTCGAGGCGATTGAGATTGGTATCTCCGGGCACCCAAGCGCAGACAAACAGATCTCCAGCCTCCTTCGAGAAGCCCGTGTCCTGGGCAGCAAGGAGCGCCGACTGGTTTCAGACACCGTCTATGGGGCCGTTCGAGACTGGAAGACGCTGTGTTGCCTCTTGGAAATGGGAGGGCTCCCAGAAGCTTCCCCAGCCGCTCTCTGGGCAGCCCAACTGCTCGTCAGCCAAGGCGCGTCACCAGCGCTTGCAGTCCAAGAGACAGGACTCGATTGTTTCCAGCCCAGCGCCGATGCACTCAAGAGTCTGCGTACCTGGTACGAGACCAATACCCCCACGGCCTCCGAAACCATCGCCACATTGGCCTCACTTCCTCAATGGCTCGCCTCTCGACTGGTCACCCAGTACGGAGACAACGAAGCTGCGAACATCGCAGCGGCTCTCTGCCAACGAGCCCCCACCACTCTGAGAGTCAACCGCGCCAAGGTCCAACGAGAAGTTCTGGCCGACTTGTTGCTGGAAGCTGAGGTCCAAACCACCCAGGGAACCCTCACCGAAGACTCACTGCACGTAATGAACCGTGCAAATCTTCGTGGCCTGGATGTCTTCCGAGAGGGGCTCTTTGAAATCCAGGATGAGGGAAGTCAACTCGTAAGCGAGCTTGTAGAACCCTCCCAAGGTGGCCTCACCGTGGATTACTGCTGTGGCGCCGGAGGTAAGTCGCTGGCAATCGCCCACCGCCTCCCTAGACGTTCTCGTATTGTCGGCCTCGATATTCGGGAAAGCGCAATACGCGAAGCCCGAAGACGAACCAAGAGAGCGGGATGCACCCGCAGCGAGTTCCACCTCATTGAAGCGCAAGGCCCCCTCCCAATCGAAGGACAAAGCGCTCACAGAGTACTGGTGGACACTCCCTGCACCGGCACTGGACGTTTTCGGCGACAGCCTGCCTCACGCTGGTCCTTGAGGGAAGACCAACTAACGGATCTGGTACAAACCCAAAATCGCATACTCGAGCGAGCCGCGACCCTCGTGCGACCTAAAGGCCGGCTCATCTACGCCACATGCAGCCTGCTCACAGAAGAAAACGAAGGCATCGTTACCTCTTTTCTACAGAAAAACCCCACCTGGAAACTCTTGCCGGTCAAAGAAGTTCTCGGGCGACGAAGAGCCCGAAAAGCCGGCGACGGAACCACCCTTCAGACCCGGCCCGATCTCCACGGAACCGATGGATTCTTCGCGGCCATCCTCGTTCGGCAAGACCTGGCAGAAGCGTCCGACAATTGATTTCGACCAAGACATGACCTGGGGACCTGACAAGGCACCGACGGACACGCTATACGGGCACAGTAAAACTCCAAGGAGGCACCCCGATGACACCCACACCGATGGAGCGGCTCCAAGAACTGCGAGACTTTGGCGGAACCCGTCAAACCATAGGGCTAAGCGATGAGACCCTGTCTCAATTTCTAGACCTCGATCCCAACCTTGATGCGGCCATAGAAGAGGCTGTTAGCGTCCACCGCGGACTGCGTTCCGAATGGGACGAACACCTCCGAATGGACGAGGAACAACTCACGGACAATCTCCGGAGAGACTTCGTCAACTTCTATCCGGCCGACTGCCTCAATCGGTATGTACCCGTGGCGGCACGTGGTCCCTGGATCGTCACCTCTCATGGTGCCGTACTCCACGACTCAGGCGGCTACGGAATGCTGGGACAAGGACATGGCCCGCGAACGGTCATCCAAACCATGTCTCAGAACTGGGTCATGGCAAACGTCATGACGCCGAGCTTCTCCCAAGCTCGGCTGAGCAAGCGCCTGCGAAAAGAAGTGGGGCACTCTCGAGGCTCTTGTCCCTTCGCAGCATTCCTGTGTCTGAACAGTGGCTCGGAAGCCGTCTCTCTGGCCTCTCGCATCTCCGACATCAACGCCAACCAATTGACCCAAGAAGGCGGACGTCACGCCGGCAAGAAGCTGGCGTTCATCGCATTGAAGGGTGGATTCCACGGCCGAACCAGCAGGCCCGGCCAGGTATCAGACTCCTGCCTGCCAAACTACAAGAAAAACCTGGCTTCCTTTCGGGACACCAACAATCTCGTCACCGTTGAACCCAACAACCTCGACGCCTTGCGCAGCGCCTTCGCACAGGCCGACGCCGATGGGGTATTTCTGGAAGCCATGTTCATGGAACCAGTCATGGGAGAGGGCAACCCTGGACAGAGCATCACGCGAGAGTTCTACGACCTCGCGCGAGCACTGACCAAAGAGCACGGCTCCGTACTGCTCATGGATTCGATCCAAGCCGGCATCCGAGCACAGGGATGTCTCTCAATCGTAGATTACCCAGGTTTTCAAGACGCGGAAGCACCCGACTTGGAAACCTATTCCAAAGCTCTCAACGCTGGCCAGTACCCCTTGTCGGTGCTGGCTGTGAACCAGCGCTGCAGGGACATGTACGTCAGCGGAGTCTATGGCAACACCATGACCACCAACCCTCGAGCTCTTGAGGTGGCCTGTTGTGTGCTGGACGCCATGAATCCAGAGATGCGAGAGAACATTCGAGACCGAGGCCAGGAGATGGTCGACAAGCTCAATGTTGTCGCGTCCGAGTTCCCCGGATGTATTACCAAGGTACAAGGCACAGGTCTGCTGGTATCCGCAGAGCTGGACCCCGAACGATTCAAGGTCGTCGGGTTTGGCCAGGTCGAGGAGTTTTGCCGAACCCATGGTATCGGCGTCATCCATGGTGGGAAAAACGCTCTTCGCTACACGCCTCATTTCGGCCTGACAAGCACCGAGATCGATCTCATCTGTGACAATCTACGGCTTGCCCTCCGCCACTTTATCGCCGAAGCATAGCCCCGCTCGACCTCAGAGCTTGCCCTGCAGCGCCTCCAACCCGACCCGGGCTTTTCGGTATCGGATTCGGGCCTGCACCACCGCGACCTCAGCCTGTGCTTGAGCCCGTTGCGCCTCCAGCACGTCCTTCTGAATGGCACGCCCAACCGCCTGTCGAGCCTTCTCCGCAGAAAGGGTTTCTTCCGCCAACGCCAGATTGAGTCGTGACAGTTCTAAGTGCTGATAGGCACTGGATAGAATTCGAGCCTGACCGGCGGCCTGCTTGGCCACGGACCGCTCCTGCTCCTCGAATTCTCTGCGAGACACCTCCACTGCCGCCAAAGCCGATTTCAGCGAACCCCTGGCGGCTCGGTTTCCAATCGGAGCGGAGAGGTTCAGGCCCAGGTAATGATTGGGAAGTGCCCGGGAAAACAACTCATTGAGTGCTGCAGAGAATTCCCCCTCCTCGTAGCCAGAAACCCCAAAGGACCCGGAGGCCGTGAGGTCCGGCAGCAAGGTATGCCGAGCGACCAGTACCTCGCTCTCAGCAGCTTCCATGCTCAGTCGAGCCAGCCTCAGCGCAGGGTTGCCCTCAAGCGCTGCTGCAACGGCTTGATCGACATCGAGATTCAGCCCCATGGGGACATCCCCGGGCTCACTGGTCGGGGAAAGGTCTTCTCGAGTGTCACGCCCCAAGAGAGCCGACAACGCATCCGAGGCAACCGCAGCATTCTGTTCTGCCTCCAACACCTCGATTCGCGTTTGGGCAATCGCCGCTGCGACCCTCGTGGACTCCAACGGAGCGAGGTTTCCAGCCTCCACCAATGCCGACACAATCCGGGCTTCTTCTTCGGCTACCTGGACCGACCGCCGTGCGCTGGAAAGAACCGCCCCTGCCGCGACCAGATCCCAGTAGGCTGCTGCGACATCTCCAAGCACACTCTGGCGGGCCGCACGCTTCTGAGCAACGGCCTGGTCCAACCCCTGGCGTGCGGTTCGAACCTGTTGAAGGTTGTAGGCCACCCGATGCCCTTCCAGGAGGCTTTGACTCAGTGCTGCTGTAAGCTCTGTGGTGTAGGTTACCGGCACGTTTTCTACAAATTCCTGGTCCAGAATCGAAAACTCATAGCTGGAGCCCGGCACGCGGGTCGCCCTCCAGTTCAAGGAGAGGTCCGTCCCCGTTGGAAGCCTCTGAGAAAGAGTCGTCCCCAATCCCCAGGTGCTCATATCGAGCCGATACAAGGCGCTCTGGGACCGCCCTTCCGAGACCATAGGGGCATACCAGCCTTCCACTCCGGCGATCGGGTCCCAAACTCCCTGCGCTGCCATCAAGCGACCTTCCGCCACCGTCGTTCCGGCCACCGCGCCAAGCATCACACCATTGTGCTCCAACGCCTCCTGCAACGCAGAATCCAGGGAGATCGATTCAGCAACCGCTGCCCCTCCCAGCATCATCACAATTCCAAACACGATTCATGCCTCCGCTGTGGAAAGGTTTCTTGCCCAAAATCCCCGACTACGCTCGCGCATCTCGTCCAAGAGGTCGTAGACAAAGGGAAGGAAAAACAAGGTCAGCAGCGTACCAGCAAGCAAGCCTCCTGCCACCACTCTACCCAAGGGCGCATAGGGAACGCCCAACACCGCCCGAGTACCAAAAGCCATTGGCAGAAGCCCCACCACCGTGGTGAGCGCCGTCATCAGGATCGGACGCAACCTTCTGCGACCCGCACCCAAGAGTGCTTCGGTTCGTCCCAGCCCCTCTCGGCGCAGTTGGGTCACTTTATCGATCAAGACAATCCCATTGTTCACCACCACCCCAATCAACACCACAAGCCCCACGCCGGCCATGGTGTCCATCGAATCCCCAGTCAGCCACAGCGTCCAAGCCACACCCACAAAAGCCATGGGAATGGTGAAGATAATCGAGAGGGGAAGCAAGAAGCTTTCAAAAAGCACCCCCATCAACAAGAACACCAAAACGACCGAGAGAATCATCGCGTTTCTCTGAGACGAATCATTCTCCGCCTGGTCTCGGTCGTAGCGCTCCCTGGACCAATCGTACCCTGGAGGAAACTCCAGCCCAGACAACGCCGCCCCAATTGCAGCGAATCCCTGCTCACTCTCCACATCTGGAGCCAGCTCAATCTGGATAGGCAAGCTCGTCTGCCGGTTGACTCGACTGATCCCCGAGAACCCCTTCGCCATCTCGGTATCCACCACCGACCTCAGGGGAATCGAAGTATTCGATTCAGGGCTCCACAACGGAAAATCCAGGAGCGCCTCCACACTGTGCCGGTCTTCAGCCTCGAATCGGGCCCGCACATCAAGCTCGCGGCCGTCATCACGCAAATCAGGCAGGCTGGTACCCTGCATTGCAAAGGCCAGAGTGGGCCCCACCCAACGAGCCGAGAGCCCACGCTCCTCGATGGTCTGCCTGTCGAGAATCAATCGGATTTCCGGGCTTCCGGAATCTTCGATGTCATGACGGGCATCCAATACCTCGGGCAAGCTCTTCAATCGGCGAATCACCTCCTCGGAAAGATCCAGAATCACCTCGCTGCTGTCTCCATCAATCTGGATTTCCAAGGAGTTTCCACCCATGTCGCCACCGAACTCTCGCTCGGTCCACATTTCCACTCCAGCCCGTCGAGGCAGCAAGGAGTTCACCTTGTCCTGCAGGGCTTCTCGTTCTTCCGGAGGCAACTCGTCTTCAAGATGGACCGACATCCATCCGGAGTTTCGCTGAGCCGAGAATCGAGCCCGATGGACACTGACCCCCCAAGCCTCCCGGTGATCTTCTACGAGCTGCTCAAGCTCTTCCAGCACTTCCATGGACTCCCCGAGCGTAAACGACTCCGGCACCTCAAACCCAATGCTGAAATCACCGATGAGCTCCCCGGAAACATCCGAACAACTCACGGCTTGTGCAGGAATCATGACGGTCACGGCTACGAGAGCGATGACCCCGATACCAGCATCCGTTCGGTGCGTGAGAAGCCCCTTCAAGGCCCGCGCATACCAGGTAGAGATCCAGTCCATCCAACGAGATGAGACCTCCAGTTGCTCCCGGCGAAAGACCACGGTCGATAACGGAGAAAACACCAACGCCACCAGCAAGCTGGCCATGAGCGCAAAACAAACAGGAAACCCCATCGCACCCATGAAGAACGAAAACATGGCGTCGTCACTCAACAAAATAATGGGCAGGAACACCACGAGAGTCGTCATGGTCGACAGCAAAATAGCCATGCTGACTTCAGCGGTTCCATCCACAGCGGCGCGGGTCGGATCGAGGCCATCTCGACGCCGATGCCAGATGGTTTCCACCACCACAATGGCGTTGTCTACCACCATACCCACAGCCACCATCAGCCCCATCAGGGAAAGCAGGTTCAGGCTCCGCCCTGTGAAATAGAGCGCCGTCACTGTGAGCAGGAGGGCCATCGGAATGACCCCGGCGACCAGGAGCGTCATGCGCCACTCCCGAAGGAACAGGAACAGCACCAACACGGCGAAAATACCGCCTTGAAACGCAGTGTCTGTCAGGTTGGTCAGAGACTCCTCAATCACCTCACCCTGGTCCCAGAACGCATAGAGCGTGCTGCCTTTCATACGGGGGTCGTCTTCGATCGCCTTCATCTCGGCGCGAACCTCTCGCGCGAGTCCTACCGTATTGGCACCCGAAGCCTTGTAGACCCCGAATCCCACACCCGGCTGACCATTGATGTGCTGAACGGAACCATCACTCTCCACGTGGATGGACACTTCCGCCACATGCTCAAGGCGTACCCCAGGTGCCACCGGAACCTGTTTCAAGTCCTCCAAGCCATCGTATCGAGCCATGGAACGAACAAACTGCAGCCGACCTGACTCCTCCACCCTTCCTCCAGACAACTGGAAATTGTCTGAAGACATGCGTTGAATCACCTGCCCTAAGTCCACCCCATGGGCGGCTAAGCGCTCTCGATCAAAGTCCACAAAAACCCGCTCTGGGCTGATGCCCCAGATTTCCACTTTGGCGACGCCAGGCATGCGCTGAAGTCGGCGCTGCACCACATCGGTGGCCAACGCGTGGGCACTGGAGACACTCTCATCAACCGAGAGGCCAATCCAGAAGATAGGGTCATCCGCAGGGTTGTACCGAAAAATCCCTATTCGCTCTACCGACGCAGGCAGATCCCCACGAACCCGCTCCAGACGGTCCACCACCTCGTTGTAGGCATCATCCATTTCCGTGGAGCCTTCAAAGGCGAGCACCACCCGGGCATAGTCCTCCGAAGCCCAGGTATTCATTTCCTCGACACCCGAAACCGTCGCCAGCTGGTCCTCTAGGGGTCGAACCACCTTTTCCTGGGCCTCCAACGGAGAACTGACGTCGTAGGGCGCCCAAATCCAGATGTAGGGTGGGGTAAAGCCCGAGGGCAGCATCTGGAGAGGAATACGCGTCAGCGCAATCCCTCCCAATACGCACAGCGCAATAAAACCAATGGTGACGGTAACAGGCCGTCCAACCGAAAACTCCGGTAGCCAGCGCCTCACCGAGAACGCTCCAAGAGCCCCGTGAGTGATCGATAGATCACCGGAATAACCACCAGGGTCAGGAGCGTGGACGAGGCCAGCCCTCCAATCAATGTCAGCGCAAGTGGCTGCTGAATCTCGGCCCCCTCACCAAATCCAAAGGCGAGCGGCAGCAGTCCCAGAACGGTGGTGGCCGTAGTGATCAAAATCGGCCGCAGGCGAGCCTCGGAGGCCTGGAGAATAGCCGACTCACGGTCCAAGCCGTCCGCTCGAAGTCGATTGATGAAATCCACCAGCACAATCGCGTTGTTGACCACCACGCCCGCCAGGACAATGAACCCAATCAGAACCACTACCGACAGGCTCCAACCCAACGCCAAGAGCAGGCCCACAATCCCAACAAGAGCCAAGGGAAGCGCACATAGAATGACGAGGGGATGCAGCAGGCTCTCAAACGTGCTCGCCATAATCACGTAGACCAGAAACACAGCCAAAGCGAGAGCAAACCCCAGAGAAGACAACGAGCGCTGCATCTCTTGACTCTGCCCCGCTACAGCAAAGTCGGAGCCTTCGGGCCACTCCAACTCCAAGAGGCGCTGCTCAATAGATTCGGCGACACGGCCGAGGTCAAACCCCACAAGGTTCGCGCTCAACACCACAGCCTTCTGCTGGTCCACCCGTCGAATCTCCGAGGGACCTGTGGCCCGTTCAATCGTAGCCACCGAATCCAGAGGGATAGCCGGTTGAATCGCCGGATTGACGTTGAGACGGCCCAGCTCGCGGTACCCACTGCGATCGTCTTCCACCAATCGAACCAGGAGATTGTCCGTCCGGCTGCCCCGAGAGATCCGTGTGGCTTGAACCCCCTGAATACGGTTTCGAATGCTGTTGGCCACTTCTCCGGCCGATAACCCCAAGCGTTCGAGAATCACCCGGTCATATCGAACTCGTATTTCTGGAAAGCCCGGCACCAAGGAGGTTTTCAGGTCCTTGAGACCCTCCACATCCTCCAGAGCCAACATCGCCATGTCGGAGAGATTCTGAAGCTGCTCCGTATCTCGCCCGAAGAGCACCACCTCGATGGGGGTACGAAAAGAGAACAACGTCGGGCTGCGAAAGTTGGCCGTGACATCGTCCCACTCGGAAAACATCTCTCTGAGATCGGACAGGACTTGCTCTTCCTGGACAGCCAGACGCGTGGTCGGCTCAAGCTCCACCATCAATCGAGCGGTGTGCGGCCCCTCGTCTCCACGCGCATCCGCCGTACTCTCCGCCCCAGCCACCCCATAGACACCCGCCACGAGCTTATGGTCGAGCACTCGACGCTCCATCCCCTCTACCAAAGCCAGGTTTCGGTCCAGGGGTGTACCCACAGAGTGGGCGATCTCAATCGTGAACCGTCCCTGGTGCACTTCCGGAATCAGCTCCCGCCCCATCGCCTTCAACCCGATGAAAGCAATCCCCAATAGAACAAAGGCCACCCCCAGCACAGTCACACTGGAGTCCAGCGCACCCTTCAGTCGCTGAGGATAGCGGCTCGCCAGGCGTGCAAACCGGTCCCCAAATCGTGAGCTGGCCCGAAGCGCCATACCCGCAAGCGGCAAGAGACCCCGCCGGCCCAACCGAACCACCCGCACCAGAACCCAAACCACTGGAAACAGCACCAGCAACCGCAACAAGTCCGCCACGAAATAGATCAAGAAACGTGGGACCACATAGAGCCACAAGAACCCTCGAACCTGGTGGCCCCCACGAATCCAACCTTTCGCATCCTTGAGCCGTGAAACACTGACAAATCTCTCTAAGGGCGCCAACAGCGATCCCTCTACCTGACGCGCCCCCCCACGAGCCGCCAACATCGGCACAAGCACCAACGCAACAACCAACGAGGCGATAAGCGAGAACACCACCGAGAGCGCCAGGTCCCCAAACAACTGGCCCGCCACACCCTCCACAAAGTGAATGGGTAAAAACACCGCGACGGTCGTTAGCGTAGAGGCGGTGACCGCAGCCGCGACTTCCCGGGTACCCAGTACAGCCGAGTCACGCCGACTGAAACCCCGTTCCCGGTACACATGAATGGCCTCCAAAACGACCACTGCGTTGTCCACCAGCATGCCCACCCCGAGGGCCAGCCCGCCCAAAGACATGATGTTGAGGGACACCCCACCGAGATAGAGCGGCGCAAAAGTACAGACGACCGACACCGGAATGGCAGTGGCAATAATCGCGCTCGCCCGAAACTCCCCCAAAAACAAGAACAACACGCAGATTGCCAGCACGCCGCCGAGCAGCACTGTGGATAGCAAGTTGTCGATAGAGGACTCAATGAACTCGGCCTGGTCATCCAGGATGCGAGCCTGCACCCCAATCTCCTGAAGCTCCGCGGATGCCAACCAGGTCTTCACCCGAGCCGCCGTGCGAACGATATTCGCATCCGCTTCTTTGTAGATCTCAAGCTCCACGGCTTCCGCGCCATCCAGATGAGCCACAATCTCTCGTTCTTCATGGGTGTCGACGACCCGACCCAACTCCGAGATAGGGACCCGTTGTCCATCGGCTCTCAAGATTCCAAGACGTTGGAGGTCCTCCAAGTTGTTGATCTCTCCGAGCACCCGCAACAGGTACTGCGTGCCCCCCTCGTAGATCGCCCCCCCGGCCACGTTGACGTTCTCACCCTCCAGTGCATTCCGTACGTTGTCCAGCGTCAGCCCTCGAGCGATCAGACGCTCCTCCTCGAGTTCCACGAGCACCACCCGCTCCAGGCCACCGCGAACACTGGCAGCAGCGACCCCTTCCAGGCCTTCCAAGGCCGTCCGAACCCGATCTTCGGCATGCTCTCTCAACAAATAGAGGTCTGCCTCGTCTCCCTCTTCCTCCAGCGAGAGCGCAATGCGGAGAATCGGATCCAAGCTTGGGTCGTACCGCAGTATCAGGGGGCGCTCCGCCCCATCCGGAAGCCATATCGACTGAAGCGCCTCCCTCACCGACTGGGTGGCTCGATGCATCTCGGTATTCCAGTGGAATTCCAGCATCACATCGGAGAGCTCCGCCCGAGACCGAGACTCCATCTGAGCCAGGCCATCTGCCGTGGCCACCACCTCTTCGATGAGTCTCGAAACTTGAGACTCCACTTCATCCGGAGCCGCACCTGGATAGGCCGTACGAACCGTCAGCGTGGGATAGCTCAGCTCCGGCATCAGGTCCAAAGGCAGCTGCGCAAACGAAACAATCCCAAAGACAGCGCTTGCAATCACCATCATGACCACAGCCACTGGCCGGTCGACAACCAGCGCGATGAAACCCCGCTCGGTATTCATTCTTCTTCGTCGGGCTGGTTGTCAGCGAGGGTCGGGTCCTCGGTGAATCTCACTCTCGATCCATCCCGCAGTCCCGTGTTGCCCAGCACCACCACCTCATCACCAATCTCCAGACCAGAAACAATCTCAACCAGGTCTTCATCCACATACCCAAGCTCTAGTTCCACCACATGTGCAATGCGGCGAGGACCTGGGTAGTCCGGCTCTTCAGAATCGCCCCCCCCCTTGTCGCCCCCACCCCAACGGGACGACTTCTTCTTGGAAG
>JAYZDK010000137.1:0-32604 GCA_036337845.1 Myxococcota bacterium | reverse complement strand
ACCCCGTGGACGCAGAGCCCGAGGAGGTAGATACCGACGAGGAAGATCCCGAGGATGAAGACCCCGACGAGGAAGAGCCCGAGGCGGAAGAGGCCCCCGAGGAAGAGCCCGAGGCGGAAGAGGCCGCGGCTTTCCAAGACGAATTGCAGAACGAATTCGGAGACATGTTCCAGGAGATGTTCAGCGGCTCGGAAGACGGTGCCACCGAGGCTGAAGAGCCCCCCGAGGAAGAGCCCGAGGCTGAAGAGCCCCCCGAGGAAGAGCCCAAGGCTGCGGCTCCATCCCCAACTCGTCCTTCTTGGCCTGAGGCCCCAGCTCGTCCTTCTTGGCCTGAAACACCCGCCAAACCACCAACACAAGCTACTCAACGAACGGAACAAGAGATAGCGCTCGAGGAAGCACCCTCGTTGATGGAGCTTGAGCCACTCGGAAAAGCCAGTGGAACAATTCAGCTGCAGCCAGCAGCCTCCAACACCCCCTCCCCCGAGCTGCCTGCATCTCCCCAGCCTACCCCGGAGCCCCTGACCAGCTCAGACCCGGAAATTCTCCGAAAGACCGCGGTACCGGGCTCGATATGGCCTGACGGACTCGGTGTGGGCTCACTCCAAGAACAAGGAGACGCACTAGGACCTGGCAAATGGCTCGAACAGGGAAGATCCGTCGAGGAACTGACTCGAGACCTCCCATCCACCCCCGTTCGAGAAATCGAGATCAAAACCGGCGGTTACCCCTGGGCACGTTTTGTCATGGTGGGAATCCTGGCCTTCGGTCTGTTCAAAGTCTGGCAGATGCTCCCTAAGGACGACTCAGCACCCGATGAAGTCAACAACGCACAGCCCGATGAAGAGAGCGAGTTCAACTCGGTTCCCATTCAAACCACCCGTGCTGCTGCCGCCGACGCACCTGTAGTGACCATCACGTCCAACATCGACAACCCGCGCGTGACACTGGACGGTCAGGACTATGGCCGAGCCCCCACCACCGTACCTGTCCCCACCGACGAATACCTCCACGAGCTCTGTGTGCAGAAGGGAACGCGTATTCGGTGCCTCAATCTCGCCGGAGAAGACCTGGCCGAGCGCGATCCATTCTTGGTGGAAATAGAGCCGCTCAGGCCCACCAGCCGTGATTGACCCCGAACTGCTTCAAAAAGCGCAGCGCCTCCCCAAGAGCAGTGGCGTTTATCTGTTCAAAGGCCGCAAGGGCGCTGTGCTCTACGTGGGCAAAGCCAAAGACCTCAAATCGCGGGTTTCCCAGTATCTATCAGGCCATGACGAACGCTCGAAAGTCCCGTTCCTACTCGCCCAGGCCATAGATATCGAAGTGGTACTCACTCACACCGAAAAAGAGGCTTTGATCCTAGAAAATTCACTGATCAAACGCTATGCACCTCGGTACAACACACAGCTCAGAGACGACAAGAATTTCCTTCACATCCTGCTCGACAACCGCACAGCATGGCCTCGTTTCCGCCTTGTGCGAAAGCTTGAAACCGGCACCTTGTTTGGTCCATTCCATTCCGCCAAGAAGGCTCGAAAAACCCTGGACTTCGCCCACCGCGCCTTTGGTTTACGCACCTGTTCCGACCGCGTTCTGAAGAGCCGTAAGCGTCCATGCCTCCTCCACCAACTCGACCGTTGCGTCGCGCCCTGTGTCGAAGGACACACCACACAAGAAGATTACGCAAAACGAGTCGACGACGCGCTCTCGTTTTTGTCTGGAAAACGAAGCGAAGCGGTCGATGGACTCAATCAGCGTATGAAAGAAGCAGCGGATCGTGAAGAGTTTGAACGAGCAGCCCGTATCCGCGACCTCATCGCTCACGTCAAAACCACGTTGGAACAACAGCAAGTTGTAGACCAAAGGCAAAAAGAGAGAGATGTCTGGGCGTGGTTTCGCGAAGGAGACACCGGGTGTGTCGTAGTCCTCCCCGTGCGAGGAGGATTGATGCTCGATCCAAAGAGTTTCTTATTTGACGAAGTCGCTGAAGACGATGCCGAGCTGCTCTCATCCTGGCTCAACCAGTGGTATGGCCCTTCCATCGATGTACCTTCGGAAATTCTCGTTCAACGAGAACCCATCGATGTGCAAGCGCTTGAAGAAGTACTCGCCATGCGCAGCGGACACGCCATAAGAATCCACGCACCACAACGAGGTGAAAAAAAGCGCCTGCTCGACCTGGCGACCACCAACGCCACAGATCGGTACCGCCGCACCACCAGCGAGGAAGAGCGGGTCCATCGAGCCCTGGATCAGCTCGCAAATCTCGCCGGACTCCACGAGCCTCCCAACCGAATCGAGTGTTTCGACAACTCCAATCTACAGGGAAAGCACCCCGTCGCCTCCCAGGTCGTGTTTATCGATGGAACACCCGCCAAAAAAGAATACCGGAGCTATCACATCAAGCAGGCGTCTGGCCGAGACGACTACGAAAGCATGCGAGAGGTCCTGACCCGGCGCTTGAAAAGAGCCTGGAAGGAGCAGGTGTTTCCGGACCTCTTGATCGTAGATGGTGGACGCGGACAACTCGGCATTGCACTGCAAGTACTGGAAGACCTCGGTCTGGAGCAAATCCCGGTCTTGGGATTGGCCAAAGCACGCACTGAAAAGCGCCGGGGCCACGTCGGTGCCGTGGACAAGATCGTGCTTCCCAGTGGAGAGTTGGTGCGGCTCGAAGATCACAATCCAGCGTTGAATCTACTGCGGCATCTGCGTAACGAATCCCATCGATTCGCCGTCCAGTTCCACCGCCGAATACGCTCGAAAAATACAATCACATCCAAACTGGATGGGATTGCTGGGGTTGGTCCAGCCCGCCGCCGCGCGCTTCTCAAGCATTTCGGTAGCCTGAACGCACTGAAAAAAGCAGAGGTGTCTGCTATCTCCGATGTGCCGGGAGTCGGCACAGAACTGGCCCAAAAAATCGCTGAGGCCCTGCGCGAGAAACCCTGAGCTCTACCGAGCCAACACCAGGTCGCGAATCTTCCCATCCAAACGACTACTCGTTGTATGGCCCTCATCGGCTACCCATTCAACCGTCATGTCGTTTCCAATCAAATAGACCCTTGGCTTGGACGCCGAATACAGCGCCCAGGAGGTCATGATGGGCTGCGAGGGTGAGGACTCATAAAGAACCGTAGAGAGCCCATGTGCATTGGCCCAGGAACTGGCCGCATCCACACCTGCTTGCGTCCCACTTTCATCGTAGGTCAGGAAGGTGGCTCCCACCACCGAGAAGTCGAGCCCTTCACTCGCAGCCAGTGCCGCGTTGGTATCGATTACCTCTTGCAGCCAACCCGAAATGGTCTGAAAATTGGGCTCGTAAGCTGCCCCAAACAGCAACACGGTCACATTCCATGGGGGTGGGTTCGCGCCATCAAATTGCTGATAGAGCTTCCATTGATCATCATTCTGATTGTTGGCGACGAGATTATGGACCACATCGCCCATGTCATAGCCCTCAGCCTCGATATCCAATCCGGTATCTTCGACGGGCTCCGTCGTATCGTCGGTGTCGTCGGTGTCGTCGGTGTCGTCGGTGTCGTCGGTATCAAGTCCCGTGTCTTCTTGGGTATCAAACACCCAAGGCCCGGTGTCCTGTACCGGGGGGCTCCGATCCCCTGTGTTGCCAAAGCCATCGTCTCCCTTCTGAGGACAACCCAGACCCAGCCCCACTCCTCCTACCGAGAAGGCCAACAACAACGCTGTGGATTGCTTTTGCATCTCGGCCATTCTAGCATGAGGATCTTATGCTCGCTGACCCTCTCCAACAGGCAGCCGATTCGATAGCCAGCGCCCAAGTCATTCTGGCTGTCACCGGCGCCGGCATTTCCGCAGAGTCCGGGATTCCCACATTCCGTGGGTCCGGAGGCCTATGGAACGGCTTCCGAGCCGAAGATCTAGCCACTCCACAGGCCTTTGCTGCCAACCCGGAGCGGGTGTGGACCTGGTACCGCTGGCGACAACAAATCTGCGCCCAATCCGAACCCAACGACGCTCACCACGCGCTGGTCGCACTTGAACAAAGAGACACCGATTTCCTCCTCGCTACCCAGAACGTGGACGGGCTACACCCCAGGGCTGGAAGCCGTGCATTGATCGAACTTCATGGCTGTATAGACAGGGCCCGCTGCACGGAGTGCGGAAAAATCCGTGACCTCTCTGTGGAAGGCGATCTGATTCCACACTGCCCGGAATGCGGAGCCATGGAGAGACCACACATCCTCTGGTTCGGCGAAACATACTGGCCAGGCATCATTGAGGACGCAGTCGCTCATGCCCAGCGAGCTCATGTGGCAATCGTCATCGGCACATCCGGGAGAGTTTGGCCTCCGATTGCAATCGCGCTGAAAGCTCAGGAGTGCGGAGCGACACTTGTCGAAATCAACCCTGAGCCATCAGAACTCACAGAACGCGCAGATATTTGGCTACAGGGACCCGCCAGTAAGTGGCTCCCAGCGCTAGTATCCGCGTCTTCCTGAAGCGGGTTCCACCCTAAACTACGCTGGAGTGACAGGTCCGTCTTCGTTCTTCACTCTTTCAGCGAGCACAGTAGCAATGTCCGTGATTTCACCCTCACTGCTTCTTGAGGCATTGAGCATTCGATGGCAGCCCGGACAACCGGTGACCACCTTGTTCTGACCTGTCGATGCAAGCTCGTCCCAGCGGTTCCGGTTGACCTTGGCAGGAGAATCCCACAAGAAGCCTCCACCTCCACCACCGCAACAACTCGGCACAGCCGGGCTCTTGCCAGCGGTATAGGCCGTCACCCCAGACGCCTCCAGAAGCTCGTCCATGTACTGGGTCTCATCATTATGAATGGTCTTGCACGGATGGTGAGCCGCCATGTCTTCCGCCCGAGACTCGATTTCGAGACGTCCTTCTCGCACCAGGCTGGCAAGATACTCGACGTGTGAACGAACCCCAGAGAAATCAGCCCCTGCTGCCTTGTACTGGGTGCTGATGTTGTCCCGACAATGGGGGCAAATGGTGAGGATTGTACGAGCTCGATCATTATCGAGCGCACCATCGAGGTCCGCAATCCTCTCCTCTTTCCAGAACGGCCAGTCTTCCATCAATCCACCGGCATGAAGCATGGCCTCACCCCAGCATTTTTCCTCCTCGAGCACGCCATAGCTGACGCCAGCGGCTCGAAGAAGCTTGGAAGTCGCAACCGCCACCGGCTGCGCATCTGGCGAGTTGGCTCCTTGGCACCCCAGAATCAACAGTACTTCGTGAGCCTCAGCATCAAAGATCGGCATTTCGGCATCGGCCACAAGCTTCGTTCTCTGTTCGGGCCCTTCTCCAAAGATATTGCCTGTGGCACTCACAGGACCGGCACCCTCAATCAAGGCCGGCACGGGGTACATGCCCTCAAAGGTCATCCGGCCTCTCATTTCCAGGCCCGCACGTGCTGGCCGGTTCCCCACCGGACACACCGTGTCACAGGCGCGACACTGGGTGCATGTAGATAGGATTTCCGGGGGTACAAGCTCCGCAAGCCCCGCACTGTCCACCGTCGGGTCCCTCAAGGACAAGACAAAGTGATCTCGTGGGCGTAAACCCGCATCCGCAGAGGGGCATGCATCGTTGCAACGCCCACATTCAATACACGCGGCCGTATCAAACAAGGAATGGAAGCTGAAATCGGCCACACCACAGGGCATGCCCACCCGAGCATATTCAGCCTCAAACGCATCCTCGTCTTCGGGCATCTCAAAATCACCGCCTGAAACCACCCGGTCTCCAGGAAGCTCGGTCATGTGACGCAGCACGACATTGACCGGACCCAACAGCAGGTGAAGGTGCTTTCCATACGCAATGAGCGCCGGGAAGAAACACAGAATCAAATAGTGAATCCACCAATTGATCTTGGCCCCTGTACCCACGAGTCCCAAGTGCACACCGAAGGTTTCTACCTCGAGCATATAGGTGATCATCAACCCAGCGATCAACGCCAAGACCAGGCCCGACTCCAGCATATGGGTCAACCGATCCCGCATGAAGAAATACCGCCGGATCGCCATAAACACGACGGAAATCAACACCAACACGCTGAAACCGTCCAAGATCAAGTCGAGCGGCCCCAGCCCAATCGGCTCGGTGAGACCCAGCACGCCATTGAGTACATGCGTGGCACTCTTGAGGCCGAAGGTCACAAACCCATAGAACAAAAACAGGTGCGCGATACCCACCGCCGGGCGATTCGCAATGACCCGCGTTTGAAACACGACCTCGGCAATGCCACTCCACAGTCCCATGGGGTGAACAATCTCAATCTCTCCTCTCTTGGGCATGACGTGCTTGAGACGTCGAGTCCAGAGCGTTTGGGCAAACAGCACGGCACCAGCCATGCCAAATACAGCCATGAAAACGAGCTCAATCCAGCGCATCTGTGCCTCCAAAAACGCAGACGAATTGCCAAAAAACCCAGTCCGCTACCGCCTTAGGCGGCGCTTCCATATCCCGGCATGCTCATCCATGCCTTCTCCCGAAACCCATTCATTGAAAAGCCGTCAATAGCCCGCTGTGGAACAGCGTCGGTGGCTCGGGCGTTGCTGCACCCTCCAGGCCCGGCTAACTTCGGCCATTCCCAAGAGAGTTTCCGTGTCGCTCAAGACCAAAATTTTTACCACCGTCAGCGTGGTGTTCTTGATTCTGGATCAGATCACAAAGGTTTGGATCCAAAAAACCCTCTGCCTACAAACCAATCGTCCAACCGACTTCTGCGCCTGTTCCAAACGCTCCCTCTGTGACCTGCCCCCCTCCATCGATGTCGTGGACGGACTCCTGCAGATTGTCCATGTGGAGAACACGGGAGCCGCTTTTGGCATGCTCAATACCTTTGAGTACGCCATGCACTTGTTCTTGTTCTTCACAGTCTTTGCTGTGGGAATGCTGATCCAGTGCTTGCGGGAGCTTGAACCCGGAGACCGCTTTCTCTCCACCACTCTGGGGTTGATTCTCGCCGGCGCACTGGGCAATGGCATTGATCGAGTCGACAAACAGGCCGTGACCGACTTCATCCGGTTCTACCTCCCCAGAGAACATCCGGGCGGAACCTGGCTTATCCAGACATTCGGAACAAACGAATACCCCTCATTCAACGTGGCCGACATGTGCATCGTGGTGGGGGTTGGGCTGTTCGTGGTGCACTACATGTTCTTGGAAGACCGCGAAGAAGACCTCGATGATTCTGTCGACCCCAACTCCGCTTCAGGAAACTCGTAGATGCATCCCGTACTGATCGAGCTCCCCATCTTTGGTGGGTTCCCCATCCACACCTACGGCGTGATGCTGGCTCTGGCTGTCTTCCAAGCAGCCGTGCTGATGCGCAAATGGGGCGACCAAGACAATCTTCCCGGTGATGAACTCTACGACATGGCGTTCTGGACACTGCTAGGCGGGCTGGTGGGAGCACGTCTCGAATACATTCGAGTGAGTTGGCCGGAGTTTGAGGGCAACTACCTGATGCTCTTGAATCTGCGTAAAGGCGGACTGGTCTTCTACGGCGGACTCATAGGGGCGTTCCTTACCTTTGTGGTCTCCGCTCATCGACGCAAACTCCCCATCGCTCGCGTACTGGACGTCGTTGCGCCGGTTGTTCCCCTGGGACATTTCTGGGGCCGTATGGGTTGTCTGGCCGCAGGGTGCTGCTTTGGAAGAGAGGCGCCTGGCCTCAGCTGGGCGATCACCTTCACGGACAAGCACTGCTGGGACCCAAGAGCCGGGCTGCCCAATCCGGAAAAGCTCCCGGTCTGTCTTACCGACCCCTTGTTCACGCCTCTGCACCCCACACAGATCTACGAAGCATTCTACAGCCTGGGTCTAGGTCTGTTTCTCGTGTGGATGCGAAAACGCCGGCGATTCCACGGGCAATTGATTCTGCTCTACTTGAGCCTCTACCCAATTCTTCGGTCGATCAACGAACTGTACCGTGGCGATACCAAGCGAGGCTTTTTCATGGAAGCCCAGTTGGGTCAGGTGATCTCAAACGCCCAATTTCTCTCGATTTTGATTGTGCTGGGTTCGTCTATTCTGGGTTTGATCTTCTGGAATCTCTCCAAGGAGACCAGCCCGGCCGACGACGCCAAGTCCTGAACCGCTCCTCGCCTTCGTCCGCATAGAGTTGCACCGTCCCATCTCGGTCTGTTCGAAGAATGCGGGCATGACGCAGTCGAGCCAACACCTCCAGAGAGGGGTGACCAAATCGGTTGTTCTTGCCAGCGCTGATGAGCACCACGCGAGGCTGAGTCCTCCCCAGAAACTCAGGTGTCGACGAGGTGCGTGAGCCATGATGGGCCACTTTGAGCCACCCGGTCGGACCCACTCGGTCTACCAACATCGCCTCGGCCTCCGCCTCAATATCACCCGTCATCAAGAGAGAGCTCTCCCCGTGTTCGAAACGAACCACGATTGAAGCATCATTCTCCGACAACGGGAGCCTCGTGTGCGTGGGGTGAAGCACATTCAGTCCGGGAGCACCAGGAGAGATGACAGGTACTTCTCGGTCCTTGGCGATGGCCAACAACTCTCCACAGACACCCCCCACTCCCCGGCAATCCAGTCTTAGAACACCCACCTCCAACTCGGACAATACAGGCAGCAGTCCGCCTATATGGTCCGGATGAGCGTGCGTTCCCACCACTTCATCCAAACGGCGAATGCCTCGCCTGCGGAGCCAGTGAAGGACCTGCACAGATGGACGACCCGCATCTATCAACACCCGCCGCCCGCCAGGCTCCTCAATCAAGGCCGCATCTCCCTGGCCCACAGCCAAAAAGGTCACCCAGAACCCCGCGCGAGGCCAACAACGCAATCCGAGCACCAGAAACGCCACCGAACCACGCACATCCCAGCGTTGAGAAACCAGAAGCACTCCCCCCAAAACAACAGCGCCCCAAGGACCAATCGCCGGGTGCAACACAGGACCATCACACCAGGAAATCCAGACCAGTGCCGCATGCAGCGCACAGTCTCCTACCGAAACCGCGGCCTCTACACCCAGGGCACCCAGTAAAGCTCCTGGAACCCCCACCATCCCCACCAGCGGCACAGCCACGAGATTTGCCACAAATGACAGCACCGGAAAGTCTTGAAACAGCCACGCACACACCGGGAAGGTCCCAATCACCGCTCCTATCGAGGTCGACATGGCTCGCCAGACTGTTCGAACACCCCAGGGCCAAGCCTGGGGAATCAGGTCGGCTATTCCTTCGGAAAAGCGAACAATCCCGACCACCGCACCAAAAGACAGCCAATAGGCCACGGTTCCCACCCGAGCGGGTTCTCCCAACGCTACCGCCAACGCAGCCAAGGCGATCGATGTAGGTAAACAAACCCCACGAGAGAGTTGGGCTGCGAGAAACCCAACGCCAATCATCCAGACCGCACGCAGTGAAGAAATCGGCCATCCTGCCAGCTGAGCATAGGCCATCGCCGCTGCGAGACTGCCTACAGCCAGCACACCCCGCCGAATAAGGAGACTCGCTCCAAACAGAGACAGAAGCGTCACCAACACCCGCATTGCCACAGCAGCAGCACCGGCTACCAAACCGACATGAAGCCCTGAAATGGCAACAAGGTGGGCCGTTCCGGTCCGCCTCAAGAGGTCCAACTCACCCTGCGGAATCCGAGAGCGGTCTCCGGTAGCCAGCGACAACAGCAGCCCGGCGTGCCGGGCACCCTGGAATTCCGGCAACAGGGCCGCTGGAGCTCCCAGTGGTATCCACTGTTGGAGCTTCAACAAGGTTTGAGCCCTTCCAAGCCGTGCCCACAGCCAAGGGTCGGAAGATCCAGGAAGGTTCCTATCCGAAAGCTCGGTAGCCACTCCAAAACCCACCAGGCGCGTTCCTGTGGGCGGCAGGGCTTCTCCACTGGTCACCACAACCCTTCCCCGTGCAGGACGGCCACCTACCCGTTCTACCGCCAAGAGAGCAGACCGTCCTTGAGCCATCACCACTCGGCCCTCACAATAGACCTCGCCGCGCTCGACAGGGCCCAAAGGCTGCACAAGCACCGAGCCGAGACCCAGCAGGCACGCCCCAACCATCAACGCGATGCGTCCTTGAACCCCCAGCGACATCGCCAGGGCAAAGCACACCAATGCGCCTCCAACACAGGCCTGACCCGGTGGCTGCCAATGGTTGGAGAGCAAGATGCCCACAAGAAAGAGCACCACCGGCAATACCAACGGAGAACGCATCAACTGAAGTGACTGCACCCCTCGTGCCAGTCTAAAACATGCGTTCTACCTCAAATTTCGCCATGGGTGACTGTCGAAAAACAGTCACCCTCTGTACAGGTTTTCGACAGCTAATCTGTCCCGGGAACACCCGTCTTGTACTGCGCGTGGAGGGTGCGCTGCTCCACTTTCGCGTGGTCACCCTCCGGGGTGATCTCTGCGAGCACCACTGTCCCTGGCCCAACCGCGATAACTACCACCGCCGCCTCCGGAATCATGGATCCCGGCGACACAACGACTTCTTCTCCAGACGGCAGCCCCAATACGGCACGAGGT
Source organism: Myxococcota bacterium (assembly GCA_036337845.1). Taxonomy (GTDB): domain Bacteria; phylum Myxococcota_A; class UBA796; order UBA796; family CAJQPC01; genus JAYZDK01. The sequence goes on along the minus strand of JAYZDK010000137.1, from coordinate 22,085 downwards.
GGCTGAGCTTCTGGTATGGACGCGACAAGTCTCACTCCCCAACCAGGGCTTTGAGGCGCTCCCAAACCGGCAACGGCCGCATTCACTCGAGCCGAGTCGGGTTCTTCTTGTGGTGGAGGCTGAGTTTCCGAATCGGGAACCACAACCGGTGGCGCATCCGGCTGTGCAGCTTCTTCCAGTGTTCCCTCTGGCTCAGTAGGCTCCTCTGCTTCAGAGGCCTCCTCTGCCAACTCACCACCGGGCTCGACCTCTTCCACCGGCTCATCATCGGCCTGACCAAGTGGGTCCGCGATGCGCTTCAACTCTTCTTCGGAGGGAAAGCGATCATCCACCATCGGCTCGGTTTCGGCTTCTTCAACCCCCTCGGCAACAACAGCGCTCTCCAAACCCAGAGAATCCGTCAGCTGCCAGCTTGCTCCCATCGGCTCACACCCCGCCAGAAACAAAGCAAGAACCCCAGCCTGTCGAAACCAATTCATGCGCTCCTCCAAACACATTCTATCGCACCCCCCTTTCCGATCACGTGATCCGCGCCTAGTGTCTTGGCCAGAATGCATTGGCTCTTCCTCTTCTTGAACCTGTTCCTCTTGCCCCAAGAGGCATCGGCCGCCGAATGGGCCACCACTCCAGAAGTGGAAGTACACGTTGCTGGACCTCCAGACCTTCCTGAAGACTGGACTAGCACGTCAGGTATCTACGCAAGAGTTCACAGCTCCAGAAGCGCCCTCAGAGCACAAGTACGCCTGTCCAAACATGCGGAAACCGCCATACCAGAGATCGCCAGCTTTCTGGGTGTCGCCGCGGCCAGCCGCATCGAAGTCATGCTCACCGACACCCCTGAGCGATTCAGAACTCTGCAGCCCTCAGCCCCGCCGGCCTGGGCCGACGCAACAGCCTGGCCCTCTCGAAGCTGGATATTTCTTCGTACCAACGAGATCCGAGGCGGCACAGCCAAGAACGAAACACAAGTGTTCGATCACGAGATCACACATGTGCTCTTGGGGCAGGCCTTCGGGCCACGCCGCGTGCCTCACTGGCTTCAGGAAGGCTTGTCCCAATGGACAGCCAAAGAATACACCCCTGAAACCACCCGCCAGATTGCTAGCGGTCTCTTGGGTAAAGGCCTGCACACCTTGGAAGATCTCCACCGGGGATTTCCAGCAGACCCAGTGAGCGCCCGACTCGCCTATGCCCAAAGCGCGGACTTCATCGCTTGGATCGTCGCCGAATACGGAGAAGACTCCGTTCGTAAGCTCATCAACGGCCTATCTGGTGGACTTTCCCTTGAACGCGCCGTGAAAGAATCGACCGGTGAGCGTCTACGCACAATCGATCAAGCCTGGCGCTCTCGGCTAGAGGATTCCTGGCTGTGGCTTCAACCACTGACGGTAGACCAGGTCTGGATGCTTGTAGGCGCAATCGCCTTGGTGATTGGTTTTTTCGGGGTGCGCCGCAGAAATCGCCGCAGGCTGGAGCTCTGGCAGCAAGAGGAGGAACTTCAAGACGCCATGTACACACTCTTGATGACGGAAGAGGACGAAGAGACCGATTCGGCAGTCAATCAGTGGGTTCACTGACCCGAAGCGGTAGGATCACCTACACAAGGAGGACCTATGTGGACTTGGGCCATCATTCTGGGCTGCACCAATACCGTGCCCCCCCCCACAAGCCCCAGTGAGTTCTCCCCCACCCAAGTGGACACCCAGGAAGACTTTGAGCCCGAGGACACCGGTGAAGAAGCAGGCCCGAATGGACAGCCCAAAATCCGTCCCCTGCGAATCATTCCCGAAGAGGTCTACACCACCACAGATGTGACCGTAAAGATCAACGTCACGGACCCAGACGGAGATGCAGTCCAAACAGCGATTCAGTGGTACATCAACGGCGTAAAGAGAATGCGCAATCGCGGTCGGCGCTTAGACAGTTCCAACTTTCGAAAAGGAGACGAACTGATCATCGAGGTCATCGCGTCAGACGGCACAAATGAGGTCATTCGAAAGTCGCCCCCCACCACGGTACTCAACAGCCCCCCCAACTTTTCAATGCGAACGGGAAGCCTTCCAAAGCTGGATGGATTCGTGGTCAAAGCAGAGGACCCGGACGGCGATATCTTGACGTTTAAACTGGATAATCCCCCGCCCGGGCTTTCCATAAACTCCCAAAAAGGAGAGCTCTCCTACCAACCCGACACCCCAGGAGCGGAGGAGGGAGGCACCTTCGAAACCAAGATCATCGCCGAGGACGACGAGGGGCTTCAGGTCATCTGGCCCCTGACAGTCACACTCACCCCCGGAAAGAAAGCCGAGCGGCGACCTATGACGCCGGAAGACGACCCCGAATCGACTGAAGAACTTCCTTGACGGCCTCTGAAAGTTCGGACTCACCCGACACGGTGAAATCTGCTCGTTCACGCGACGGGGCCACAAACTGCTTGTGCATGGGGGACACCGTAGCCGCATAACGCTCCAGCACGCTCTGCCGAGTGCGTCCGCGGTTGCGCATATCTCGCGCCACGCGTCTCTCCAGACGAACCTGTTCATCCGCCTCCACGTATATGGACAAATCAAAGAGAGGCCAAAGCCGAGGGTCGGACAGCACCAGTATTCCCTCCACCAGGACCACTGCTGCAGGCTGCACGACTTCCACGTGATCTTGGCGTGTATGGGTGCGAAAGTCATACACCGGAAGCCCCGTGCTGCGTCCGGCTTTCAAATCTGACAGATTTGCCGCTAACAGTCCGCTGTCGAGCGCCTGAGGGTGATCGTAGTTGTGGACCAAAGGGTCCACAACATCAAAGTAGTAGCGATCATGCGAGACCAACAGGCAGCTTTGGCTCCCGAGCGCTGTCACAACCTCCCGAGCAATCGTGGTCTTTCCCGATGCTGTACCCCCCGAAAGCCCCACAAGCAGAATGGAATCAAGGCTCGGGATTGGCCAACTCCTTCTCTCGAACCTCATCCGCCGCTTTGACTTCCTCCCGAGTCCCCCAGGAATAGGATTGAATACCATCCCCATATGGACTTCGGGGTTCCACGCCTTCTTGCAGCCAGTGATGGTCATTTACACGGGAATAAGCAACCGCGAGATCCAGTTCCCCAGACGCAGAGGTCTCCAGCTTGCCCACCAACAAGTCCGACATCTGTCCGTACTGAGAGCGAGCTTCTGCAAGACTCGCCCCATCCATCGCTTTGAGGTGTTTCGCGGTCACAGCAAGGTGTTCACCCGCATCGTCTACACGTCCGATAGCTGCGCTCATCGCCGTGGCATGAGAGGCGATTCCTGCCGTATCTGCCTTGGCTAAGGCACGGCCCAGCTCAAGATAGGACTCCATCACCGGCTCCATGGCAAGATCTGCACAGCACATCAGGGCTTGGCGCATCAACGGCTCAGGTAGCGGCGCTGGATCCGGCGGAGCGTCCGCTTGAGCACCGGTTGTCTCACTGGCATCTTCGTTGGCCTCAGCCGCAGTCGCGACCACCTCTTCGCCCGCGTCCTCATCCGAGGAACCACAAGCGACCAACATCAACGCCAGTAGGGTCATTCTGTACATGGGAGCCTCCGAGCGAAAGAAGGATAACGGATCTTACAGATTTCGCTCATTCCCCACTAACGATCTGAGCATCCAGCCTGGCCCCTTCCCGAACGACCAATCTAGCCGCGCGAACTTCTCCCTGAATCCGACCCGTAGGCTCAACCACCAGCCGCCCCCGCACACGCACACGACCATCCACGAAACCGGCCACCACCAGATTCTGAGCGTCCAGGTCTCCCTCGATGCGCCCCTCCTCCCCCACTTCCAACAGCTCCTCGGTGAAGATTCGGCCCCGAAAGAGGCCGTCCACACGAACACGCCCCTCGAAGCTCAAATCCCCCTCGTAGGTCGCTCCCCTTCCAAGCAGGGCATTCAGCGGTACGCCTTCGTTGCTCAAGCTGCATCACCCCGAAGCGCATGGATCAAGCGTTCCAGTTCTTCCGCGTTGTGGTAATCAATCACGATTCGACCTGCGCCTTTGGCTTGCCCTCGGATGTTCACCTGGGTCCCCAACGCACGAGTCAGCAGCCCAGCCGCGTATTCCAGCACCTTCTCCTGTTTGGGTTGGGCACTCCGATTCGCCGTTTTTGAGGCCTTTTCCGCCACCAGTCGCTCGGTCGCTCGAACCGAGAGATTACCTGCCAGCACCTGTGCCACGATTCGACGCAGCCGTTCCGGGTCCTCGACAGATACCAACGCCCGCCCGTGCCCCGCACTGAGGCGGCCTTCACGCACCAGATCGAGCACCTTCTTCGGAAGTTTCAACAGCCTGATGGCATTCGCAACCGTCGCGCGGTCCTTACCCACTCTCTTGGAGACCTGCGCTTGGGTATGCCCGTACTCCTTCACCAATCGCTGATACCCCTCTGCAGACTCCACCGGATTGAGGTCCTCACGTTGCAGGTTCTCAACCAGCGCCAGCTCCAGTTGAACCACCGGGTCTTCGGCTCCCTCGTGAACCAACACGGGAACCTCTTTGAGCCCTGCGATACCCGCGGCTCGAAGACGCCGTTCGCCCGCGATCAGCACATATCCCCCGCCCTGACCTTCGGCGCGCACCACCAGGGGACTCAAGATTCCATGAGCCTCGATTGAGCCCGCAAGGTCCGCCAAGGCCTTCGGGTCGAATTCCCTTCTTGGCTGCTCGGGGTTGGGATGGATTTCACCAATGGGCACACGCCGAACACCACTGGGCCGCGGAGAAGACTCCTCCGCCACCAGATCGTCAGGTATCAGAGCCGCCAGGCCCCGCCCCAAAGGTTTTCTATTGGATTTAGAGGACCGCTTGCCCGGTGTGGTTTCTGCAGCGTTGTTCATGATGCCTCCTGTCGGATGAGTCCGGTCGCCCCATGGCGGGAAAGTAGTTCTCGAGCGAGTCCCAAATAAGCCTCGGCTCCTCGGCTTGCGGGGTCGTAGCTAAGGATTGGCGACCCAAAGGAAGGAGCCTCTCCCAAGCGCACATTTCTAGGAATAACTGTATCAAATACTTCCTCTTTAAACACGTCCCTTACCTGGGCCTCCACGTCGCGACAAAGATTGTTCCTAGAATCATGCAATGTCACAATTATTCCCTCCCTAACTAACTGTGAATTCAGGGCTTTTCTCACTTTTGATAGGGTTCTGAGAAGCTCGCCAAGGCCTTCCATGGCATAGTATTCCGCCTGCACTGGAACAAGCACAGACCCGGCCGCAGTGAGGGCGTTAATCGTGAGAAAACCCAAGGATGGGGGACAGTCGAGTAATACATACTCATAGCGCCCAGGTGTGAGCGAAGACAGCGCGTTTCGGAGCCGCATTTCTCGCCCGAGAGCCTGGGTAAGTTCCACCTCCGACCCGATCAAAGAATCCGTCGCTGGCACCAAATCCAGTCCCGGCTGCGCCGTTTCCACAATGACCGCATCCAGTTCAGCGTACTCAAGAAGCAGCTCAGCAGTCCCCTGTTCTACCGTGTCCTTCTGCACCCCCAGCCCGGAGCTGAGGTTGCCTTGGGGGTCAAGGTCGATCACCAGGGTCGGATGTCCCAGATGGGCCATAGAGGCCGCTACATTGATGGAAGTAGTGGTCTTTCCCACTCCCCCCTTCTGGTTCGCGATGGCAATTACGCGAGAAGGGATTGTGGTTCCTGTCGTTTCAGGCATAAGAGCCTCCATCACCATTTCGTGATTTACGTGGTTTAAACTGGCTTTTCATCGTTTCTGGCTGAATCGGCCGGAAATGGCCTGGCGGGAATACTGAAGCTGTAGATGCAGCATACCTGCCTACTCTTGACAAGGCAAGACCCAGTGTTCCACGTGGAACACTCTGTTAGGCCTACTGCGCACCGATAAACAGAAGTGCATCCAGGTAGATCTCCCCCACCCCACGGGCCCGCACCGATATCACACCCCCCGCGGGCGCTTGAGGCGTAAAGGAAAAACGAGTGCCTTCATACTGCTGTAGAAGCTCGAGGTCGGTCGCGCCCGTGTCCGGTGCAAACACCTCAGCAGGAATATGAATCTCCTCTCTGCGCTCCCCCTCCGTATAGCTAATCGTGAGGGCCTCGGTGCGCCCGGCGATACCATCGAGCCCGTCCACATCCACAACGGCCACCACAGTAACGGGGCTTTGGGCGCCAAACCCCGGTGGAAGCGCGGTACGGAACACCACGCCCGCCCCTTCGTTGCTCCCCACTTTCACCCCGGCCCCATGAGAGAATGAGGCCCAGCGACTCTCTGCAGAACCCACCTGCCCGACCTCGCAGGCTTCCGGCACACAACCGGCCTCGGCTTCCCGCCAAACCACCCGTTTGCCTTCGAGAAACGAGAACATGGCGTCGGTCGTATACCCCCACGGAAGATTTCTTAGCCGTGTCTGAACGTGGTGGTTAGGGCTGGGCGCACCGTGGTCAAAGTCATGAGCCCCGTAGCGTAAGCCCTCATTATTGCTTGTATTTTCCAGTGAAACCACCAATCTGGCGGGCTGGTTCGCTGGTATTACCATGTCCTGGTCGTTCCAGGCCACATAGGTGGGCACCCTCATCCCTCCCTCATCCACCAGCGTCGTACAAGAGGTTTCCTGGTAGCGAGGAAAGTACGCGCTGGGATCTCCATTCGCGTCAAAAGGGGCCCCGCCCAGGATGTGTTCCACCGAACCTGGGTCTTGCCCATGCAGCAACACCTGGTCACAAGATCCCGAATCCACCACCAAGGCGGAAAAGCCTCCCAGTCGATGCGCCGTATAGAATGACCAGGCTCCGCCGGCCGAAGTCCCCCAGCCAAACCGCGCACCTCCCGGCTGAAAACCTGCATTGCCAGCATCCACCCAGGCCAGCGCACGTTCCACGTGGTACTGCCCAAAATGCTTCCCCGGTTCGACTGGGTCTTCATCACCCAACCCAAAGCCAGCGTCACACCAGTCATTACGAGGAATCAACATCGCCCAGCCTCGCCGGGCAGCCATCTCTGTCACCAGTGAAGCCTCTCCTGTCACCATCTCGATATTGGAATCAATCGCCTCCCGCTGGCAGTTCTCAGGCAGGTCCCCACTGGCATCGTTGCCAATATGGCCACCGTGAAACCAGACCATTAGCGGCAACTCAAAGGCGGGGGTCTCAATTGGCCTAAATACCTGGAATACCGGCAGTTCGCCGTCGGTGGACAAATACCCATCACTCACCACTGCATAAGTCGCCAGCTCATATCCATAGTCTTCATGACCCTCCCGCTCGACCCTAACGAGCTCCACACCATCGACAACAGTCGGCCCTGTGTCCACACCGCTTTCCGTTCCTGAGTGTGATGTGTCCTCTTGGCCTGTCTCCGCAACCCCAGAGTCTCGCCCTGGGCGAGGCTTTTCTTCACCAGTCGAAGGCCTACAGCCCCCCAAAACGCAGACACCCGCCAGAAATGCGACGTGCAACATGGACCGATTCAACATGGAAGCCACCTTTGACCATCAGAGCCGACGAATTTGAACAACTCGCCGACCAATCACATTCTTAAACAAGGAAACCGCACCATCGGGCCATGTCACGCGCACAAACGGCGCCACATCTTTGTCTGCAAGGCCAAAATGCACCACCTGCGGCCCACTGGAAGAGATACTCGTCCCGCCGGCCCTGACCCATCGGGTCAACACTCGGCCCCCCAGGCCCACTTCAATTTTGGCCCCCACACCAGAGGGGTTCAAGCCCGCCTGATCCAGGCTCACTTCCAGCCAGGAAGACCCATCGCAGCGTCCAAACATGATCGTTGCGGGCCCCGCCAAATCACGAGACACAACGTCCAGAAACCCGTCCCGATTGAAGTCTGTCACCACAAACCCGCGGTTGATTCCCAAGTCTGCCAGGCCCCACTCCTGAGCACGCTCCTGAAAGGAATCCCCCTCCCAGACCCACACAGCGTTCTGCTGCTCCGTGGGGTTCTGAAGCCCCGGCTCATCATCTCCCTCGAGGTAGCCATAGGCCACCAAGGCATCAAGGTCACCGTCGTTATCCAAATCTTCGAGCTCCCCACCCCACCCGACGTCACTGATGCCCACGTTCACAGACATCCCACGGCTAGCGCTGGACTCATACCAGGTCCCGTCCGCCGCACTCTCCAACAACGCGATGTTGTCCCACCCAGGCACCAGCATGTCCACCACACCATCCCCATTCACATCCCCCAACCCAAGCCCCATCCCAAACATCGCTAAATCCGTACCGGTTTGAGCACTCACATCCTCGAAGTTCCACGTGAAACCATCAAAGGCATTGCGAAGCAGCTGGTTTGCCACGACTCGGTCTCCAAAATCGTTCACCATATAGATGTCCGGCCGGCCATCCCCATCAAAATCGTGAAACCCACAGGCATAGGTATACCCGTCATGGGTGGCCTGTGAGAGCACGTCGGAACGGTCCCGGAATGTGCCATTCCCCAAGTTTTCATACAGCTCGCTGGGATCCGCCGGCCCGGGAGATTCCTGCTCCCATTCCGGGCTCGGGCCCGTGAAATGAGCACAAATCAACAGGTCCAAGTCATCATCACCATCCACATCGGCAAATACGCCGCCGATACTTCCAGCCCCCTGATCCGCAAACCCCGAATCATCCACCACACTGAACATACCGCCTCCGGTGTTCAGGTATAGACGATTGGGGTTGCCCCGATTCACCGCCACAAGGTCCAGCCCCCCGTTGCCATCCACATCCGCCACCACCGACCCCTGTGTCCGGTGTTGGCGCACCCCGAACCGAGCCTCCGTGTCTTCCTCCCAGGTAAACCCGATACGACCCATGAAGAGTTGATCGCGCCCGATGTTGGGAAGAAAAATATCGTAGAACCCGTCGCGGTCGAAATCCGCCACAGACACGCCACGGCCATTGTCCCAACCCGTTTCCTCAGGGAATTCCAACTGGTTGCGCCAATCCGCGCCGCCCCAGACCTCCACAAATGGGCCCTCTTCCCGTCGCAGATGGGGCTCCTCGCAGAGCTGGATTGGCCCCGCTTCAATCACAGCCGGATGCCCGTCAGGCGCTGTATCCTCGACTTCCACAGCCGTATCCGGCCGCGAACTTTGCGGCCGACACGCTATCGGGAGCACCGCCCAAAATAACCATGGATAAAGACTTCTCACAGCGCCGCAGACTAACCCCGCATACCCACCCCCGCGACTCTCACTTGACACCCGTTCCAGCAGGGGAGATACAGGCACATGTTGTTGATTGCATTCCTCTGCGCCCTGAGCTCCCCGAGCCACGCCCACAGACCCCATACAGTGGTCACCGCCATGACCGGGACCAACGAGCCCGAAGTCGCCTGGGCGCTACTGGATCCCCACGACATCAGCCAAATCATGGTCACTCGAGATGCAGGCGCTCATTGGGACCACGTCGACAGCCCCGCTATGGAACAAACACTTGTCGGAATTGCCGTAGACGGTGACAACACCCTCTACACGATTTCGGGGGACGGCACCCTCTGGATAAGTCCGGATTCATCGACCTGGAACCACACAAATCTTTTCTCCGGCGAGGCTGTGGCCAGAGACATAAAGGGACTGCCTATCGGGGCAGTAGTTGCCACATCTAAAGGAGTAATAGTAAGCGATAATGTAGGTTCTACCTATACTTTATCGCCATCGTTTTTAGATGTGACTGGAATAAATGTGACATGCGGCGGCGATTGTTCAGTCACAGCAGTCGGCACAGAAGGGGGCGTTTGGCATTCGGAGGGACTCTTGGAGGACCTGCAGCCGCTGGCAACACTACCCGGGGGCAGAAAGGCATTTTCCGTGGTGAGCTCGGGTGAGCACCTCTGGGTGGGTACACAGGCCGGTGCCCTGCACCAAGACATCACACTGGGAACCTGGGAGACCTGCGGCCTCTTGCCCAACGAAATCACAGGAGCACATGAGGACCTGGTTTCGGAACTCGCCATCACACCGGATGGAAGTCTCCTCGCGGCCACCGGCCATGAGGCGCTGTTCGTATCGGAAGACAACTGCCAAACTTGGACACGAAAGCATACCGGCCTGGAAATACCCTTTGGTGGGACGGGAAACGCGACGGATCCCAATACGTCATGGGTCTATCTGCACTTGTCTGACAACAAGGGGCTCGTCGGAGGTTTCTCCGGCGCAGCGTTCAGCGACAACAACGGTGATACCTGGCGAGAGTCTGCAATTCTTCGAAACCGGTACACGCGAGCCCTGGCTGTGACCGAAGGCCCATCTGGTTCCCTCAGAATCTATTCGGCGGGCTATGGCGGAGGCGCCACCTGGACGGACGACGGCGGGGAAACCTGGGCCGGGTCTGCGGTAGGCCTGGACTCTGAAACAGTCTCCTACGACCTGCTCGTGGCCTCCGAAGAACCCGAAATCGTGCTGATGACAGGCCTAAGCGCACTCTACAGAAGTTCAGATTCCGGTGAAAGATGGGAATCCGTCGAGGTGCCTATGGCAAGAGCTCGTGCGTTGCACGAACTTGACCAAGCACTGTATTTACTGGGAGAAACGCCTGCTTCGGACGGTAATGAGTCTCACCTGGCCCGCTCTACAGACCTGGGAGAGAGTTGGTCCACCATAGAGAGCTTTACGAACGCCGCTGACGGAGCCATGGCCAACACGATTCGACAAGGAACACTGAAAGGGGAGTCCGTGCTGGCCGTCACCACAGATGTCCCCGCAGGTGTGCTAGCAAGCCAGGACGGAGGCCTTTCCTGGGCAAGCTGGCTCGAGGCCGAATCAGAACCCTCCTCGGGACTGGAATTCTGGCCCCCAGGTGAGAGTGGGCGGCTGGTCTTTGCAAGCCCTTCCACCGGCATCCTCCTCGGCACCTCAGCGGAGGAAGATTGGTGGAGCCCAAGAAGCCCCCCAGTCGGGGAGCCCCGACGGCTGGCCATGGCCGATGACGGAACCCTGTTGGTGGCCACCCGCGGCGGGTCTGTATGGCAGTCGGACGACGGTGGTGAAACCTGGGTTGCCATGGGTAACGGGCCTCCCTGTGCAATTTTCGACCTCGTACCTATCCCTGGCTTTGCGGAACACCCACTCGTCCTGCTCGGCACACAACTCGGGGTGTGGTGGAGTGACGGAGGGGATTTTCTTCCCGCACCCTGGCTGGAACGTCTGGAAAACGGCGGTGTGTTTCTGTCCTGTGGTGAAGAAGACGAATATTGTCCGACCTACACAAACCCCAACGAAGGAGCGGGCGGAGGGCTCGACCTGGGGGGCGGCGGCCTGGTTCGCTTCTCTACGGAGGGCGAGAAGTTCCGACTCCTGGCCGGGGGAGGAGGGGAGTGGGAAGCCATCGTAAACGGCACCCCCCTCTCTCCAACTGGCGGAGAGATTGCACTTCCCGGCGCGGGTTGGAAAGACGTTGAGATTGTAGTGCACGCCGGCGAGCTGCTATTGGACGCTATTGAGGTAGGAGGCAGCGGCACGGCCATTCCTCTTCCCGCAAGCCAGGAGGACACCTCGTCGGACACAGCTCGCCAGCCCAACTCCAAAGAAGCTCCGCAAACCGGCTGTGGCGCTTGCGCAACGACACAGCCACCCAAACACGGCGCATGGCTCCTATTGGCACCGATAGCCTGGCTCGCTATCCGCCGAAATCAGTCCAAAACACGGTAGGCCACAGCACGACGAGCCTTGTCCCCGAGCTGGTAACGTTCCACGTGGAACACTTCCAAACCCCCAACTTTCGGAGGCTCTCCCTGGGCCAGAAGGAGCACAACAACGCCGGATTCCCGCACAAGTTCCCGGGCCATTTGGAGATACGCCAGGGGCTTCATAAAGGCCCTGGAGACCACACCATCATAGGATTTGTGGCCCAACGTCTCGGCCCGAACATTTAATACGGTTGCGTTCTGAAGCCCTGTCGCAGAAACAACTTCCTCCAGGAATATTGAACGTTTACGTCGTGATTCGACAAGATCAATTGTTGAATTAATGTGTCTGGACGCAAAGGAGATACCCGGGAAGCCTGCGCCGGAACCCAAGTCAGCCCAGTGTCCATCCCAGTCGATCCAGGACATGGAATGAACCGCATCTTGAAAGTGAGGTTCCAGGGGGCCCGGACCCACAAGGTCCATGGCGTCTCTCCAATGGGCCAGCCGTTCACGGTGGATGCGCTCGGACTCGTTGTAGATCAATTTAGACTACCCGGCTCGGTCCACGTGCGAGATGTACAGCCAACAGACTGACAGCGGCCGGCGTGATGCCCGGAATGCGTGCTGCAGCAGCCAGGTCGTTGGGACGCGCCTCACTGAGACGATGAATCACCTCGTTGGAGAGCCCGGCCACGTCCTGGAAATCCACTTCATACAATGAAACCGCGGCCATTTTCGCCAATTGCCCAGCCCGCCGCTCCTCTCGCTGGAGGTATCCGGAATACTTGGCATCGGTTTCTACTTGTTCGGCTACGCTCGGTGGGAGGGGTTGTAAATCGAGAGCTGCGGCCAGGTGGGAATATTGCACACCCGGGCGACGAAGGAGCTCTCCTATCGTGGCGGGTTTCTTCAAGTTCCCAACCCCATGATTTTGGAGCAAACCGAGAGTCTTTGGGTCTGGCAAAACCGGCGTTAAAAGTACCTTTTCGGCATTTTTGATTTGGATTTGTCTGGCATCGAACGCACGCCATACCGGGTCTTGCAAGAGGCCGTGTCTCCGGGCCAATGGCATCAGTCTTCGGTCGGCATTGTCCTCTCTCAACGAAAGCCGGTGCTCCGCCCTGGAGGTGAACATACGGTAGGGCTCACCGCCTACCCCTCGAGAAACCAGGTCGTCCACGAGCACGCCAAGATCGGCCTCGTGTCGTCCTAGGACGAACGGCTCCCCCGTGGCGGCGGAAACTCCAGCCACCAGCCCCTGCGCAGCGGCCTCCTCATACCCGGAGGTGCCATTGACTTGCCCGGCCAGGAACAGTCCGGGGATTGATCTGTGCTGAAGACCGTGATCGAGGTCGCGAGGGTCGGCATAGTCGTACTCCACCGCATAGCCAAACTGAAGTATTTCCGCGCGTTCCAGGCCGACAACGGATCGAACCATTTCCAACTGGACGTCTCGGGGTAGGGAAGTGGAGAGCCCATTTACATAGACACGATGCGTGTTCAGACCTTCCGGCTCTAAGAAGAGCACATGGCGTTCACGGTGCGCGAATCGCACAATCTTGTCTTCAATAGAGGGGCAATATCTGGGACCCACCACTTCAATCTGACCGGTGTACATCGGTGAGCGGTCCAGAGCAGACCCGATGATTTCATGAGTGGTCGCGTTGGTATTGGCGAGATGGCATTGCACCCGTTCAAGACGTTCAGTGGGGGGGGTGAACGAAAACCAACCCTCCATGTCGGGCTGAGCTTGTAGACGCTCATAGTCCACGGTTCTGGCATCTACTCGGGGGGTTGTACCCGTCTTCAGTCGACCGGTGCGAAGCCCCGCATCCCGCAGACAGTCCGCCAACCGATTGGAAGCGGGGGCCCCAAGACGGCCCCCTTCGATTTGTTCCAGCCCAAAGTGCATACAAGCGGACAAGAAGGTGCCTGTCGTCAGAATTACGGCGGGCGCCCTCAAGGTGTCCCCACTGCCCAGACGTACTCCGATGACCCGGCCTCCCTCCATCAAGAGCTCGTCCACCTTCCCCTGAACGAGCTCAAGCCCAGACATGGACTCCAACGTAGAGCGCATGAGAGCCGGGTACACGTGAATGTCGACCTGGGCCCTGCTCGAACGCACCGCCAGGCCCTTGCGGGTGTTGAGTACCCGAAATTGAATTGTGGCGGCATCGGTCACTTGCGCCATGACACCGCCGAGGGCATCAATCTCTCGAACCAGGTGTCCCTTCCCCAAGCCACCCACCGCTGGATTGCAGGACAATCGACCAATTTCTGCGAGGTCCAACGTCACCATGGCCACGCTACGGCCCAAGCGCACCGCTGCCGCGGCGGCTTCACAGCCGGCGTGTCCCCCTCCTACAACGATGACATCAAAGGACTTCATGAGGCGCTTCTAACGGCTGTTGGAGGGCATTCGCCAGCAAGCGGGGTACCATCAAGGTGTGCGAGACAGGTCCAAGAACGTACTCAGCATGGTCCTTGTACTGGGAATGGTCCTTCCGTTCATGCAGCGACCAGTCCACATTGACGAGGCGAATTTCCTTCGCCTGGCGCAGGGAGCCCGTCTAAATCCATGGCGCCCCCACGACATTGCCATCAACTGGCAGGGTACACAACAGGCGGCTTTCGACGTACTTTCCAACCCTCCTGGCATCGCCTGGTGGCTGGCAGTCCTCCCAGAGTCTGCGCCTATTCCGATGCTTCATCTCTGGATGCTTCCGTGGCTGATGGTCGCCCTATGGGGCTGTCACCGGCTTGGAAATGCTTTGGTAGGGGAGGGGACAAGTGCTGTTCTGGTGCTAGGCACTTCCCCTATCGTGGTGCTCTCCGCCCAATCACTCACGCCAGACCTACCCCTGTTGGCCTGCACCGTGGCCGGAATCGGTGGGTTCTTGGGGAAACGCAGCACCGCTGCGTGGTTTGCCGGCCTTGCAGGCTGCGCCGTCCTGTTTCGATATTCGGGGGTTTGTCTGATTCCGCTGCTCTTGCTGCTCGGATGGCAACGAAACCGACTCCGGGCCGCCTTGCCCGTAATGATTCCAATCAGCCTGCTCGCCATCCATGACCTCGCCGCCTACGATAAGGTCCACCTCTTCTCCATGGTCGGTTTTCAGTCAGTCTCGGATACGCCACGAGACGTCTTCCGAAAAGGAGTGGCCAGCCTCGCCATGCTCGGAGGCGCAGGCATGCTTCCCTTTCTGGCACGGGGAAGACCAGCCCTCATCGGTGCTTCTCTCGGCGCCTTGGTAGGTATCGCAGCCGGGTTTGCCTCCGGACAAACCGGTGGGGTGTTGGGAGCCACTGTGGCATTTGCCGCTGCTGGAGGCGCCTCGATATCCGTCATTCGCCTTCGAGACGACGTAGATCGTTTCCTATTTTGCTGGGCCATCGGAGGCCTCGTATTCCTGCTGACGCTGAGGTTTACCGCCAGTCGCTACTGGCTTCCGTTTCTACCCGCCATAGTACTGGCTGCTTTGCGCATGCATCCTTCTCCGAGGTTCCTGTTCACGACAGTACTTGTCGGAAGCCTATTGTCCTTTGGGTTGTCGATAGACGAGAACGCCATGGCCCGAGCACAACAAACGGCGGCCCAAGCCGTTGCCTCCAAAGGAACCGGAAGTTTTTCAGGCCACTGGGGCTGGCAATACCACCTCGAAAAGGCCGGCTGGCAGCCCTTGGAAGAAGGAGCCACCCCCTCCGGACTTCACGCTGTCGCTCAGGCGCCATGGCCCCAGGAGACACATCCAGAAGCGTGCCTGATACCCATTGAAAAATGGAGTCCTCCCGATACCTGGTGGGGCCCTCGAACCCACAGCGCAATCGGGGCCGCCAACTTTCATGCATTCATGATCAGTGGCACGCCTCCAATCGAGACCTACAGTCCATGGACCTTCAGCAGCGAACCCTACGACACCGTGACGCTCTTTGAACCCTGTCCATAAGCGCGTTTCTTGGCACGACGAATCTCATCCACACAACCCAAAACACACAGGAAATGGTGGACGCCAAGCCACGCCAGGCCGCGTAGTCCAAGCCTTGGCACCAAAAAGAACGTCGCCACAACCGCCAACACAAGCCATGTCCAGGCCACCCAAAGTCGGAAATCGAAACGCGAACTGCTGCCGATCACCGGCAGGTCTACATTCGACTCAGGGTCGTCCATAGATCCGGTTCCCGTATTCATACTCCCAGTTCGAAAGTACGAGATCACGCTCAAGCGCCTCTAGGTAGCGAACTTCCAGAGATCCAGGCCCACTGACCCAGCCTCCTGCAGTCACTCCTCCCACAACCTCAAGCACGCGTCCTCTTCCTGGAACCGCCAGCAGGTTTTCCCCAGAAACCGTTTGTTCCACCCAATCACTGCCATCCACATCCTCCCAGGCAAAGCCTTCAATGACCGCCGCTTCCTGAGAACGCCACCCCACTTGCTGGTCTGGATAGAGGTCCGAGTTGAAATACACCTGAACTCGACCCCACCAAGACCCAACAGCCACGTCGAGGCGGCCATCTCCATCCACGTCTTCCAAAGAGACCGCAGAAGCGTAGTCCACCGTGTCTACAGGCTCCCAGCACGGCGCAAAATCCGGACCGCACCAAATACGAACCGTGCCCAAACCAGAGATCTGATTGTTGTCGGTGACCACCAGATCCAGGTTGCCATCCCCATTCACATCACCGAAGTCCAGGGAGTTGCCCTCAAAATCATTGGCTTCACCCTCTGCAACCCAAGCCGGTTGCTCATCAAGGACACCTTGCCGGTTGAAATAAATCGCATGCCCGGCGAGCTGGTTTGCCATCAGTAGATCCAGCCAGCCATTGCCATCCATGTCGGCCCAACCCACATCGAATGCATGCCCTGCCACCCCACTCGTCCAACCCGGAGCCGCTCCGAAATTTCCCGTGCCATCGTTGAAATACACAAGAGAAGGTGCCGGTGAATCCTCGTGGTAGTAGGTCTCTCCGACGGCTACCGCAAGGTCCAAGTCCCCATCGTTATCCACATCTCCCAACGCACAGGAAAAGCTGAAAAAGCGCTCCTCACTTTGCCAAGATGGCGTCGGTTCGAGCTCTCCATCGATGTTGAGGTAGACGTCGATTCCACCCGGGTCCGAGAAGCCGGTATCTCCCAGAAACTTGGAGACCACGACATCCGGCAGGCCATCCCCGTTTACGTCTCCAACGGAAAGATGACCGTAATATTCCTTGGAAGTAGACTGCCAGGAGGCACGCTCTTCGAGTGCTCCATCCACATTGTCATACACCATGAGCGGGCCCTGCTGTATGTCATTGCCGTAGGCGACTACGAGCTCCGCATAGCCATCACCATCGATATCAGCCCAACCCACACCGGTGGCGACACCCGTCTCCAGAGATTCCCAAGCTCGCCTCGAAACCAGGACTTCGTCGTCCCCCCACACAGCGCTGTCACTGTCCAGAGCACTGTCCCCGGTCTCCGAATCTCCGGTTCCCCCTGTACAAGCAAGCAATAGCCAGAACATGTGAGCAGAATATCTTGTTTGTGCGCCGGCCTCGCGGGAACTTTATGTCGACACCCGATTACCGATCCATCATCGTGACCCCTGCTGAAGCAGGTATGAGAGTGGATTCCTATCTATCCGCACGGTTCGCCTTGCTGTCACGCAAGGAGGCTGCTGCAGCAATAAGAAGGGGAGAAGTTCGGTCGACTTCCAGAGCACTGAAGCCTTCTACTCTCTTGCGTACCCATGAAGAGATACGCATCTGGATTTCCGGTCTCGCGCCCGGAGAAAAGCCTCCTTTTCCCACGCTATTACACCAGGATGATTGGACGCTGGCATTCGACAAACCGGCCGGTATGCTGTGCCATCCCGTTGGTTCTCGTTTTCACTGGGGGGTGATCAACCTGGCCAGAGAGATGTTCCCTGACGAAGATCTCCACCTCGCTCACCGCATTGACAAAGAAACCTCTGGTGTATTGCTTCTGGGTCGAAGCCATGCTGCCAATCGCCATCTGAAGTCCGTGTTTCAAGAACGAATGGCCACCAAGAGCTACCTGGCTATCGTGCGGGGGGAGCCTACCTGGGATTCCCTTCACGTGGACGCCCCGATAGGAGATGATTCCGAATCTCCGATTCGAATCAAACAGGGGATTACGTCTTTGGGACAAGCGGCGCAAACAGACCTTGAGGTCGTCCAGCGTTGTCCTCCATTGACTCTGGTTCGAGCCCGTCCAAGAACCGGAAAAACCCACCAGATTCGTGTGCACCTGGCTCACGTGGGCCACCCCATTGTAGGAGACAAGATCTACGGCCAACCCCCCGAGGTGTTCATTTCGCTGTTTGAGGGATGGGACCTCCCAGGTCGCGACAAACTGCTCGCTCATCCCCGCCACTGTCTTCACGCTGAGTCTCTCGGCGTGCCCCTACCCAATGGAACTCGACTCGAAATCCAAGCCCCCATGCCCTCGGACATGACCACACTCCTAGGTTCTCATCCACCCATCGACAGCGATATCCTGTAGCCTCCACGCGGAGGATTCATGACCGGCCCCTTACTCGTCCTACTGTTGGCCAGCCCCCCTTCTGCAGCGCAGGAGGCAAACACCACCCCACCCAAGACCACACAAGCCGAGAATACACTGTCCGACGAGCACGCGGACTGGGTGCACCGCCACCTGGCCCCCGCTGCCACCTTTCGGGGACAAGAACGGAGAGACTTTCTAGGAGCGCTGCTTACTGAGGATCTCGACCCAGCGCTTTCCGCCGCCGTACATCGAGCGCTGAAGGTCGCTGAAGACGATGAGGCCTCCTTCGGTGCTGTGGTTCGACGCGCAGTGCGTCCCAACGGGATTTCCATACACCCTGCTCGAAAACCGAAGAAGCCACGCGCAAACGCGCCGGGTGGCCAAGCCAAGGCCATGCGTGACTACCGAGCACGTCATCTCCGAGTAAAGTCCGAAACCCACCGGGAGCGCGGCGATACCGTCGTGGTTTCCAATCCAGGACCCTACAGAGGCTGGTCCACCACCGTCATTCAGCAACCCGATAGCGTGGAGTATAGCTGGGCGGTCTACCAGGATTTCATCCGCCTCAATGTTCCGGATTTTCTTGAAATCGCCGGCCAGGCCGAAAACGCTCTTGCAATACGAGAAGAAATCCAATTGCTGGAAACCAAAGCAAGAAAGGGTGCTATTGCCGGGTTTACTGGCTTGGCAATGACCCTCGGCGGCATGATCGCGCTTTCATCAGACCCCCAAAACCAGCCGGCCAACTGGACCACCCTAAGCGGTGTTCTAGTCATGACAGGGGGGTTTCTTGGAGCCGGCATCCCTCGAGCTAAAGCACACCGTCTCCAGTACAACTACCCGGCCACCCTCACTCCCCAAGCCACCCGCTCTCTGGTAGACACCCACAACGAGAAACTCCAACAGGAGTTGCGACTGCCGATACATGACGCCATTATGCTGGAGTCAGGGCATAGAGAACGAAACCACTGAATCGCCAACGCTGAAGGTTCTCATGCGCATTCATAGACTGCTCCTACTGACACTGCTCGCATTCTCTGTTGCCTGTCCATCACGCACAGACGCCATCAAGATTGGTGGCGTAGAAACAGGCCTTATTGCGGATGATACCGGGTTGGGTCCGGACCGGGATGGAGACGGCTTTCCATCGAGTGAAGACTGCGACGATGCGGATGCATCCATCAATCCCGACGCAGACGAAGCCTGCGATGGCATCGATAACAACTGCGACGATATCGTAGATGGCCCAGAATCCGTGGACGCCACAACCTGGTACACCGACGCAGATGGCGACTCCTGGGGCGATGCGGCAAACACTCAGACAGACTGCATCCAGCCCGATGGCACCGTCGACAACAACGAGGACTGCGACGATACAGATGCAGCCTTCTACCCCGGAGCCCCGGAAGAAGACTGCACCGATCCCAACGACTACAACTGCGACGGTTCCGTGGGCTTCGTCGATGCCGATGGCGATGGCTTTGCAGCATGCGAAGAGTGTGATGACACACTCGGCTCGGTCAATCCTGTCGCGACAGAAGTCTGCGATGGCATCGACAACAACTGCAATCAGCTCGTGGACGACGCGGACCCAGGGCTCGATACCAACACCGCCACGTACTGGTATACCGACGGCGATTCTGATGGTTTCGGCAATCCCGACACCGCCGTTTTGGCCTGCGCGTCTCCAGATGACCACATCTCCCTGGGGGGAGACTGTGATGATGAAAGCGCACTGACCAATCCGGCAGCCTCTGAAATCTGCGACGGGGCCGACAACGACTGCGATGGAGCGATTCCCGCCGAGGAAACCACAGACGACGATGCGGATGGCTTTCCTGTCTGCAACGACTGCGATGACGCTTCCGCAGAATCCTTTCCCGGGGCCAACGAACTCTGCGACGGGGCCGACAACGACTGTGATGGAGCGATTCCCACCGAGGAAACCACAGACGACGATGCAGATGGGTTTCCCGCCTGCAACGACTGTAATGACGCTTCCGCAGACTCCTTTCCCGGGGCCACCGAGCTCTGCGATGGAGAAGACAACGACTGTGATGGAGCCATCCCCACAGATGAAGTCACTGATTCAGATGGCGACGGGTTCGCAGTGTGTGATGACTGCGATGACACCTCCGCGCAGACATTTCCCGGAGCCACCGAGCTCTGCGATGGAGAAGACAACGACTGTGATGGCAGCGTAGTCGCTGACGAGTCCGATCTCGACGGAGACTCCTGGCGAGCCTGTGAAGACTGCGATGACACGGACCCCGCAGTCAACCCAGATGGGATTGAAATCTGCGATGGATTGGACAACGACTGTGATGGATTGTTCACTCCTGGCGAACTTACCGATGATGATGGCGATGGGTTTGCCCTGTGCGATGACTGCGACGACACGGATTTCAACAAGAATCCTGGGGCCAGCGAGCAGTGTAATGGAGAAGACGATGACTGCGACGGGGTCATCGACAACGGGGTCGATCTCGACGCCGATGGGGATGGCATCTCCGCCTGTGCTGGAGATTGTGACGACAACAACGCCAGCATCTACCCAGGGTCCACCGAGGTTTGCAACTACCTCGACGACGACTGCGACGGAAACGCGGACGACGGCTTCAAGACCGGAGCCGTCTACACCCTCGATACCGATTGTGGTTCCTGCGGGAATGACTGCAGCACCTACAATTTCGACAATGCCTCAGCGTTCTGTGGAGTCACCACAGCCATTCCGGAGTGCACCTATACATGCCTCAACGGCTTTTTCGACGTCAACGGATCTGCGAGTGACGGCTGTGAGTGTCAGTACTTGTCAGCGATTGACGACCCGTTTGACGGGATCGATGCCGACTGCGATGGCACTGATGGCAACCACGGACTTGCAGTACACGTCAGCATTCTGACCGGCTCCATCTCCGGAACTGGCACCATCAGCGACCCGCTCGATAGCATTCAGGATGGCATCGACCTCGCCGTGCAAGATGGGTACGCCTATGTGCTCGTGGCCTACGGGACCTACGATGAAGCGATTCTGCTGGAAGAGGGGGTGAGTCTCTTTGGGGGTTACTCCACGGACTTCACCATTCGAGATGCGACCCTCTACACCACAGAGGTTCAGCAAACCGGCACCACTGCAAGCAATCCCGGCACAGTCACCGCTATCGGTATCAGCGCGGCCACGGTGTTCGACGGATTTGAGGTCACCTCGCAGTCCCAGTTTGGAGCCGGCCAAAGCGCCATCGGCCTCTGGCTTGAAGATTGTGATTCAAGTCTCGTCATCTCTGGAAACATCATTACCGCCGGCGCAGGACGAGCCGGACAAGATGGCCTCTCGGGTGTCGACGGCTCCAATGGTGGAAATGGCGCGAACGGCTTCACGGGGACTCTGACAAACTGCGCTTCCCTGACGAATGGGGGTCTCGGCGGCATCAACACCTGTGATGGAGTTGCAGTCGACGGCGGTGACGGTGGCGACACCTCCTGCCCATCGGCCTACTCCTACCAAGATGGCGGTACCGATGGTCTACCCAACAGCACTGGAGGGTCTGGAGGTTCAGGAGCCTGTGATGGCCTGATCTCCTCCCAGCTCGACTGCGAAGAGTGCTACATCGACACCTGCTGGAACAACGGACAAGATGGAGGAGATGGCACTGCGGGCTTGGATGGAAGCGCCGGTGGTGGTTCTTCGAGCAACACCGGCATTATCTCGGCAGGTCAATGGGTGTCCGGAAACGGTAGTGGCGGGTCTCAAGGTACGCATGGCGGCGGCGGCGGCGGCGGGGGAGCCGGCAGCGGTACCGAGGTCGACGGCTGCGGAACAGGCCACCACCTCGGTGGAAGTGGTGCCGGTGGAGGTGCTGGAGGATGCTCGGGTACTGGCGGCGGCGGCGGCACCGGTGGAGGAGGCTCCATTGGCATACTTTTCGTTTCCACCAACGGTTCGACCGACCTTCCAGTCATCCAAGACAACACCATC
>JAYZDK010000136.1:0-20234 GCA_036337845.1 Myxococcota bacterium | reverse complement strand
GATCAACGAATCCCAAACCGGTATCGTTACCGAAGAAATCAAGTGGGAAGTCAATCCCTATGATGAGTTTGCCCTGGAGGCGGCTCTTCAGCTCAAGGAGCAGGGCAAGGCCACTGAGGTCATCGTGTTTTCTATGGGCGGAGGCGATGTCGATGCCCGAATCAAGGATGGGCTTGCACGAGGTGCAGACACTGCGGTTCGTTTGGATGACGATGCTTTTGTGGGTTCGGACTCCTTGGGGGTGGCACGCGTCTTGGCGGCCGCTGCTGCTAAGGCTGAAGTAGGGCTTTTACTGTGCGGTAAGCAGGCTGTTGATAATGACTGTGCGCAGGTGCCGGGCATGACAGCTGAGTTTCTCGGATGGCCGCAGGCCGTGGACATCTCTCATCTGGAACTGGATGGAGAGACCATCACGGCACATCGGGATGTCGGAGGCGGAAAGAAGTTTTCACTTCAGGCTTCCCTTCCAGCAGTCCTCTCTTGTGACAAGGGAATGAATACTCCTCGGTTTGCTTCGCTCAAGGGCATCATGATGGCCAAGCGCAAGCCAATCACGGTTTGGGGTGCGGCTGACCTCGGCTTGGATGCCTCCAAGGTTGGAGCTGCCGGAGCCGTAGTCCAAGAGTCACAGTTTGCACCTCCTCCGCAGCGTCCTGCGGGTCGAATTATCGAGGGTGAGAGCGTTTCACAAAAGGTCGACGAGCTGGTTCGCTTGCTCCGAGAAGAAGCCAAGGTCCTGTAGGGGGTTCATGATGAGTAGTGGAATTCTAGTTTTTTGTGAGCATGAGAACGGCGTTTTCAAGAAGACGGCCCATGAGCTTCTCGCCAAGGCCAGCGCCTTGGTAGGAGATGTTGGTGGCGAGGTTTCGGCTGTTGTCATTGGCGGTCCAACGGGTGCGGAACTGGGGGGCTTCGGGGCCGCTCGGGTGTACTCGGTTCAGGGTGATGCGTTCTCTCAACACAACACCGGCGCCTGGGTTTCGGCCTTGGCGGCTGTTGTGGGGCAGGCGGATCCCGCAGTGTTGTTGGGTGCAGCCTCCTCTGCTGGGCGTGATCTCTTTCCTCGTTTGTCTGCCCGGCTTTCGGCTGGTATGGCCTCCGAGGTCACAGACCTTTCTGTGGACGGGGGCCAGCTTGTAGCGACTCGGCCCATTTACGCGGGTAAGGCGTTTACCCAGGTTCGTATTACCTCCTCGTTGGGCTTGTATACCGTTCGCCCCAACTCCTTCACGGTTCCGGACTCCAATGGTGCAGTGGCCGATGAAGTGGCTGTAGCGGTTGAAGTGGGAGCGGGTGCTGAGCGGGCCCGGGTGGTTGAGGTCATGGAGAGCAACACGGACACGGTCGATCTCACTGAGGCCGATCGGATTGTGTCTGGGGGGCGTTCCTTGAAGTCATCCGATGGGTTCGATGATGTCATCGTGCCATTGGCTCGGTCTCTTGGGGCCACTCCCGGTGCGTCTCGGGCTGCGGTAGATGCAGGCTATGTGCCGCACTCCTGGCAGGTCGGTCAGACCGGTAAGGTCGTCAACCCAAGTGTGTACATTGCTTGTGGGATATCCGGAGCCATTCAGCACTTGGCAGGTATGCGTACATCCAAGGTGATTGTGGCGATCAACAAGGACCCGGATGCCCCGATCTTTCAGCACGCGACCTACGGCATCGTGGACGATCTCTTTGAGGTGTGTCCGGTCTTGGCCAAAGCATTCGAGAATGCCCTGTCCTGAACTGTGGTTTTCATTTGGGGGGGCCTGTAGAGGCCTTTCCAAGTGACTCGGCTGAGTACAGGGTTGTCTCTGTATCAACCGAGAATGCTATTGTTCACGCAATGGCCACGCGCGACTTAGAGGGATCGCTTAGGCCGATTCAATCGGCCATGCTCGAGAAGTTGTGCCAGGCACTGCGGAGTGCTGGGCAGGGCCGTGCCTTGGTGCAGCTTGTAGAAACCTGGTCTGCGCTCGGCAAGCTTCCGGATTCGGTGGCGTTGCTTGAAGCCAGGGTGCTCCTGGAGCTTCGCCTTGTGGACCGTGCTTGGGTGAGGCTCCAGGAATGTGAGGCTGAGTTGGGGGACTCTCTCGAACATGCTGTGTTGTATGGGGAGTTGTTCCTCAAAAGAGGATGGCCGGCTCGGGCGCGGCGTCATGTGGAAAAGGCTCTGGAGTTCCACCCGGACCAGCCGGACCTGCTGGCGTTGTTGAGAAGCACAGACGCCTCCTCGCCTTCACCACCCGGTGATGACCGGGAACTGGAGCGCAGCGGTACTCCAGATGAGCGATTGGAACTTGCAGAGCGATATCTCTGTACGGGCTCTCATTTAAGAGCTCGGAGTGTCTTGGAGCGATTGCGCTCCACAGAAGGGTATTGGAGTGAGCGAGTCGAAGACTTGATTTGGGCGATAGAGGGACAGTTCGCTCAAGAAGAAGAAGACATCATGGCGTTGGCGGAGTCTTTGTTGCCGCTGGTGGCGGCCCTCGAGCCTTCCCAGAGTGGGATGGACCATTCCACGCAGACGCGTATCGGCCCGATTCTTGTGGACATGGATGACCCGCCTGTCGGGTTCTCTGATGGAGCCCCCTTTCCGGCACTATTTCGATGGATAGAAGAGGAAAAATCCGAAGGTGAGGTCACGGCCGAGGTGACCGCGGTCTCCCATATGACCGAACTGGGTTCTGAGTCCTTGGCGCAGATCTCGGATGAAGACGAGGACACAGGGACAAATCAGACCCGCATCATGCATGTGATTCATCGGGATGAGGAGGATGGAGGAGAGACGACGGCGGGCTCTATCGCGCTGGAACATGCGGATTTGACCGACCTGGAGGCTTCGGGCGACCTGGATTTGGATGTTTCTGTACCTATGGATGACCCATCGATGGGGCAGGAGTTCGCGTTCGAAGATGTGGAGTTCGAGAGTGATGCTCCGTTGTTGGAATCGGAGGATGCCGACCGGGTGGTGATGACGCGCACAGAGATGGACCTCAATGATGAGCCGGACTGGGAAGAAGACCCTCAGACCATCGAGGTGGTGCCTCAGAAGCTGACTCCCAACAAGAGAACACCGGGACGCAGGAAACGGATTGTCCAGAAAAGTTCGGTGGAGCGAGGGGATGGGTGGCGCGATGAGGTCACTCAGGAACTCTCAGCCCCGAAACTGCCTGTGGAGACGCCTGATGCCGTGGAAACCACGGCTCCCCTGCTGACTCCCATGGCGACGGGTGAGGAGCCACTGGGGGTCATTGGAAGGCACTTGTCTCTACTGGCGATATTGGCCATTTTGTTTGGGGGGTTTGGGCTCCTGTTGGGAAATCGAGTCTTGTCTGTTCGCGCTTCCAAGGCCGTTATCGATGATGCCTACGCTGCGATGAACCAGGCGGATTACCAGCAGTTACTTCGCAGCGAGGCTCGCTTGGAGTTGGAGTTGTCCGAGGGGCGTGGCCCGTTGGGGGCTCGGTATGCTGCTGTGGCCTTGATGAAATTGGTTCTTTGGGGGGACTACAGCGGGGGCCCGAGGCGGCTGGAAGCTGCTTCGGACGCCGTACAGGCGGGCATGCGGTTTTCAGATGCTCCAGATGCATTGGCGTTGGCAAATGCGATGAGGCTGTTCTACATCGGAGACCTTTCTCGGGCGAGCAATTTGATTTCGTCGCGTTCCAATGAACACCCGGAGGTGGTGTTTTTGCGGTCCCGGATCGCCTTTGCTGGAGACCGGCTCGAGGAAGCTCGCGCATTCGCAGAAGACCTGGTTGTCTTGGGACCGGGTTCGGTTCGGAATCAGCTCTGGTTGGCTCAGGTCTGTCGGGCGGAGGCGGATTTGGACTGTGCCCAAGACGCTTTAAAGCGGGCTGGGGCACTCGACTCGAAGCACCCGGACTTGGACTTGATCAGGATTCAGATCGATTCTAAGGATTCCACTCCGCGGGATCAGATTGAGCGCCTGTCCGCCTATCTACGTGGCAATCAGAACCTCTCACCCAGAAGAGCGGGTTCTCTGGAATATGAAATGGCAGCGCTGTATGTCCAACTGGGAGAGCAATCCAACGCGAAGGAGGCGCTTGAACGGGTTCTTGCAAGGGACCCTGAGAATTCCTCGGCTCGATATCTTTCTGGTGTGCTTCGGTTTGAGGAGAACCGACTCAGCGCA
Organism: Myxococcota bacterium; assembly: GCA_036337845.1. Classification (GTDB taxonomy): domain Bacteria; phylum Myxococcota_A; class UBA796; order UBA796; family CAJQPC01; genus JAYZDK01. The sequence continues at coordinate 16,093 of JAYZDK010000136.1, read as the reverse complement.
GCGGTCTCTGATTTTGAAGCGTGTTTGGATAGCCGTCCCTCAGACCAACTCTGTGTAGCGGGCCGTATTCAGGTCTTGTTGGACCAAGATCGTGTGGAAGGGGCTCGCGAACTGGTGGAGAATCTCGAACGCACAGAAAAGAACAAGCTCAGTGTGGACTTGTTGGACGCTTGGGTAGGATGGGCGGAGGAGCGAGAGCATTCGGTGCTATTGGACATGCTCTCGGACATGGACACGTTGCCGGAGGCCGCCATGCTCCGCGGACTGGTGTATGCGCATTCTGGTGAGCAGGAGGCCGCGGAGCTGGAATTCTTGAGGGCTGTTGAAGGTATGCAGGCTTCGGCGGACCCGTTGTTGCGTCGCCTCTTGGGGCGTGTCTATGCCAACCTGGCGCTCTTGGGCAGTGGCGAGGTCTATGATGACTACGCAAGCAAGGCTCTGCAGTTTGGACCGATTGACCCCGTGGTGCGGGTGCTTGTGGGTCGCCGACTGGATTCAGCAGGTTTTCGGGAGCATGCGGCCGAACAGTTGGATCAGGCGGTCAATCTGGGTCCGGAGACTGCGCTGGTTCACTATGCGCGTGGTTCGTTCTACATGGATTATGGGGACAAGCACGAACGCACACGGACTTCTTGGCATCGTTACCGACAGCTCAAACCTACGGGGCCTCGGGCCAAGCGTGTGGAGTCCAGGCTCCAGGCGTTGCAATAGAGAAGTGGCTGAGCGAGTCTGATATGGGTATTCTAAGAGAGCGAGGTCGCCCGGGCAGGGTGGAGTCGGTGATGAGACGCTATCTGTTCTGGAGTGTGTTGCTGTCGGGTTGCTCGTCTTCGGATATGGCGAGGAGTGAGCGCGTTGGTCCAAACGGTGTCGCTGCCGAGTCGTCGGATACGGCGCTAGATACGGGGCTGACAGACTCTATGGAGGGGGATGCCGACGACGCGGATCCCGCTGTTGTGCCTACCTGGTTTGCTCTGGACGCCGAGATTGAGATGCTCAATGGTCTGGCACAGTCCATTGGGCTTTCGATGAGGGTGTATGGCGAAGACCCCTCCGAGGGAGAGCTTGAGGGGTGCGAGGTCACTGCGAATGTCGACCTGTTTGCGCTGGAGTCTACGACCCCCGATCCCACGATTCAGCACTGGTGGTCTTTGAGTTCGGTCACGCTCCTGGAGTCCTGGAGCTGTGGTGACCCGGAGCAGTTGCCCTTGTCGGGGAATATTGGCTTGGGGAGTTTTCATCCGGAACTCAATGGGCGTGTCCTGTCGCTGGACGTCTCGGAGCCTTCCGATTTTCTCTACGGATTCTATGGGTCGTTGGACTTCGACCCCTCTCTGAGCGGCTTTGAGGCCAGCAGTACCTACATTCTGGGATACGGCTCTACGGAGTCCACCTTGGCGGAACTGGAAGAGGTCAGTCTGGATGGAACGCTGCCGGATGGAAACTACAGTCTGGTGGGAGTGTTTCTGCTCCCGATCTTGCCCTGAGCTCTACCAGTTGAGTGTGGCGACTTTCGAGGCCCCGGCCGCCGCAAACAATCGTCCATTGAGCTCGCAGTAGTACCAATCGGTCTGTACGTCGGAGATGTCTTCTTGGGACGGGTTCTCTTTGCAGAAAGGTAGGATGCCTCCGGTAGATTGAGTCAGGTGGTTGGGGGGCGTTCCATCTGCAGCAAGCAGGTCCCAGCTCTCCCCAACCCCGTCTCCGTCCATGTCATAACGGTTCTGTTGCACGTCTCGGATGGTGGGCCAGGTGCGATTGATGGCGCCGCTTGACTGCATGGTTTCATGGGCGTGAGCCAGTCTTTCGCGAAAACGTTCAAGAGAGGCTCGGGTCGCTTGCATCGCTTGCTCGCTGGGCGGGGCATGGGAAAGACTTTCAGAACTGGGTGGGTCCGCAGAAGATCCTTGTGTCCAAGCGTAGATTCCCAGTACGACCACGGCGCAAGCCCAGGTCCATCTGGGGAGAAGCCATCGGGTTTGCCCTCCTCCTTGTACGAGCTTTTCGAGTTGAGCGTTGTTCACTCCCGAGGCGCCTTCGAATACCACTCCTGTGGCGTTTACGTTGTCGAATCGACAATCCGACAGAGTGGCCCTTCGAAAAGAGCTGCCCCGTAGATCGGCGCCTGTCAGGTCGCATCGCACCAGGTGCGCACCATCGAGATTACAGCCCGTGAGGCTGTGAATGCGAGCGTCCTCAAGACGAGCATGGCTGAGGTCACAGAGTGTCAGTCGACCGATTTCGGTGCGCAGCACGTGGACGGACTTCAGGCTCGAAGCATGAACTTGAAGGTGCGAGAGTTGGCCGTCCTCGATTACCGCGCCGTCAAGCACGCAGCCTGAAAGAGACGCTTCTGAACCGTGTGTGGTGGGTCTCTCGATGATGGTGTCTCGAAAAGAACTGAAAGAGCAGCTCCCAGCCAACACGGGGCCTCGCAGATGTGCGTCGTCGTAGTCGCATTGGTTGGCCTCCTCTACGGGAATACCTCCGTCGATGCGCCGCGTCTGCTTCTCCTGAAACAGTCGCACCCCGAGTTCTCCCCGCTGGATTTGAGGGGTGAGCTCGGAAGGGCTCCGGTCTCCAGCCTTCAGAAAAAGCCGTTCTGTCAGCTGGTGGAGTGCTTGAACGATGGTTCTATTCATCGTGACTCAGAACGGGCATGCCGGAGAGGGGGAAGGGGTGCTACGTTTCGCGCATCGCTTAGGTCTTTTCATGTTCGTGAACGAATTCTCCTGGAGCTACAGCCGGGACCGGACCTTTCGGTCTTGTCTGCGACGCTATTGGCTTAATTACTACGGATCGTGGGGGGGGTGGGAGCGGTCTGCAGCGCCGGAGGTCCAAGACCTCTATCGCCAAAAGAAACTCACGACGCGACCGATGTGGATGGGAACGCTTATTCACGAGGCTGCGGAGCGCTCGTTGAAGACCCTGACTTGGGCCCAACCGTGGGGGGTTGAGAACGCATTGGCTTGGATTGATGACCGGGCGCGCCAGGATGTTGTGGGTTCCCGAGAGGGAACGGATCGCCGGCGTCCGAGCAAGCGAGTTGAATTTCAAGAGCATTATTACGATGTTGAGGATGTTTCGGAGGACTGGGAGGACAACTTCCAGGAAATGGCTCGGCAGGTCCACGGCCTATTCGAGAACCCGGTCTTCGTGAGGCTCACCCGGGTGCCTCAGCGCATTCGCATGGTGGAAGACCTGATCAAGGTGGACCTGGAAGGCATTGGGGTTTGGGTGTCGATGGATGCGCTTGTGGAGGATGGTCGCGGGGGGGTGGTCATTATCGATTGGAAGACGGGCAAGTCTCATTCTGATGAAGAAGTGGGGCGTCAGTTGGGGATCTATGGCCTTTACGCGCGAGAGAAGCTGGGATTGTCGCCCGAGCGTATACGAGCGCTCCATGTGAATTTGCGAGACGGCACGTACAAGACCCACCCCATCTCCCAGCCGCAGTTGGAACAAAGCGCCACCGACCTACGAGCCTCGGCTGCAGAAATGCGAGATCGATTGCGCGATTCTGCGGCCAATGAAGGGGACATGGAGGATTTCCCCATGTTGGAGAAGGGGGATTCCACCTGTTTTCATTGCCAATTCCGCCGTTCTTGTGGAAGAGAGGGGTAGCCGGACAATAAATGTCCGCCAATTGATACAGGTGTTCAGTATATTGAGTGTGACCCAACCCGAGGAGGTCCATCATGCTGGCAATACCCAAACAAGCTCGAACCGCGGTGCCTCAGCTCGAAGAACTGCACACAGGTCCCGAACGTTCTTGTGAGGGGGGCGTTGTTTGCCGTGTGTTGGAGGGCGGGGTCGTGGGAGAGCAACGCAATGGACAGCCCCTCGGGCTTCGGCCAGGTGACCTTCTACTGGCCGTTGGCACCGCCCGGGTGGGTGACCTTTGCATCTTGACTCCGCGTGGGCGCGGTCGGCCCCTGGTGGGGCGCGTGACCCATGGTGGGTTGATTGCTGAACCTTCCGGTGTCCCCTGCTGCACGAATCGCTGGCAAGTAGCGGGAAGGCTGGTCGTTCGTGCGGCGGGGGAGCCACGCGGATTGGTATTGCCAGTCCAGCCCCGGTCACCTCGCGGCAAAGACACCCCGAACCAACTGCCTCTCTTTCCAGGTTCTGTAGAGTGATACCATGGCTCCAATGGAGCCATTATTTGGGCAGTCTCGACCTCTGATTGGTGTTCTCCACTTGCTTCCATTGCCAGGTTCTCCCTTTGAGGGGCCTGGACTGTCAGCGGTGTTGGACCGTGCTTTGGGAGATGCCGAGGTCCTAGCGAAAGCTGGGGCCCACGGCGTGATTGTTGAAAATATAGGCGATGCTCCCTTTGCCCGGTCATCGGTGGAGCCCCATGTGGTGAGCATGATGGCCATTGTCGCCCGCGCCGTACAGCAGCGTTTCGGGGATGTGCTTGTCTTGGGAACGAATGTGCTTCGGAACGATTCCAAGGCCGCTCTGGCTGTGGCGGCTGCTGCGGATGCACGCTTTGTGAGAATCAATGTGCATGTGGGAGCGATGCTCACCGACCAGGGAGTGATTGAGGGCCAGGCCAGAGAGACGCTGCTCTATCGAAACCGTGTCGCGCCCGGGGTTCAGATTGCGGCTGATGTTCTGGTCAAGCATGCGGTACCTCTTGCGCCCTTGGACCCGGTTCAGGTTGCTCGAGACACCCTGGAGCGGGGTGGTGCTGATGCGTTGATTCTTACGGGTTCCGGCACGGGTGCGGAAACCGAGTTGGGGTTGTTGCGTGGCTTGCGGGACGCGCTACCGGAGGCTTCTCTTTGGATTGGGAGTGGGCTCACCGCGGAGAATGCAGCGAACTATGCTCCATGGGCCAGTGCGGCGATTGTGGGGACTGCGCTACACCAGGAAGGCAACCTCGAGGCGCCGTTGTGTATCGAGAGAACCAAGGCCATTGTCGAAGCCTTCTGCGGGCCATAGGCTTCATTGCCAAAAAGCAGGAAGGGGGCGAGGCTTTCGCCTCACCCCCTTGTCCGACTTGCTGAATCTGCATTTCGGACTGACTACGGCAGTATTGGTTTATCCCTTATTGATGTGGTCCCGGGGGAGCCGGGATGAGAAGGGCGGGCGCCCCGCTCGGGGGGACATCAGGAACAGCCGCTGGTAGCGCCGCAGTTGAAGCATTTGTAGCAGGTGCCAGACCGGACCATGATGCTTCCGCATACATGGCACGGCGGTGCATCCGCCTGGGTGGTGAAGATCTGGTTTTCCAGGTCTCCTTCAGAATCTCCAGCGCTGACTGAGGCCTGGTGGACCGGAGCCGGAGCCGAGATTTCGGAGGTGGGCGTCTTCAAGCTTCCTTCTGGCCCGAATCGGAGTTCCAGCCAGCGGAAGATGTAGTCCGTGATGGACTTCGCGATTGGGATCTCCGGGTTTCCGGTAAAGCCGGAGGGCTCAAACCGGGTGTGGGAGAACTTGTCGCAGAGAACCTTGAGGGGCACGCCGTATTGAAGGGCCAGGGACACCGAGGTTGCAAAGGCATCCATCAGCCCGGATACAACGGACCCTTCTTTGGCCATCACAAGGAAGATCTCACCCGGGACTCCATCCTCGTAGAGTCCGACGGTGATGTATCCATCATGACCGGCTACCGAGAACTTGTGCGTGACGGCCTGTCGCTCGTTTGGAAGCTTGCGCCGCACCGGCCGGTACTCGACAATGCGCTCTGGCTCGGTCTTGGTGGTGGGGGTGTCATCCAGGCTGGTGTTGAGGGGTTGAGTCCTCTTACACCCATCGCGATAGAGCGCGATGGACTTCAGCCCCAGCTTCCAGGCGTTCATGTAGATGTCGGCAATCTCGGCGGGAGTTGCTGACGTGGGTACATTTACGGTCTTGGAGATGGCGCCGGATAGGAATGGCTGCGTGGCTGCCATCATGCGCACATGGCCCATGGGGGCGATGCTGCGATTTCCATTTCGGGCCTCGAAGGCACAGTCGAAGATGGGCAGGTGTTCCTCTTTGACGTGAGGTGCCCCCTCGATGGTCTCGTTCTTGTCGAGGTAGTCCAGAATCGCGTCACGCTCCAGCTCCGAATATTGAAGCTGCGCGAGTGCAAGGGGTACGGTCTGGTTGACGATCTTGAGCATACCGCCGCCGACCAGCTTCTTGTATTTGATCAGTGCGATGTCGGGCTCAATACCCGTAGTGTCGCAGTCCATCATGAACCCGATGGTTCCGGTGGGCGCAAGTACCGTCACCTGAGAGTTTCGGTAGCCAGCGGATTTTCCATGCGCGAGGCATTCGTCCCAGGTTTGGGTCGCTCGATCCATGAGGTAGTCGGGTACCAAGTCTGTGGGCAGTTCGTTGGCCGCCTTGAGGTGCTTGGAGATGACCCGAATCATGGGCTTGGAGTTCTTCTTGTAGCCACGGAAGGTGCCGCGGCTACCAGCGACTCGGGAAGACTGAAGGTAGGCTTCACCGTGCATCAAAGCCGTAATCGATCCGGCGAGGGCACGGCCCTTGTCGGAGTCGTAGGGCACAGCCCATGACATCAGTAGAGCGCCGAGGTTGGCGTATCCAAGACCGAGGGGGCGATACGCGTGGGAATTCTTTTCGATTTCCTTCGTGGGATAGGACGCCCGATCGACCAGGATTTCCTGAGCGGTGATGGTGAGGTCGACTGCTTTCTGGAAGCGGTCCACATCGAAGCTGCCGTCTGCCATGCGGAACTTCATCAAGTTGAGTGAAGCGAGGTTGCATGCCGAGTTGTCGAGAAACATGTACTCGGAACACGGGTTCGATGCGTAGATACGGTCCGTGTTGATGCAGGTATGCCAGTCGTTGATTGTCGTATCGAACTGAATGCCGGGGTCCCCACAGATCCAAGCGGCCTCAGCCATCTGGGCCATGAGGTCTCGAGCCTTGTGGTTGGCGGCAGTGTCGCCGCTCTTGCGAGCTCGTGTTTCCCAATCACCATCCTTGAGAACGGCTTCCATGAAGGTGTCCGTCACTCGGACTGAGTGGTTGGCATTCTGGTAGTACACGGAGTCGTATGCGCCACCGGGAACGTTGAAGCCTCCGTCGTAGCCGGAGTCGATCAGCGACCAGGCTTTCTGCTCTTCGTCTGACTTGCAGTTGATAAAGCTCAGAATGTCCGGGTGGTCCACATCGAGGATGACCATCTTTGCTGCCCGACGTGTTTTACCGCCGGACTTGATCACGCCTGCGAAGGCATCGAATCCACGCATGAAAGACACAGGGCCTGAGGCTGTGCCGCCTCCGCGAAGACGCTCTTGAGAAGAGCGGATTCTTGAAAGGTTACTTCCGGCACCGGAGCCCCACTTGAACAGCAGCGCCTCGGTTCGGGCCAGTGTCATGATGGACTCCATGCTGTCGTCCACCGCGTTGATGAAGCAGGCCGAGCACTGAGGCCTCTCTTCTACACCTACGTTGAACCAGACCGGGGAGTTGAAGGCCATGTACTGGTGCAGGCAGAGCCAGGTCAGGTCGTCTCGAAAAACGGCTGCGGCCTCTTCAGTTTCAAAGTAGCCGTCTGCTTGACCCCATTCAGCGATGGTGTCGCAGACGCGAGAGATCAATTGCCGGACCGAGGTTTCTCGCTCAGGAGTGCCTACATGGCCACGGAAATATTTGGACACGACCACGTTTGTTGCGGTGGCCGACCAGGAACTGGGTACCTCTACTTCTCGTTGTTCAAATACGGAGCCACCAGAAGCGTCGGCGATAATGGCGTCACGGAGCTCCCATCCCACGGTGTCATACGGGTCTGTTCCGGCTGTGGTGAACGTACGTTCGAAAGTAAGGCCGGTTTTTTGAGTCGCTTTCTTAGATTTGGTCGTCTTGCTGCTGCGGGGTGCGGGGGAGATCTGCGAGGATTCCATGAATGCTCCATTGGAGGTGTGGGGGTCAATCTCTTCTGTCGGTGGGGTAGTTCTCATCTACCGTGTTCTGATTGAACCGGTCAAGGCAAAAAAACACAAGATGTTGTGGTCTAAATCGATCAAAAGCCCCATATATAGTATGGGCCACAGCCTATGGACAACTTGCAATAATGGACGCAGACCGTGTGATTACGGGCATCTGCAGAGATGGAGGCCTATGGACTACTGTGTGGAATACTGGTTTACGGGCGCGCCGCGAAATGGTTGTTTCGGTCCGAAAAAGTGGCGCGCGGGACAACTTTATGGACAACTTGTGGACATGTGGCAATTGGGGATGTTGAGATGGGTGTTTTGAAGCAAATTCAGCGTTTGTCGGCGCAGGCTGTGAAGGGGGATCAGCCTGCTTCGTTGATTCGTGCGTTGAGCGCTGGAGTTCCCGCGGCCCGTCGAATTGGAGCGATCGGGTTGGGCCGTTTGGGAAAAGAGGCGCATGTGTCCATTCTGTGGGAACAGCTTGACCGAGAACCCTGTGCGACGGTGCGCACGGCTCTTGGGTTGGCCTTGTTGCAAGGTGGTGCAAATGAGCAAGAGGTGGATCGGGTGTGTCGTCGCTCCATTCGATTGCGCACCATGTCCGGGTTTCGGAGGTTGCAGGTCGAGCCGCTGGCGGATTTGGGGGGCATGGTTTCCCTGGGGCCGAAGGCCTTGCGGGAACGAGTGGACCAAGAGCCTGACCAGGCGGGAGAAGCGCTGCTCGCTCTTTCGCTCTACCAGTATCCGGAGGACCTCTCGCGGGTGGAGCTGGTTCGTCTGGCCGGGGGGAGGCGCACCGAGCACCTCTGCTTGGAAGCGCTCGGCTGGTTGGGACAGCCCGAGTCCCTTCCTCGATTGAAGGATGCTCTGAGCGAATTCGATGTAGATCCGGGGCGGGGCTTTGCTCGACGTCGGGTCGCCGCCGTGGCGTTGGGAAGAATGGGGCTACCGGAATCATGGCGGGTTCTGTCCCGAGCCCTGAAGCTGGAAGCGTCCGAGCATGAGGGGCGGCCGGGGGCTGGAATGGGACTGCAGTTTCCAGTGCGCTCCGCGATTCTTTGGGGGCTCGGTGAGCTTCAGGCGCAACGCTGCGCATCTGTGTTGTGTACGCACCTCGGTGCGGTCAGCGATAGCGCATTAGGGGGACTCCACTTGCCAGCGATGGAAGCTCTCTGGAAGCTGGGTGAGGCAGCCGAGACCGAGTTGTATCGAGCGTTGAAGAGCCCGCGCCCGCTTGTAGCGGTACATGCGGCCTGTGTTCTGGAGGCTTTGGGGAAGCCTGAAGAGTTGCAACTCCTGGCCCAAGGGGTTGGCCGGGTATCTGAGGAAGCGAGCAGTGCGCTGCTACATCAGTAGCTGCTCTTTGTGGCTGTACCTCCCTCTTCTGCAGCGAACTCATTGGCCAGCGAAGGATCAACACGGGTCATGCCGGCCCTATAGATACGGATGTCGTAGGTGTCCTTGACGTCCAGGTGATTGTGAGACTTGTTCACGAAGGTCACCCGAATGTCTCCTTCGGCCTCAAAATCATCCACCGGGTTCAGTACATGCCCAATAGGGCTGAACACTACGGAATCGGTGCAGCTACAGTTTGTGGGGCCAGTAAGGTCACCAGAATCGTATTTGAGTGACACTTGCTTGCGGTACTCTTCTCCGTCTTCTGAGATGTCATGTTTTGAGAAGTCGACAGTGGACCAACTGCTTGAGCCGAGTCGCTTGTTTCCCAGTTCGACCACCCAGGCTCCAGCATTCCCTGCACTGACGCTGGTGGCATTGGGGTCGTAGTCCGTGATTCGAATCCGAGCTTCTCTGTTGTTCTGTATGGCCTGAATGCGTGCATTTTGAACGGCATTGGCGAATTCTCGAGCCGCTTCGCGGGTGCGATAACGAGGCAGCAGTTCTCGGCTCGAAGCGATGGCCAGCCCGGAAATGACCGAGATGATGGTCAAGCTGATGATCATCTCGATCAGGGTGAATCCACTCGTTCTTCGCTGACGAAGAACATGGTTGGCTCGGTTCAGTGACATGGCATTGCTAGTATACCCCCGTCATTGGGAGCATGGTTGTAAGCTAAATTGCCTTGACTACGGGGAATATTCGCCATAATTCCGCGGATTCGAGCCTGGGATTCGCCCGGGGTCGTTCTCATGTCTGGGCCCATGGTCCTCCGACTATACCCCCCAGGCATTCATTCAAGCACTTGATAAGGAGCGTGTCATGGCACGTTATCGTGGACCTCGGCTGAAGAAATGCCGAGCAGTGGGTACGGTGCTTCCTGGTCTCACCCGAGTGGGGACGCTGGAGCGTCCATTCCCACCTGGAGAGCATGGGGAGCGACGTCGCGGCAGACCCTCGGACTACAAGGTCCGTCTTTTGGAGAAGCAAAAGCTTCGCTGGCACTACGGTGTGATGGAGAAGCAATTCGTCCGTTACGTCAAGGAAGCTTCCAGGCGTAAGGGCCCAACAGGGCGTATTCTTGCGAGCTTGCTGGAGAGCCGGTTGGACAACGTCGTCTGGCGACTCGGTTTGGCTCCGACCATTCCGGCGGCCCGGCAGATGATTGTTCACGGGCACATTACCGTGAACGGATCACGGGTGGACCGTCCTTCGTACCACGCCAAGCCTGGCATGGTGATCGGAGTTCGGGAGAAGTCGCGTAGCAAGGGCTTCATTCAGGAGGCGCTGGAGGCGTCTGCTGTGTGGCCACGGCCTCAGTACCTGGAGTTCGACCCCGCCAAGGCGGAAGGACACCTGGTCACGGAGCCTCACGCAGAAGACTTGCCGTTGCCGGTCAACCTGCAAGCCATCGTCGAGTTCTACTCCCAGAAGCTGTAGTTCTCGCGTACGCAATCTTTCGACGGCCCGCATCGGCATGACCGAGCGGGCCGTTTGCGCGCCAGCAGGTTCGCTCGGTGGCCTGGAGTGTGCGCTCCCCTGATCTCAGGCGAGGTCGGTGGACCAGTCCGGACAGAGCAGCACACTGAGTTGGTGTGAACCGTGAAGTGAGGTCCCTTTGAGGACCTTGAGAGCCGCGCTTGTCGCTACTTGATTTCGCGGTGAGGCGTGTGCTTGCGCTCGTGCCGACAATACTTCTTGAGCTCAAGCCTGTCTGGCGTGGTCTTCTTGTTCTTTGTGGTCGAGTAGCGTGATACTCCGGGGAGACCCGAAGTCCGGCACGTCGTGCATTCCAGATGGATGATTACGCGGCCTTTGCCTGCTTTCTTGGCCATGAGGGCCTCCCGGACGAATGGGAATTGTGTTTCCCTGGTTGGGAAGGCCCGGTTCGTATCGTTCTGGATGGAAGCTGTCAACGCCCCATCTGCGCGGAATCGGTAGACTCTTGGACGAATAGAGGAAAGAACTCATCCACGTATTTGAGAAACTCAGACTGCAATTGGTGTTGCTCGTGCTTGTTGTGTGCACGGGGTGTTCGGCACTTTGGCAGGGGCGTACGTATGTTGAGCCTACTGTTCGCAGCATTGAATTCGAGGAACAACGGCGTTTTTTTCGCGGGGTTCGTGGGACTTCCGACTACACGCTACGCACAGCGATGAGTCAGAAGAGTAGTCCGCTCGGGGCTCATTTTGTTCATGTGATTGAACGCCAAGAGCTCGACTTGGCTGTGCTCGAGGCAGATGCGCGCCGCTTGGAGCTTTGGTATGCGCATCATGGCTTCTTCGATGCGCGTTTTCTTGGCTGGGAAATACGAACGGTTCGTTCAGCCCGGCACTGGAGAACCCTGATTCATCGAAATTGGGAGCCCTACCCCGAAGTGGTCAAGATTCGGGGGGTGATTCGTGAGGGTCCGGAAAGTACGGTCCGCTCCATTCGATTTGAGGGGTTGGAGGATGTTCCAGCCCTGGCTGGAGCGGTACGTCGACGAACTCCGGTCACGGTTGGGGAACGCTTTGATCTGGAGGTACATCGCGAGACCATCCAGGCAGTGCAGGTCATTCTGCACAACGCCAGTTTCGCCCGAGCTGAGGTGCAGGGAGAGATTCATGCTCTTCCAGAAGAGCGCGCTGTGGACCTGGTGTATCGGGTCAGCGGGGTGGGGGCGGGAAAGGCCTGTCAGTTTGGCGAGGTCACTATCGAAGGGGCGGATCGGGTGCCTATGGCACTGGTGCCGGATGCTGTAAGGGTCGAGTCTGGTCGCGCCTTCTCGTCTAAGTCGCTCTCGGAGACACAGTTGGAGGTCTTCTCGCTTGGAGCGTTTTCTCTGGTCCAGGTGAAACCAGATCTGTCTGGAGACCAGCCTGTTGTACCCGTGGCGATCAAGGTTACCGAGTCTCGATTCAAGGAGCTGAAGCTTGGCCCGGGACTCGGTCTACAGAATGGCGAGCAGCTCGTTCGGTTGGGCACCCACTTTTCCCATTCCAATTTCTTGGAGCGGCTGGTCAGTCTTGATGCCGGTATCGATGCGGGTCTGAAGACATTTGTGAGACCTACGGACCTGGGTGAAGGGGGTGGGGTTCAGCCGTTCGCTGAGGACCTGGCTTCTTTTGCAGACGCCGAGGCGGCATTGACTGTGCCTGGGGTCTTTGGCACAAACCTGTCGGCGCGACAGTCTTTGGAATTTCAGGTGGATGAGGACCCTGGAAATCGGTTCAGTCGCTGGGATGTTTCGCCTTCGATTTCCTGGCCGGTGACTCGCAAGCTCTCTTTGGTTTTTGCCTACCATTTCGAAAACTGGTCGGGAGACCTCGATTCGTTGTTGGCAGAGCGTGAACCTCTTGCAGACCTGCCGGATTCCTATCGGCTCTCCAGCGTGGAGCAGCGTCTGCTTTTGGACCGACGCAACGATCCGATTCGCACGCGTCAGGGTAGCTTTGCGGACTTTTCTGCTACCGAAGCGGGGCTGGGAACCGGCTACCGCTTTCTCAGGCTGAAAGCCGATATGCGCACCTACCTGGATACGCGGCGTTGGAGGCGCTTTCTAGGGCCGGCTGTAGGGGTGGCGGCGGCGAGGTTGGCGGGGGGGATCGCGGTCCCCCACGAGATGGGCGGGGCCGAGAATGACTCCTTGGCGTATGTGCCATACGCGGAACGCTTCCTTCTTGGAGGAGGAAGCACGGTTCGGGGCTGGATGCCGGATCGTCTGGGTCCCTTGGTTTGTGAGGACGTCCAACTGCTCTCTACGTGTCTTCCCGAGGGAGGACAGGTTGCCCTCTGGGGGAGCTTGGAGTATCGAATGGACGGCCCCTTAGACTCAGCGTTTGCCGGTTTTCTGGATGTTGGGCAGGCGTGGCGGACTCCCGGTGAGTTTGATTTGGCCCAACTGCAGCCGAGTGCTGGACTGGGCTTTCGATATGCCACTCCGATTGGACCGGTTCGGCTGGATTTGGCGTTTCGTTTGAGAGTGGACGAGGGGCCGGTACAGCACCCGGTGCTCAATCTGCATTTCGGGCTTTCGGAGGCGTTCTAAGTGTCTGTGCATCGGGCTCGACTCAGACGGCTGGCCTTGGGATCGGTTGTGTGTGTTGGGGTTGCGGGGGGCGGGTTCGCTGCTGGTGTGGGGTGGTTGGCCTCGCCGGGGGGCAATGCCTGGTTGCAGGCCCAGATTGAGGAGATTGTGACCGAAACGCTTCAGGAGGGTCGGTTTGAGCTTGGAGGCTTGCGCACGAATGTGCTCTCCGAGCTTTCTGTAGACCAGCTTGGGATTGTGGATGGTGCAGGCCGATCGCTGTTGGTGTTGGATGAGCTCGTGCTGGACTACAAACTGATGCCGCTTCTTTGGCGTGAAGTGGCGATTCGACGGGTCGGGGTCGATGGGCTGGTGATTGAGCTTGAGCAGGATGCACAAGGCGTGTGGGATTTTCAACGGATGTTTCCGGCGAGTTCGGAGGCCTCGGAATCCGAAAGTTGGACGGTTGATGTGGGGATCGCGGAGGTTGGCGGGCAGTCGATTTCCCTGCGTATGAACGAGCAGCAGGTAAACGTAGGGCCTCACCGAGTCGAGCTCTCGGGGCACTTTCGAGAGGGGGGGCTGGAGATTGACGTGAGGGGCTTGGAGGCCGAGCTTGTGGAGCCGGCTTTGGGAGCGGTCACACTCTCAGCTTTGGGGACTGGTGATTCAGACACCGCGCAGATTGATGTGTCTGAGATGGCAGGGGCTGGGGTTGCGCTTTCTCTCGAGGCGCTGGTGGAGGGGCTCTCTGGAACGCCGACAGGCGAGGTGGCGCTGAATCCGGTGTCTGTGGACGTGGAGACGCTTGGGCGTTTGTTGAATTTGGAGGTCCCTCTCCAAGGAGAGATTGATGGGGGGGTTCAGATTCGGGGTGATGGCCGGTTGCTGGAGCTTCAGGGTGATCTGAAGCTTGGGGTGGGAGCCGTCGAGATTGATGCGCAGATTGAAGGTTGGCAAGAGGTGCCTGATTGGGAGGTTGGTCTACAACTCTCCGAGGTGGACCCAGCGTTGGTTCTAGCGGATTTGGAGCCCAGTCGGCTTACCGGTCGGATTACCGCAACGGGTCGTGGATGGGTGCCGGGCCCCGACACGGAGATTGAGCTGTTGCTCGAGCCGGGACTGTGTCTTGGGGTGGAACTGGATGCGTTGGAGTTGACCGCCCAGCTTCAGGAGGATGGATTTCAGATCAGCCGGCTGCACTTTGACTCGAGCTTGGGCCGGATTGATGCAGATGGTCTTTTTGTGGAGGACCATTTTCGAGGTGAGGTGTCGGCGAGTGTGCCTGACCTCTCGGTCCTCAAGCAGTTTGGCGTGAATGACCTTGGAGGGAGCGCGAAAGCTTCAGGGCGCCTGGATTGGGGCGTTGGGGATTCCAGTGTCCATTTTGAAGGGGAGATGAGAGGTAGCCGGGTGAGGGTCTCCGATGGAGTGGTGATGCGAGAAGCCCAGGGGCCCATTCAGCTCTCCTGGAAAGAGGGGATTCTTCGGGGGTCGGGTCGCACCCAGGCCCGGGGCTTGGAAATGGAGGAGATGCGTTTAGGGGATGCTTCCATTGAATGGTCGGGCAATTTCGAAGAAGACAGCTTTGATGTCGAGGGGTTCTTGAAGGCTGGCGGCTTGGAGGCCGCTGGGGTTCGGGTGGGAGCGTTTGCCGGAAAGTTTAGGGCGGGTGCGTCTTCGCCGCTGGAAATGGAACTCGACATGCGGCTGCGTGAGGCCAGCTGGCAGGGGCTCCGGGCTGATGACGGATTGTTGAGGCTCAATCTTTCCTCGGATCAACTCATGGCTGTGGAGTTGGCCTTGGAGCACGACCAGGAATCCTTGCTGG
Source organism: Myxococcota bacterium (assembly GCA_036337845.1). Taxonomy (GTDB): domain Bacteria; phylum Myxococcota_A; class UBA796; order UBA796; family CAJQPC01; genus JAYZDK01. The sequence goes on along the minus strand of JAYZDK010000136.1, from coordinate 954 downwards.
TTGGTTCGGGACAGGCCCACTTGGATACGCGCAGGCTGGAAGTCAAAGACCTGGTTCTTTCACCGCAGGGCTACGACCCTTGGTCACTGGTGTCTCCGGCTTCGTTGGTGTGGCATGAGGATGGCGTCACGGATGTGGTTGTGGAGATGTCGTCCGCCAGTGGGATGTTGGCGGTTCGTGGCGGGGGTCGGTCAAACGGGCGGGTGGAAGGCAGGGTGGCGATTGAAGGGTTGCAGTTGGACTGGTTGAACTCCTTGTTTGAGCTTCCAGGCTGGCGCGGTGCGGTGGATGCCGACCTACAGGTGTCCGGAACCACGGATGCCATGCTCTTGGATGCTCACCTGTTTGGAGAGCGGCTTGTCATTCCCGACACGTTGGGTGGGCTGAACGTGGAGGTCGAACTCCGTACGCCTCGGCCCGGGCTTGCGGAGTTGGTGCTGCAGGGTTCTCAGAAGAACCTGCCACTGGGGCGGCTGGAGGGCACTTTCCCGCTGGGGCTCGGCACTGGTGGGAGAGGGGTGGGTCTCGGAGAGTTGCTGTGGGTGCAGCCCGAAGAGCCCATGAGGGCCACGGCGGTTGTCAATCCAGTGGCGATTCGTCAGTTGGAGACTCTGTTCCCGGCCGTCGATTTTCTTCCGATGGGTCGGGTCAGTTCGGAATGCTTCTTGGGCGGTACACCTGCCAATCCAAAGTTGGAATGGCGCTCGGGATGGGAAGTTCGCCTGGACTCGAACAACAGCAGTACCCGCTTGGACCTGGACCTGGTGTTGGAAAATGGAGGGCTCCTCGTAGACGGGATGGTTCACCAGGGCGGAATGAGGCGAGTTCGGCTCGACGGTGGCATCCAGACAAGACTCCTGCAGTATCTGGAAGGATTTTGGGCGGGCAGTGCGTTGTCGGGGTTCGAGGAACTGGATGGTTGGGTGAGTGAGTTGGACCTGGAGTTGGTGCCAA
>JAYZDK010000135.1:0-5551 GCA_036337845.1 Myxococcota bacterium | reverse complement strand
CCATGAGCTTGTGGAGCTCTCTCTTCAACGGGATGCCGTACGCAACCTTTGTGTGGCGGTTTCGGAATGGGGGGAACGCATCATCTTTCTGAGGAGGCTCCAAGAAGGCGGAGCGAGTCGTTCGTACGGCCTTCAGTGTGCGCGGCTCGCGGGCATGCCCGAAGATGTGGTTGGGCGCGCCAAAGAATTGTTGTCTGAATTGGAGCTACACGGAGCCGTGGGCAAGGGGCCACAGTTATCACTTTTTGCACCGCCAGAACCGGCCTCAGAAGAAACCACGGATGTACCGGACGGGCTCCGCCAGATGCTGGAGGGAGTGCAGCCCGATGAGATGAGTCCTCGCCAGGCACACGAGTTGCTGTATCGTTTGATTGAGAAGGTCGACCGCTGAACGCGTTTTTTCTGGGACTGTGTGCTCTTGGGGCTGCAACGGCGCATGCCGGGGCGGCGGAGTTGGAGCAGGTGCGTGTGTTCGTGGGCAAGGAGCACGCTCAGGTTCTTCTGATCACAGGGGATTCCATTGGTCAGCCGGAGGCTCGGTCGGTAGCAGCGGTTGGAAAGGCTCCAGCTCGTGCGTCGCTTTTGTTTGCAGGCCTGGTCTTGTCGGATGAGCTCAAAGGAGCGTATTCCGAGCAGGAAGGGCGGTATCTGATCCCAATCGAACGGGGAGGGGTGGATGCGGTGGCCATGGCGGTGGTGGGTTCGCAACTGCAGATCAGTATCGAAACTCTCCGTGCCCGGGAAATCAGCCTTACCACCTTGAGTGAGCGGGCTTTGTTGGTAGACCTTGTGGTGCCGGGTGTGGAAAAAGATGCCTCCCTGCCTCGGCCCGAGATGTTGGCGCGCTGGATAGCTGGCGCTTCTCTGCAGCGCACCAGCAAGAAGATATCGCAGCCCCGAAGGCTGATTGTGGTCGACCCGGGGCATGGAGGAAAGGATAGCGGCGCGTTGGGAGTGTCTGGAACCCATGAGGCCGACATCGCCTTGGTGCTGGCAAAACGCGTGAAGAAGGAACTGGAGCGTCGTTTGGATGCAGATGTGGTGTTGACTCGCGAGGATGATCGCTTTGTCTCGCTGACCGATCGAGCAGCCATCGCGAATGCCCTGGATGCAGATCTGTTTGTTTCGATTCATGCGAACGCTGCGCCCGCACCAACAGTTTGGGGAATCGAGACGTACTATCTGGATGGTGCGTCGGACAAAGGGGCGGCTCGAGTTGCCGCTCGTGAGAATGCAGTGGCAGCGGTGAATGGTCCGGTGGATGGCATTGTTACGGACCTGCTCGTCAGTGGTACCAATCGGCTCTCTCGGGAGCTTGCGACGGGAATACAGGCAGAAGTAGTGGCGGGTCTGACCGATGTGTACGGCCCCAACCAGATTCGCGATTTGGGCGTGAAGGCCGCGGTATTTGCGGTATTGGTGTCGACCAGAATGCCGTCGGTGTTGTTTGAGGCCGCGTTTCTAACGCACCCGGAGGACGAGATGCGTGTGCGTCACCCGGTATACCAGCGCACCGTGGCCGTGGCGATTTCCGATGCGGTAGCGGGATGGTTTGATTCCCGGGGGTTGTAGTGGAGACCGGTATCGATGGATACCTGGCTTGGGCCAGGGTGGAGCGTGGGTTGTCGGAGAACACTCTGTCAGCCTATGCCAGGGACTTGCGTGGGCTTGCGGACTGGCTTCAAGAGCGCAGCATCGAACGGGCGGAGGATGTGACCCGGTCTGACTTGTCGGAGTACATGGGTTTTCTGTTGGATACGGGGCGCTCGCACCGCACCAGTGCCAGGCATCGGGCAGCGTTCCGGCAGTTGTTTCGATTCCTTCAGAGGGAGGGTCGGCTTGAGGTGGATCCCAGCTTGTTGGTGGAAGCCCCAAGGCCGAGCACTCGGCTACCGGGTGTATTGAGTGAGGCTGAGGTGGAGCGTCTTCTGGCCGCACCGGATCCACACACCCCGATTGGCGAGCGCGATCAGGCAATGTTGGAGGTGCTCTATGCGACGGGTTTGCGTGTCAGTGAGTTGGTGACATTGAGGCGCTCTTGTCTGCACTTGGAGGCGGGCTATCTCTTGATTCGAGGCAAGGGCGACAAGGAACGCATTGTTCCCATCGGCGACCGGGCTTCTGTGTGCCTTCAACGCTGGATACAGCGGGGCCGTACCGGGTTGGATCCAGGAGGCGAGAGTCCTTGGGTGTTTGTGTCCCCGCGTGGAGGCCGTCTTTCGCGAGGGGCCTTCTGGTATCGCGTGCGCCACTACGCGATGGAGGCTGGAATCGCTAAGAAGGTGAGCCCACACAAGCTCAGACACTCCTTTGCTACTCATTTGCTCAGCCACGGGGCTGATCTCCGGGCGGTTCAAATGATGTTGGGCCATGCGGATATCTCGACCACCCAGATCTACACGCATGTAGCTCGCGAACGACTCAAGCAACTACACGCCGCGCATCATCCGCGGGGCGGGTGAATCCGAACTAGATGCGTTAGGAGCGTTGCCATGGAACGGTTAGGAATTGTCGTACTGGGGGCCACTGGAATGGTGGGCCAGCGTATTGTGGAGCGCCTGGAGCAGCATCCGTGGCTGGAAGTGCGTGGTGTGGCTGCCTCGGAGCGTAGCGCCAACAAGGCCTATTCAGATGCGACTTCCTGGCGGTTGCCGGGCAAGCGGTTTGGGGGTTGCGGGGACATGCAGGTGCTGCCTTGTAGTCCAGAGGAAATGCCTAGTGGTGTGCGGCTTGTGCTCTCGGCGATGGACGGCTCGGCAGCGGGTCCGATTGAGGAAGCATTTCGGGCTGCGGGGTTTGCGGTGGTTTCAAATGCTGGAGCGCACCGACAGGACCTGGATGTGCCACTGGTGATTCCAGAAGTCAATCCAGACCATCTGTCGCTGGTGGAGAGCCAGCCAGGCGATGGGTTTATTGTGACAAACCCCAACTGTAGCGCCATGCCACTGACCATGGCGTTGGCGCCACTGCATGCGGCCTTTGGAGTGCAGGCGGTGGTGGCGTCTACCTGGCAGGCGGTCAGCGGTGCGGGCTATCCGGGGGAGTCATCCTGGGACATGGTGGGTAATGTCCATCCCCACTCTGGAAATGAAGAAGCCAAGATGGCCATCGAGCCTCAGAAGATCCTGGGTGTGCCCGGTGCGCCGGCGGACTTTGTGTTGTCTGCTCGATGTGTGCGAGTACCAGTGGCGGATGGACACTTGATTTCGGCGCAGGTGCGTCTTGGGGGCAGTCCTTCGGTGGAGGAGGTCCGTTCTGTCTTGGAGGACTATCGTTCTCCTGCCGGGGAGCTCCCATCAAGCCCCTCACCATTGTTTGAGTTTGTGGAGGACCGGGACCGACCGTCCCCTCGCTTTGATGCAGACAATGGCGAAGGTATGGCAGTCACGATTGGCCGGCTTGAGCCGTGTCCTGTGATGGGTGTGAAGTTCTTCTGCCTCGCTCACAATACGATTCGTGGGGCTGCTGGTGCTGCGGTTGCCAACGCAGAGCTGCTGATCGCTCGTAAGCTGGTTCCGCACTCCGACTAAATCAGCCCAAGTGTTGACGGGGCGAACCTTCAGGACGTGGGGTAGTTGGGCGATTCCTTGGTGATGATCACGTCATGCACGTGAGATTCCTGCAGTCCCGCTCCGGTCATGCGAACAAACCGGGCTCCCGCCTTCATCGCCTCGATGTCTGCGCTGCCGGTGTAGCCCATAGAGGCCTTCAGTCCACCGCAGAGCTGGTAGATCACATCGCCGATGGGCCCCTTATAGGGAACCCTGCCCACGATGCCCTCAGGTACTAGCTTGCGAGTACCCGCTTCTGGGTCGCCTACGTCCTGGAAGTAGCGGTCGGAGGAGCCGGCTCGCATCGCTTCAATAGAGCCCATGCCTCGGTAGGTCTTGTAGCGACGCCCTCCCAGGAGGATGACCTCACCTGGGGTCTCATCACATCCAGCAAGGAGAGAGCCCACCATCACACAGTCTCCACCAGCGGCGATTGCTTTGGCGAAGTCTCCAGAGAACTTGATTCCCCCATCAGCGATGAGGGGAATGCCATGCTTCTTGGCAATGGCTGCGCAGTCGGCGATGGCGGTCATTTGTGGAACGCCCACCCCAGCCACGACCCGAGTGGTACAGATGGAACCAGGCCCAATACCGACCTTGATAGCGCTCGCGCCTGCTTGAATACAGGCTTCTGCGGCCTCCGCGGTGGCGATGTTGCCAACCACCAGGGTGAGGTCGGGAAACTCGGCTCGGATGGCAGCAGCCCCTTCAAGAACACCGGCTGAGTGTCCGTGAGCGGTGTCTACCACGATGGCGTCCACGCCGGCTGCGACCAGTGCTTGTACTCTCGACATCTGACCGGGCCCGACAGCGGCGGCACATCGCAGTCTTCCGTGAGTATCGGCGATTGCGTTTGGATAGCGGGCTGCGTTTTCGATGTCTTTGATGGTGATCAGGCCACACAGAGAGCCGTCTGTATCCACCACCACGAGCTTTTCGATTTTGTGTTCTTGGAGCAGGACTTTGGCCTGTTCCAAGTCGGTACCCGGAGGGCAGGTCACCAGCCCCTCGCCGGTCATGACCTCACGAATCGGCCGGTCGAGGCGCTGCTCAAACCTCAAGTCCCGGTTCGTCAGGATCCCCACAGCCTTGCCATCCACTACGATAGGGAGCCCCGAGATGCTGTGAGCCTTCATGGCTTCCCGGGCTTCTCTCAAGCTCTGGTCCGGTGCCATGGTGATGGGGTCGGGAATGATCCCCGTTACGGCTTTTTTGACGCGCACGACCTCTTCCGCCTGCTCGACGGCGGACATGTTCTTGTGGATGATCCCCAAGCCGCCCAACCTCGCCATTGCGATCGCCGTGCGGCTCTCGGTAACGGTGTCCATGGCGCTGGAAACGATGGGAATATTCAGCCGAATATCCCCCGCAAAAACGGTGGAGAGGTCGACTTCGTCAGGCAGTACAGAAGAAGCCGCCGGAACGAGAAGAACATCGTCAAAAGTGAGGGCGAGACGGGGAGATTCAACGAGCACGGGTCACCTTTGGCTATGCGGCCTCCTAGCCCTGTGCACCGATGTAGGCAAGGCCTCGTTTTAGACCGTTGACGGGGTGTGAACAACCGCCTATACGACCATCATCAAATTTTGCGCCGCCGAGGCTGTTTACGGAGGAATCCCATGTCCCGCAACATTCATTCAATCGCATTCTTTGGGCTGCTTACCGCCTGTGGAGGGGCTCATCAGGGCACCTATGAGGTGGGCGCTGCCGCAGAGGGTACAGACTCCTCCGCAGCCATGGCCGAGGCCGATGGTCATTGGCAGGCTCGGGGTGATGCTGCTGAGCTTCAAGCTGCGCTTACTGGCTATGAGGCTGTGGTGGCGGCCGACCCGACCAACCGAGTGGCGCTTGAGCGGCTGGTACGTGGCTACTACTTTCTGGGTGATGGGCACAACACCGAGGATGCCGACAAGCTGGCTTCCTGGAACACGGCCATCAACTGGGGCAAGCAGTGCATGGGGCTGAATGCGGATTTCGTGGCCCAACTCGACAAGGGTGAG
>JAYZDK010000134.1:0-3810 GCA_036337845.1 Myxococcota bacterium | reverse complement strand
ACCGATGGTTCATGTCGATGGAGACGTGACCACATGCTGTCTCGACGAGCACCTTGAAAACAAGCTGGGAAACCTGAAAGATCACTCGTTGGCCGCGCTATGGAACAGCGACACCATGCACCGCTGGCGCCTGGCACAGATCGAGGGTCGCTTTGAGGATTCTGGTCCTCTTTGCACACGCTGCAACTGGCAATCTGCCGGAAGCTATCCTGAAGACAAAGCCTCCGAGTACTTGAAAAAACCTCGCCCAAAGAAGTCATGAGCACCCCTCCGGCGATTGAATGCACCCAACTGCGCAAGGTTTACCACAGCGGTTTCCTGAGGATTCCCTACGTGGGGCTTCAAGGCCTGAACCTAGAGGTAAGACAAGGGGAGATCTTTGGGTTTGTCGGGCCCAACGGCGCCGGCAAAACCACCACCATCAAGATCCTGATGAGTCTTCAGAGCGCCACGGAGGGCCATGCAACCCTTCTGGGCAAAGACTGCCGAAGTCCCGACTCCAAGAGCGAAGTGGGGTTTCTTCCCGAGAGGCCATACTTCTACGAGCACCTCACCGCCCAGGAGTTGCTGTTCTTCTACGGCCGACTCTTCGACCTCCGAGGAGCCGAGCTCTCTAAGCGTGTTCACGAACTTCTGGAACGAGTAGACCTGAAATCCAGCCAGAAAGTACCCCTGCGTAATTTTTCCAAAGGGATGCTTCAGCGAGCGGGGATCGCTCAAGCCTTGATCAATCGGCCCAAACTACTGGTCCTCGACGAGCCCATGTCCGGCCTCGACCCACTCGGGCGAACCCTGGTGAAGGACATCCTCCTCGAAGAGAAGAAGCGCGGAACCACAGTGTTTCTGTCGTCACACGTGTTGGGAGATGTGGAGTTGCTGGCAGACCGCGTGGGAATCCTTATCGACGGTCGACTGCATGGCTGCGGCACCGTGCAAGAGCTCGTCGATTCCACCATGAAACACGTAGACTGTGCCTTCCGTATACCCAACGAACTGGATCTCCCGGGGAAACAAATCTCCCATGACGGTGACCTCCTTCAACAGAGGCTGGCCCCAGAAGACGTATCCGAGGTACTCGACCGCGTACGCTCAGCAGGTGGTGAGGTCATCCAGGTTGTGCCGGCACGCTCCAGCCTTGAAGATGTCGTCGCAAAGGAAGTCCTCAAGAGCTTACGAGGAGACGTTCCATGAACCGCCTCCTCGCCATTGCGAGCAATACATTTCGCGAGGCCATCCGAGACCGAGTGCTCTACTCCATCTTGTTCTTCGCAGCGGGCGTGCTGCTCTTGTCCGTGACGGTTTCGGAGATCACCATTGGTGATGGCGAGAAAGTGGTGCGCTCCATCGCACAAGGAGCCATTCGGCTGTTCAGCTCTGGTATCGCACTGTTTCTGGGTGTGGGTCTCGTCTACAAGGAACTCGAACGCAAGACCATCTACACCATCGCGAGTAAACCCATACCCAGGTGGCTGTTTCTACTGGGCAAGTACGCGGGCCTGATGGGTGTTCTCGCTGTGGAACTGATCCTGCTGGGCGCACTCTACACGGTGGTGATCTCTCTCCAACAGGAGTTCCCACCAGGCGCTGTGTTCATCTCCTGGTTGATGCTCTATTTGGAGCTTGGCCTGCTCACCGCATGGGCCCTGTTGTTTTCCTCCTACTCCTCCCCCACAACAGCCACCTTCTTTTCTCTCGCCGTATATGTGATTGGCCACCTCGCCGATGACATCGCCTTGTTCGGACAAAATACGGCCAACGAGATGCTGCAGACCCTCTCCCAGGTTCTCTATTGGCTACTGCCAAATTTCGAGCTCTTCAATGCCAGCGAAATGGCGGTCCACGGAATGGCGATCCCTTCCGCACACTTCTTTGGCGCCTTGGCTTACGGCCTCGGCTACAGCACAATCGTGCTCGTTATAGCCGCCAGAGTCCTCTCCACTCGGGATTTCAAGTAGCGTGGATGTGACCCCAATCCGCATGGTGGATCTGAAGCGTCGCCACGCGCGACTCTCCGCCAGCGTAGAACAGGCCGCAGTGGAGGTTCTCCGCTCGGGACAATGGGTCGGTGGAGAAAAGGTCGGGGAACTCGAAAGCCAAATGGCTACGCTGTTCTCCCGTCAGTGGGGAGTGGGCGTCGGTAGTGGAACCGATGGCCTGGTAATGGCACTCCAGGCACTGGGCATCGGCACAGGTCACCGCGTGGCTGTCCCTGCCGTTTCCTTTTTCGCCACCGTAGGCGCGGTCTTGGCGGTCGGGGCCACGCCGGTATTCGTGGACATTCTTGAAGACCGCCCCCAGATGGACCCAGACAAACTCACCCACTTGAAAAACCTCGACGCGGTCATGGCTGTAGACCTGTTCGGAATGTACTGCCCACTACCCAAGCTGGACATTCCCGTCGTCCGAGACAGCGCTCAAGCCGCTGGATGGAACCACCCGAAACCCCCAGCAGAAGCGGTATGCGTCAGCCTGTACCCCACCAAGACCATTGGGGGCGCAGGGGATGGGGGGGTGGTGCTCTGCGACGATTCCACCCTCGCAGAACGCATCCGTGCTCTGGGTAATCATGGGCGGGTGGCCCCCCATATTCATGCCCGCATCCAGGAAGACGTGGCTCCCGGAACATCCCGACTTGATGCCATCCAAGCAGCCATTGCCCTCGTTCACTTGACCGATATTCACAGGCGGGTCCAGAGACGACGTGCAATCGCCACGATCTACGAGCAACACCTTGGGCATCTCAGCCCCCTTCCTCGACACCCAGCAGACGCCCTCCAAAGATTCGTCCTTCAGAGCCCCAGGCGCGAGCCAATCCGCAGTGCCCTGAGCGCCCAGGGTATTCAGAGTGACTGTTGCTATCCCCTACCCCTGGATGCGCAGCCCTTCTTCACTCAAAAGAGCAACCCAGTCCCCGCCGATTCCGCTCACCCCAACGCTCAGGCCTACTGCGAGCAAGCTTTCAGCCTGCCCTGCCACGCAGAGCTTTCTGACGAAGACGTGCACCACGTCATCGATGTCGTTTCAAACGCATGACGCCTGAAACCTACCACCTGATCTTCCAAGTCCTGACCCTGGTAAGCGGACTCTGCGCTGGAAGTTTTGCCAATGTCTGCATCGCACGCATGCCCGAGGACCGTTCCGTGGTTCGCCCCCGTTCACAGTGCCCTTCCTGTGGTCACATGGTCCGTGCCCAAGACAACGTACCGCTTCTGTCCTGGGCAGTGCTCAGAGGTCGCTGCAGAGACTGCGAGTGGGCAATCCCCATTCGTTATCCAGCCGTTGAAGCGCTCGTGGGCGTTCTGTCCCTGCTCCTGTTCCGACACCTCGTCCCCGCAGCAGAGTTCATTACCGGAGCCAGCCTTACCACATGGGCTCTGTACCTCGTGTTTCTCACCATGTTGGTGGCCACCACATTCATCGACCTCCGGCACTACATCATTCCCGATGAATTCTCCATCTGGGCCATTCCGGCCGGCGTAGCCGCCACGACTCTCTTGAACTACCTGGGACAACCCGGAATCCCCGACTGGAAGTCCTCTCTGCTCGGCGCCCTGCTGGGGGGTGGAATTCTCGCTGCGGTCATGGGCGGGTACTGGCTGATTCGACGCGAGGAAGGCATGGGGTTCGGAGACGTCAAACTCCTGGCTATGCTAGGGGCTTGGCTCGGGGCACTACCCGCAGTCCCTGTAATAATTCTCCTCTCCTCGATCGCAGGGTCCATCATCGGCATCTTGATGATGTTTTCCGGAGACCGTGGCCTGCGCTCACAAATCCCCTTCGGGCCCTTTCTGGCACTCGGTGGAGTGGCGT
>JAYZDK010000133.1:0-15580 GCA_036337845.1 Myxococcota bacterium | reverse complement strand
TACCCGGGTGCAGAGCATCCGCACGCGGCCCAGCAACCCCAGTCTTTTCCAGACTACGTCTGAGCCGAGGAAGCATCAATGGCGAATCAGAAGCAGTGGCAGTGGTACGGCACCGGTCGACGTAAGGAGTCGGTAGCACGTGTTTTCCTCCGGCCGGGGGTCGGCCAGATCCTGGTCAACAAGAAGCCTCTCGACGAGTACTTCGTTCGTGAGTCTCTCAAGATGATGTTGCAGGCTCCTCTGCGACTCACAGAGAACGATCAGGCTGTGGATGCCCACATCACCGTGACCGGTGGTGGTAAGACCGGACAAGCCGGCGCGATTCGTCTGGGGATTTCTCGCGCACTGTGTGAGCAAAATGTCGAACAGCGGGGCGCCTTGAAGAAGGCGGGCTTCCTGACTCGTGATGCTCGTGCGGTCGAGCGTAAGAAGTACGGACAACCGGGCGCACGCAAGCGCTTCCAGTTCTCCAAGCGATAGTTCATGTCGCAGCGCAGCATCGGCGTTATTCCCGCTCGATACTGCTCTACCCGTCTCCCTGGAAAGCCGCTGGCTCTGCTTGCTGGCCGTCCGATGCTGGAGCATGTATGGCTGCGTGCCAGAGATGTACGCGGGCTGGATGAGCTATTGGTGGCTACCGACGATGTGCGTATCGCTGAAGCCGCACGTGGCTTTGGGGCTGAGGTCGTAATGACGCCCTCGGAGCTTCCCACGGGTTCCGACCGTGTGGCGTGGGCGGTTCGTGAGTTGGATGTGGAGTATGTCCTGAACATCCAGGGTGATGAGCCGCTGCTCGAACCCTCCACGGCCGAAGCGGTCTTGGAGGCGCTCAAGGTGCCAGGAGTCGAGGTGGCGACTGCGGCGGCACCTGTGGGGGAACCGCACGAATCGATGGTTTGTGTGGAAGTGGATGAGCGTTCGAATGCGCTGTCCTTTATGCGCTCATCGGCGACTGATTTACAACATATTGGACTCTACGGATACCGGGCGGATGCGCTACGTCGCTTTGCATCCAGACAGCCTTTACAAGTAGAAATGGCCTCTAAATTGGAACAGCTTCGATTCTTGGAATACGGGGAACGTATGAGAGTGGTCGTTGTCCCTTCGTCCACGCCTTCCGTCGATACTCCTGAGGACCTCAACTGGGTCCGTCAAATCCTTAAACCAGCCGGTGTGAACCCATGAGAAAGAAGTTCATCTTTGTGACAGGAGGCGTATTGTCCTCTCTTGGCAAAGGACTTTCCGCAGCAGCATTCGGAGCCTTACTCGAGGCCCGAGGCCTTCGGGTAACCAACCTCAAGATGGATCCCTACATCAACGTAGACCCGGGCACCATGAGCCCCTACCAGCACGGTGAAGTGTTCGTCACCGATGATGGGGCAGAGACCGACCTGGACTTGGGGCACTATGAGCGGTTTACTTCGACGCGTTGTTCTCAGCGCAACAACTTCACGACGGGCCGGATCTATGAGCAGGTGATTCAGCGGGAGCGATCCGGTGAGTACCTGGGCCGGACGGTGCAGGTCATTCCGCACATCACTGATGAGATAAAGCGCCTGATCTGGGAAGCCGCAGAGGACACCGACCTGGCGATTGTTGAGGTCGGGGGAACCGTTGGCGATATCGAGTCCCTTCCGTTCTTGGAAGCTATTCGGCAGTTTCGCTTGGATGCCGGGCCCGAAAACGTGTTGTATGTGCACCTGACATTGGTGCCGTACATCCCCACTTCAGGTGAGCTTAAGACCAAGCCGACACAGCACTCCGCCAAGGCGCTGCTTCAAGTTGGAATTCAGCCGGACATCCTGATTTGCCGTGCGGATCGCGACCTTCCGCGAGACATTCGCCAAAAGATCGCGCACTTCTGTAATGTGCAGGTAGATTCCGTAATTGCGGCGCCGGATGTAAAGAACATCTACGAGTTGCCCCTGGTATTTCACCAGGAAGAACTCGACGATCGGATTCTCGAGAAGCTGGGTATCTGGGCGGCTGCTCCGCAGCTTGAGCACTGGCAGGAGCTGGTGAGTCGTGCGCACAACCTGACCCGTGAAGTGACAGTCGGGATTGTGGGCAAGTATGTGCACCTTGCCGATACCTACAAATCACTCAATGAGGCTCTTGCGCACGGTGGTATCGCCAACGAGTGTAAGGTCAAGCTTCAGTATCTGGACTCGGAGGACTTGGAGGGCGAGGAACTGGATGGCCCACTTGGGGAGTTGGATGCCATCCTCGTGCCTGGTGGGTTTGGAGAGAGAGGCATTGAGGGCAAGATTGCGGCTGTGCAGTACGCTCGAGAAAACAACATCCCGTATTTCGGGATTTGTCTGGGACTCCAGATTGCTGTGATTGAGTATTCTCGCCACGTGTTGGGCCTGTCTCATGCCAACTCCCGTGAGTTTTCGGAGACTACCGAACACAAAGTCATCGACCTGATGGACGAGCAACGCAATGTCACCGAGAAGGGGGGAACCATGCGTCTTGGGGCCTACCCATGCGCCCTCAAGAGCGGAAGTCGCGCGAGGGACGTGTATGGGTCGGATTCCATTTCGGAGCGGCATCGCCATCGCTATGAGGTCAACCCGGCCTACCATGACAGACTCAACGATGCCGGCCTGGAGTTGTCGGGTACGTCTCCGGATGGAAAGCTGGTGGAGATGATTGAATTGCCAGGGCACCCCTATTTCGTGGCCTGTCAGTTTCACCCGGAATTCAAGTCGAGACCACTTGAGCCCCATCCGCTGTTCTCGGCGTTTATACAGGCGGCTCTGACCCGTCAGACGAGCCAGAATATAGACCGACGTACTTCTGCGCAGGAAGAGGTTCCGGCGCTGACGGTGGCTGGCGAGGAGACGGCATAGTCCTCCTGGTTTGGGGTCTTTTCCTGGCCTGTGAGACCGCAGAGACGCCGGCTCCAACGGGTCCGGTTGCGAGTTTTGAGGGCGTGGAGCTTCGCGTTGGTGGAGACGTTTCGGCGACAGCGGAGTTTGTGGTGGTGGAAACGGGGGAGCACCTCGTTGCCCGTGGCGTGGTTGTGGAGACTGTGCGCGGCGATGGGTTTGTGCTCGAAGCGCCACTGGGACGTTTGGATTCGGATGGGCGGCTGCGGGTTCTGGAAGGGGGAGTACTCGGCCAAGGGGGTGGAGTGGTCATGGATAGTCAGCGGGTCGAACTGAGATACGATTCGTCTCAGAGGCTTGTGTCTGTGGAAGCCAGTGGCGAGGTGGAAGTGACAAGGGTTCCGTCGAAAGCAACAGGAGGAGATTCCGAGCTGGCTTGGCCGTGGGTGGCGACGGGAGACACGGTCTCGGTAGACTGGCTGAAACGTCGATTGGAAGTTCGTGGTGATGTTCGCTTCACCGAAGAGGGGCGCGTGTCTGTCGGTGGGGTGATTGCCATTCCACTGAATGGGGATCACGCGGTGTGTGAAGGCTGCAGGTCTGCCTTGGCCGAGGGGGAGGAGTGAGCCTGCTCGAAGCCCGAGATGTGACGGTGGACTATGGCCCCCGCTGTGCGGTGGACCATCTCTGTCTGACTGTGGGGGCAGGAGAGGTGGTCGGCCTTCTTGGGCCCAACGGCGCAGGTAAGACGACGACGTTTCGGGTGCTTGCCGGTCTTCTGGAGCCTCGTGCGGGTGGAATGGTTCTGTTGGATGACCGTCCGCTTTCAGGCCCGCTTCATCACCGCGTACGGTCGGGCCTGGGCTATCTACCTCAGGACTCCAGTTTGTTGGAGGGTATGAGCTCGATTGACCAGGTGAGCGTGGCGCTGAATGCACGCGGTGCTCCGGTGGAACAAGCCATGGGGTTTCTGGAGCAGGTGGGCTTGGAAGACCGCGCAGAGGCTGTACCTCAGGAGCTTTCGGGAGGAGAGCGCAGACGGCTGGAGTTGGCCCGGTGCCTGGCTGTTCTGCCTCGTGTGCTCCTCTTGGATGAGCCTTTTGCCGGCCTGGACCCACGTGTGGTCTCTGAGTTGAGCGGCCTGATTCGGAGTTTGGCTGAGCGAGGGCTGGGAATATTGCTGACCGATCACGCCGTCCGAGAAGCCCTGGCGGTTTGTGACCGTGTTTTGTTGTTGGATGAAGGCCGGGTTCTGGTGGAAGGGACGGTTGAAGAGGTTGCGGTTCATCCGCTAGCTCGTTCTCGATGGCTGGGAGAGGATTTCCACCTGGACGGGCTCGATTAGGACCCAGAGGTCCGATCTTTGCATGCAAGTCTGTGTTTGACCTCAAGCAAGGTCTGTGCCAGACTCCTATTTAGCCCCTGGTACGAGGCACCAAGAAGGAATCCATGGCTCTTGAGCTCAAGCAATCTCTGAAGCTGCAGCAGTCGCTGGTGATTACGCCCCAGCTTCAACAGGCCATCAAGCTTCTTCAGCTGTCTCATCTCGACCTCGTGGCCAATATCAATCAGGAACTGCTGGAGAATCCTGCGCTTGAGGAGATTCCTGGTACGGAGATTCCTGAAAAGTCGGAGGCTGAAAAAGCCCTGGATGGATCTCGAGCAGACGTCAAGCGAGAGCTTCTTGAGCAGAACAACGGAAAGGAAAACAATGACCAGGACTGGCTCAAGGTGCTGGACGGCTATCGGAATCAGCCCAAGGAACGTGGCTCGCGTGGCCTGATTCATGATGACCTTCCCCCGATTGAGGCCAATCTTCGCTCTACGGACAGCTTGACGGACCACTTGCGTTGGCAAATGCGCATGCAGTTCTGTACCGACGCTGAAAGCCGCGCGGCCGCCGTCATTCTGCTGAACCTTGATGATCGAGGGTATCTCTTGATGCCCCTGGAGGGGGTAGCAGAGACTGCGGGGGTTGAGCTGGAAGACGCGGAAGGCGCTCAGATGATCATTCAATCACTGGACCCCCTTGGATGTAGCTCACGGGATCTGGCGGAGTGCTTGTCGATTCAGGCGAAAGTGAATCACCCGGAAGACCCTTATTTTGTTGAGATCATTCAAAACCATTTGGGTGATTTCGAGAAGCGAAACTACCAGGCCATTGCCAGAGCAATGGAGCTCGATGTGGAAGACATCATCGAGTACCACAAGATGATTCGCTTGTTCGAGCCGTGGCCGGGGCGCGGGTATGCCGACGTGGAGCCGCACTACATCACGCCTGACGTATACATGTTCAAGCTGGGTGGAGAATGGCAGATTCTCTTGAATGAAGATGGCATGCCCAAGCTGAGGGTTTCGAACTACTACCGCCGTGTTCTTGAGGGTTCGGGGAGCAAAGAAGACCGGGCCTACATCAAAGACAAGCTGGATTCAGCGGACTTTCTGATCAAGAGCATTTACAAGCGACAGAGCACCATCTTCAAAGTGGTGAAGTGCATTCTGGACCGGCAGACCGACTTCTTTGAGAAGGGGCCGGACCACCTGAGGCCTATGGTGCTGCGTGACGTGGCCGATGCGATCGAGGTGCACGAATCCACGGTTAGTCGGGTCACCTCCAACAAGTATCTTCAGTGTCCCCATGGGATTCTGGAGTTGAAGTACTTTTTCAGTTCGGGTGTCCAGCAAGCCAGTGGTGAAGACATCTCAGCGGTCAAGATCAAAAACCGGATCAAACAGCTCATAGGAGCCGAGAA
Source organism: Myxococcota bacterium (assembly GCA_036337845.1). GTDB lineage: Bacteria > Myxococcota_A > UBA796 > UBA796 > CAJQPC01 > JAYZDK01. Next base: position 9,993 of record JAYZDK010000133.1, on the reverse strand, counting down.
TCCGAAGAAGCCGTTTTCTGATCAGCAGATCGTCAAAGAGTTGCAGGCAGCCGATGGAATCAAGTGTGCTCGACGTACTGTGGCCAAGTATCGAGAGGCCATGGGTATCTTGTCGAGCTCCAAGAGAAAGAAGCTCTTCTAAGGAAGTACACGCACTCAGTCCTTCCTGGGTGCACAAGCGGGCGAACTTGGATAAGGCCTGAGCTTCCGATTGGAGCATTGATGACCGATAATCGAACCTTGTTTACGTCCGAGTCTGTTTCTGAAGGCCACCCGGACAAGATGTGTGACCAGATTTCCGATGCTGTGCTGGACGCCTTTGTGGCCCAGGACCCGACATCCCGCGTCGCGTGTGAAACATTGACCAAGACTGGTTTGGTTGTGGTGGCAGGTGAAATCACCTCCAAGGGGGTGGTTGATGTGGCTCCCCTGGTCCGGAAGACCGTGCTGGATATTGGCTACGATCACTCGGACAAGGGTTTTGATGGCGGCACATGCTCGGTCATGGTGGCCTTGGAACAGCAGTCTCCGGATATCTCCATGGGTGTGACCGCTGGTGAGGGGAGATTCGAAGAGCAGGGGGCTGGCGACCAGGGAATGATGTTTGGATACGCTTGTGACGAGACCGACTCCTTGATGCCCATGAGCATTGCCTACAGTCACCAGCTTGTGGAAGAACTGGCTCGTCTCCGAAAGAGTGGTGTGGTCGATTGGCTACGCCCGGATTCCAAGTCGCAGGTGACCGTGGAATATGTCGATGGCGCCCCCAGTCGCGTGGATGCCGTGGTGATTTCTACGCAGCACAGTGATGCAGTGGCCGATGAGACTCTCCGGAGCTTCATCATCGATGAGTTGATTCGCAAGGTGATTCCAGCGGACCTCATGGACGCCAACACCACTTTCTTTGTGAACCCCACTGGACGGTTTGTTGTCGGTGGGCCGATGGGTGACTGTGGCCTGACCGGGCGAAAGATCATTGTGGACACCTATGGGGGACATGGTGCGCACGGTGGCGGTGCCTTCTCCGGTAAGGACCCCTCCAAAGTGGACCGTTCAGCAGCCTATCTTGGCCGATATGCGGCCAAGAACCTGGTGGCCGCTGGTGCAGCCAAGCGCTGCCTGGTGCAGCTTGCGTACGCCATCGGGGTGGCAGAACCCGTAAGCGTTCATGTGGATACCTATGGTACGGGTGTGGTCTCTGACGACCAGCTTACTTCCTGTGTACGGGAGGTGTTCCCCACCAAGCCTGCTGCGCTGATTCAGCACCTGAACCTACTGCAGCCGATCTACCAGAAGACGGCTGCCTATGGTCACTTCGGCCGTTCTGATTTTAGCTGGGAAGCTACCGATCAGGTGGGTTCAGTCAAGGACTTCCTCCAGATCTGAGTCGAGCCTGGCTACGGGTAAGGCTCGCTGGTAGAAGCGCCTTTGGCCTGAATATGGCCAAGTTGCTGTGTGGTTGAGCTTGAACTCGGCTCAGGCCTCGCGGTTTCTGCGTGCAACCTCTGCGAGAAGCCCGTGGAGCAATGAAACTGCCAGCGAGGGGCGTCTCTCTTTGAGCATGGAGTAGCAGCCGCGGCCTAAGAGGGCGATCGTACAGTCGCTGGTAGCAGTGACGGTTCGGATGGCGTTTCCACCATCGAGGAATGGGGTGAGTCCAAAGACCACCCCAGGTCCGAGTACTCGCCCGTCGTCCAGCGTGGCTGTGCCGCTGATAATCACGTGGAGTCCAAGTTCGGACTCAAACACATGTCCGGCTCCATATACGTACTCATCCAGGTACAGAGACAACATGGCGATGTCTCGGTCGTTGAGGCTGTCCAGAATCGGGCAGTCTCGTAGAGACTGACGGCGCGATTCCACGTCTTCAGGGGGCTCCCCATCTGCGGTTCGTGCGAGCACGACGGTGATGTTGTCCGGGCCTCCGGCATCGTTTGCCTTTTGAATGAGGGTCTGGGCGGCTAGGTCGAGGTCTTCTGTTTCGGTGAGAAGTTCCTCAATTTCGCCGTCGCTTACCGGGCCGGTGAGTCCATCACTGCACAGCAGGAGGACGTCACCGCCGGCCAAGGGTTCACAGAGCAGGTCGGGGTCGAGTTGTCCGGCGGTACCGAGTGCCTGGTACAGCATGTGCTGGTAGGGGCTGGCGTCATGCTCCTCCAGGGTGATGAGGCCAGCCCTGAACTGAGCGGCAGCTACGGTTTGGTCTTCAGTCAGACAGCGAAGGCTTCCATCACGGTAGAGATAGGCACGAGAATCGCCGACGTGTGTAAGCAGAAGGTGCCCCTCCAGCATCAGTCCAGCGACGAGAGTGGTCCCAGACTGCGAACCTCCTGTCACGGCCTGAATCCTGTCGTTTGCCACATGTGGGAGCATATCCAGGGCTTGGGCAAGCTGAACCCTCCCGAGGGCTCCTGGGTCTGACTCAGCGTTCTTGAGGAGTGCCTCAATCGGGTCTTTGGCGGCCTCGAGTGTGGCGATGGCAGTGGCCGATGCGACCTCTCCTTTTTCAAGGCCGCCCATGCCATCGGCTACGGCGAACAGCCGCAACTCTTCGAGCATAAGAAGGGCGTCTTCGTTGTGTTGACGAAGTCGGCCGGTATCTGAGAGGGATGCAACGCTGTGAAGACGCATGTTCCAAGGCTCCTGAAGGACTCCCCCTTCTAACCGAGAAAAGGCTTGATGGTCCACCCTGGCATCGTGGGCTGGTGATTGCTATGGTGTCTCGCGAGGTGTATGCACGGGTCTCTTTTCGGGGTTTCGTCGGCACCAGGAGGTATCGATGGCCGAAGAACAAGCTGTGGGCGGTCATGTCCAGGGAGTCGGGGCTACAAGACGTACAGACAACTGGTGGCTGGAGCCCTTGTGGACTGGTCTTGGGTTTGCCCTGTTTAGTATTTACACGACCTGGGCGGCATTCCAGGGTGCGTACTACTGGGTTGGGGATGAGATGGGAGGCTATCTTTCGCCGTTCTATTCGCCCGTAATATTCGTAGATACGGCTGCTGCGGCGTCTGTTCCGGTGTCCCACGCCTGGTTCGGAGTATGGCCGGAGTGGCTTGCGAGCATCTGGCCCTCCTTTGTGCCCCAGTCGCCAGCCTGGCTGATTCTCTTAGGCCCTCTCGGGTTTCGGTTGACCTGCTACTACTACCGGAAGTTCTACTACCGCGCGTATTTTTTCACGCCGCCGGCGTGTGCGGTGCAGGGTGTGCCTCAGAAGAAGTTCAGGGGAGAGACGGGACTGCTCGTTATCCAGAACATTCATCGCTACATGTGGTACGTCGCGGTGGGCTACATCGTGATTCTTTCGTATGACGCCTACTTGTCCTTTTGGCGCGAAGTGGGAGGCCAGCGTCAGTTTGGAGTGGGGCTGGGCTCCATCATTCTGACCATCAACCCAATTTTGTTGGGCTTCTACACCTTTGGTTGTCACTCTTGTCGCCATCTTGTGGGCGGCCGCATGGACTGTTTCACCTGTGATGGAACCCCCAAAGCTCGCTACAAGGCCTGGAAGAAGGTCACCTGGCTCAACGAACGTCACATGCTTTGGGCGTGGGTTTCGATGGTCTGGGTGGGGCTGACCGACTACTACGTGCGCATGGTTGCCACGGGCAACCTCACCGACCCAAACACCTGGGGGATGTAGACATGTTGGATGTCTCTGAGATTCAGACCGTTGAGCACGACGTTGTCGTAATCGGAGCTGGAGGAGCAGGCCTGCGAGCCGCGATTGAGTGTTCCGCCCATGGGCTGAATACAGCGGTGGTTTGCAAGTCACTTCTTGGCAAGGCGCATACAGTCATGGCTGAGGGGGGCATGGCGGCGGCCATGGGGAATGTGGACTCCAGAGACAACTGGAAGGTGCACTTTCGCGACACGATGCGCGGCGGCAAGTTCCTGAATGTCTGGCGAATGGCGGAGCTCCATGCCCAGCAGGCACCCGAGCGGGTGCGTGAGCTTGAAGACTGGGGAGCCGTATTTGATCGCACCAAGGATGGTTTGATCAATCAACGGAATTTCGGTGGACACCGCTTCCCCAGACTGGCTCATGTAGGGGACCGTACGGGGCTGGAGTTGATTCGGACCCTGCAGGACCACGGAATCCACCAGGGATTCGAGGTCTACATGGAGTGTAAGGCCTACCAACTCTTGCGCGACGCTTCGGGTCGAATCTCGGGCGTGCTGTGTTTGTGGCGCGAAACCGGTCGGTTCATGCTGATTCGGTGCAAGGCTGTCATTCTGGCCACCGGCGGTGGTGGAAAGGCCTGGCGAGTCACCTCAAACTCCTGGGAGTACTCCGGAGACGGTGCGGCCATGGCCTATGATGCCGGAGCCGAGCTCATGGATATCGAGTTTACCCAGTTCCATCCCACAGGCATGGTCTGGCCTCCATCGGTGCGTGGCACCCTGGTGACCGAGGGTGTGCGTGGGGAAGGCGGTATCCTGACCAACAGCGAGGGGGACCGCTTCATGTTCCGCTACATTCCGGAGCGCTTTGCCTCGGAGACTGCGGATACCGAGGAAGAAGCGGCACGCTGGCTGGGAGGGGACCGCGATGCCCGTCGCCCACCGGAGTTGCTTACCCGCGATGTGGTGGCCCGTGCGATCACCGCCGAGGTCAAGGCCGGTCGAGGTTCCACCAACGGTGGCGCTTATCTGGACATTGCGACGCGTCGAGATGCGGACTTCATCAAGAGGAAGCTGCCCTCGATGTATCACCAGTTCAAGGAGCTCGCTGAGGTGGACATCACCAAGCAGCCGATGCAGGTGGGCCCCACGCTGCACTACTTCATGGGAGGCATCCGCGTCGATGCTGACAGTCAAATGAGCCGGGTACCTGGCCTGTTTGCATGTGGCGAGTGTTCGGCCGGGCTACACGGTGCGAATCGACTGGGTGGAAACTCCCTTTCCGACCTGATTGTGTTTGGCAAGCTCGCAGGAGACGGAGCCAACGCGTACATTCAAGGGCTCAGTGGAGACCCTCAGGTGTCCGACTCTCAGGTGGCCGAGGGCATTCGTAAGGCTACCGTGGTGCTCAACCGAGAATCAGGCCCCAACCCGTTTGTGCTCCACGACATGTTGCAAGACATCATGGGTGAGTACGTGGGAATCATTCGGAGTGATGAAGGCCTCGCCATGGGGATTTCGAAACTTGAGGAACTGGCGCCGAAGGTTGCTCAGGTCAAGGCACATGGCTCCAGCCAGTACAACGCGGGATGGCACGAGGCGCTCGATATGGAGTCCCTGATGGTGATTTCCCAAGCCGTTGCGCGAGCTGCGCTCATTCGTAAAGAGAGCAGAGGCGCTCACACTCGCATTGATTACGAGGGTGAGAGAGAAGAGTGGGGCAACAAGAATGTGGTGATACGCAAGGGCCCTGGCGGGCAGATGGAGGTGCGCGAAGAAGAACGCTCGGCTCCACCCGCTGAGCTTGAGCGCATCGCACGTGCGAGTATTGAAGATGTCGAAGCTGGCCGAGTCTGATCGAGTAGGGAGGAATTCAATATGAGTGAGCGTACCTTCCGGATTTGGCGTGGAGATGCCGAGGGCGGAGAATTCCAGGAATACAAGGCCCAGGTGGACGAGGGGATGGTTGTCCTCGATGTGGTCCACCGCATTCAGGCCGAACAAGCCAACGACATGGCGGTTCGGTGGAACTGCAAGGCTGGCAAGTGTGGGTCTTGTTCAATGGAAATCAACGGCAAGCCGAAGCTGGCTTGCATGACCCGGATGAACATCTATGAGCCGGACGAGGTGATTACCGTCCAGCCTGTGCGTACATTCCCTGTGCAGAAGGACCTCGTTTGTGATGTGTCCTGGAACTACAAGCAGAACGAGCGCATTGAGCCGTTCAAGCCGCGACCCCGGGATGCAGATGGGCAGCACCGCATGCTCCAAGAGGATGTGGATCGCGTTCAGGAATTCCGAAAGTGCATTGAGTGCTTTCTCTGCCAGAACGTCTGTCATGTGCTTCGTGACCATGAACGACAAGATGGGTTTGTTGGGCCTCGTTTCATGATTCGCCTCGCGAGTCTGGAAATGCATCCTCTGGATACAGCCGATCGGATTCCAGCCGTCCGCGATGAGTTCGGGTCTGGGTTCTGCAACATCACGCGCTGCTGCACAGATGTCTGCCCCGAGCATATCGGGATTACAGACAATGGAATCATTCCCATGAAGGAGCGGGTAGTAGACCGGTTTTACGACCCAATTGCCATCATGTGGCGCAAGATATTCGGCAGTGACTCCAAGAAGTCAGGGGCGTCCAACTCCAACGATAGCTGAACACCGGTTCAGACATCCGTTGACAGGCATTCTCCGCCAGTTACGTACGTTCGGGCTGGGGCTCACCGTTCGTTAGGGCACGCGGCTCGGCGTAGGTTTTGAATGTGTCTTAGGAGGATGCAGAATGTCGGATCAGGCAGACGTGTTGTTTGGGGTAACTACCAAGCACCTCAACACCGGGCTTAGAGGATTCCCCGTGGGTACCGTGCGTACCTCTTTCGTCGACCCCTACAAGGGGCTTCACTATGTGGGCCACCCCATTTCCGAGCTCTGGGAGTTGGACCCGGAAGCAGCGGTCTATCTACTGTTCCACAAGGACTTGCCCAACGCGGACCAACTGGACTCCTTCAAGAAGAACCTGATCGCCCGCTCCCGAGTGGACCCCAAGGTGCTGGAGCTTCTGGCCGAGCTTCCCAAGGAAGCCCACCCCATGGAGTGGCTCATCACTGGGCTGATTTATTTGGGCATGACGGGCCGTACGGGCAACTACCGTGAGGATGGCCTCAATGCAGTAGCGCGTATGCCTGAGCTTGTGGCCAATGTCTTTCGTCTGCGTTCGGGCTGGGGAGACCCCATTCCCAGCCGTCCCGAACTGGGTCTGGTCGAGAACTTTGTCCAGATGATGGGAGTTCCCGACGCGGATCCAGAGGCGTTGACCCAGTTGCTGCGAGTGTTCTATGTGCTTCACCTGGACCATGGTGGTGGAAACCTGTCCACCTTCACGGGGAAAGCCGTCGCCAGTGGCCTGGCAGACATGTACACCTCTCTGGCGGCTGCCATGGGCGGACTTTCAGGGCCCAGGCATGGCCGCGCGAACCAGGACTGTCTGAACTTTGTTCGCAAGGTGGGCAGTTCTGACCCCGCGGATGTCGAGGCCTTTATTCGGGCTGAGTTGGCTGCCAAGAATCTGATTTACGGATTTGGGCATGCGGTACTGCGTGCCGAAGACCCCCGAGCCACTGTGCAATACGAACTGGGTAAGCAGATTTGTCCCGAAGACGAGCTGTTCAAGACCGCGCTTGCGATGCGCGAAGCGGCCGTGAAGGTACTCAAGGAGAACCCCAAGGTCTCCAACCCCTATCCCAACGTGGATGCGGTCAGTGGGGCGCTGCTGAATGCGGCCGGTTTGAAGGATTCTGACTTCAACACCGTGCTCTTTGGCTTGTCCCGTTGTTCGGGTATTGCCGCCCAGATTATCGATGAGCGCATTCATATGCGCGGGGGCAAGGGGATTCCGATCTACCGCTGCTCGTTCGTGGCCGAGAACCAAAAGCGCGGCTGATTTCGCTGCGTTCAATACCGGGCTCCTTGGACATGGCTTCTCGGAGACTCCTCACGTCTATTTCCAGGAAGACACCATGAAGATTCACGAGTTTCAAGCCAAGGGCATTCTCAAGGAGTACGGGGTTGCCGTGCTTGAGGGCTACGAGGCCACCACAGTGGAAGAGGCCGTTACGGCCGCGGAAACACTGGGTGGGGGCGTAGTGGTGGTCAAGGCTCAGGTCCATGCCGGTGGGCGCGGAAAAGGCCGATTTGTCGAGGTGAGCTCGGACGAAGTGTTGGCTTCTGTGCTGGCTGGAGAGGACGGAGTACCTGGTGATGGGGGTGTTCGTGTCTGTAAGGGAGTGGAGGCCGTACAGGCTGCCGCCACCGACATGCTCGGAAACACCCTAGTGACCAAGCAGACTGGCCGAGCGGGGGTGGAAGTCCAGCGTCTCTATGTAGAAGCAGGCTGTGACATTGCCCGAGAGCTGTACCTGGGTGTGCTTCTGGACCGCGCGGTGGGTCAGATCTGCATCATGGCGTCCACAGAAGGTGGAACTGAGATTGAAGAGGTGGCTGCGGAGACCCCGGAGAAGATTCTCAAGGTCTGGATAGACCCGGCTGCTGGTTTGGGCGCCTGGCAGGCTCGCCAGATTGCCTTTGGATTGGGCCTGGAAGGTGGAAGCGTGCGCAAGGCCGTGAAGTTCATCATGGGCCTGTACAACGCCTACATGGAGAAAGACTGCTCGATGGCAGAAATCAACCCACTGGTCATTACCGGTGATGGGGATGTGATCGCGCTCGACTGCAAGATGGGCTTTGATGACAACGCGCTCTTTCGTCACAAGGATGTGCTGGAGCTGCGAGACCTTGCTGAAGAAGACGCCATGGAAGTGGAGGCCGGCAAGTACGACCTCTCCTATGTGAAGCTCGATGGAAACATTGGCTGCATGGTGAATGGGGCAGGCCTGGCCATGGCGACCATGGACATCATCAAGCACTATGGGTCCGAGCCCGCCAACTTCCTGGATGTGGGAGGCGGTGCGACGGTCGATAAAGTCACAGCGGCCTTCAAGATCATTACCGATGACCCGGCGGTCAAAGGCATTCTGGTGAACATCTTTGGCGGCATCATGAAGTGTGATGTGATTGCCGAGGGCGTGGTCACCGCGGTTCGGGATGTAGGGCTCGAGGTGCCGCTGGTGGTACGACTCGCGGGCACCAACGTAGAGCGTGGCAAGCAAATCCTTGCGGAGAGTGGCCTTGCGGTCATTGCTGCAGATGACATGGCAGATGCAGCCGAGAAGATTGTCTCGGCGGTTCAGTAGGAGACACTCATGGCGATTCTAGTCAACTCAGATACCCGACTTGTCTGCCAAGGCATCACCGGTGGAGCCGGTAGCTTCCACTGCGGCCAGATGATGGAATATGGCACCAACCTCGTGGCCGGCGTGACGCCTGGCAAGGGTGGGCAACGTTTCAACGACAGCGTACCGATTTTCGATACCGTGGCCGAGTCCGTGAAGGAAACCGGCGCGAACGTGTCGGTGATCTTTGTGCCGCCCCCGTTTGCGGCGGACGCCATCATGGAAGCGGTGGATGCGGGCGTGGAGCTCGTGATTCCCATTACGGAAGGCATTCCCGTCAACGACATGGTTCGGGTGTCTCGCTACATGGAAGGCAAGTCCACTCGGATGGTGGGTCCGAACTGCCCGGGTGTGATTACGCCGGGACAGTGCAAGATTGGCATCATGCCGGGCCACATTCACACGCCTGGGCGCATTGGCGTGGTGAGCCGCTCGGGTACCCTGACGTATGAAGCCGTGGGTCAACTCTCAGCCATTGGCGTGGGTCAGTCCACCTGCTTAGGGATCGGTGGCGACCCCATCATTGGCACCAACCATACAGACGCGTTGAAGCTCTTCAATGCGGATGAAGACACTGACCTGGTGATCATGATTGGGGAGATTGGCGGTTCCGCTGAGGAAGAGGCCTGTGAGTGGGCCAAGGCCAACATGTCCAAGCCGGTGGTGGGCTTCATTGCAGGGGCGACCGCTCCTCCAGGACGCCGCATGGGCCACGCGGGCGCAATCATCGCAGGCGGTAAGGGCACAGCCGAAGAGAAGTTCGCTGCCATGGAAGAAGCCGGCATGACCATTGCCCGCAACCCCGCCGAGATGGGCAAGGCTGTTCAAGGTCTGATGGTCTGAGTTCTCACACTACGGGGTGCAACCGAGTGCACTCTGAAGGGTGCCGGAGCCACTGGACTGGTTGTCCAATCTCGCCATGCTGTCACCATTGCCTGAATCGGGTCTCATTCTTCTTCTGGACAGTCTAGTAGACTGAAGTGCCAGCCGGGGCCCACGATGTACATGTTGTTTCCATTCATGGTCCAGTCCTGGGAGGTCTCGATATTTTCTCCGCCTCCTTCAACGAAGGCCCACCATG